>NZ_CM001976.1:4425174-4519444 GCF_000406145.1 Dickeya dadantii NCPPB 898 | reverse complement strand
GATGAGTCTTCCCTGGGCCCTTGAGGCCCCTGAAGGGACGTTTAAGACGAAGACGTTGATAGGCTGGGTGTGTAAGCGTAGCGATACGTTGAGCTAACCAGTACTAATGACCCGAGAGGCTTAACCTTACAACACCGAAGGTGTTTTGGTGAGAGAGACGACGGTATTTGGCTTGTTCGGGGATTGGTTCCTGTGGTTGCACGGATGGTGTGACGGCGGGGATGAAAAGAATTTGCCTGGCGGCGACAGCGCGGTGGTCCCACCTGACCCCATGCCGAACTCAGAAGTGAAACGCCGTAGCGCCGATGGTAGTGTGGGGTCTCCCCATGCGAGAGTAGGGAACTGCCAGGCATCAAATTAGGGTGTAATAAGACACCGGTTATCGGATTGACTCCTCTGATAACGTACAGAATCGGTGGTGCGGTAGTTCAGTCGGTTAGAATACCGGCCTGTCACGCCGGGGGTCGCGGGTTCGAGTCCCGTCCGCACCGCCACCCTATTTAGGGGCGTAGTTCAATTGGTAGAGCACCGGTCTCCAAAACCGGGTGTTGGGAGTTCGAGCCTCTCCGCCCCTGCCAAACCAAAAAAAAACCCTTACACGATAGCGTGAAGGGTTTTTTTTCGTCTGTTAGCTTTCATTTCATTTTTTCCCCTTTTTACAAGCAAGCTGATCATGGGTTTTTGCGCCTATTTGTGCGACGAGAAAATGTATCTGGCAGAGGGGTCTACACAGTCATATAGAACCATTGCCATCCTTCATAATGGTGCATGTCTTAATACGATCTGAAGTGTGTAGCAGCTCTTCACTGACAGGTATATTTGCGAAGAATAAAGGCTGGCGAATGCGATCTATCGATCTTCCGAAAGCCCATTGGACTTTCAGGCAAGATCGCATAGTGCATCAATAGTGGTTTAAGAAGCTATGTTCAGTGGGGTTTTTAGTAACTGTTTAATCAGTTCCTGTTGATCGCTGTTTCCAAGCCAGACAGCATAGCAGGGGCGAACCACGATATTAGCCTCAGGAATCGGGTGTAACTCAGGATAGTGCAGTGACCAGTCGCTGGGTAGGAATGCACATCCACCAATGGTTGACATCAATTGCCGCGTCAAGTGTGCGGAAGACGTGGTGAGTGACGGTACTTGATCACCGGGTAGCCAGTGGTTTTCATACTGATGAAAATCCGCCCCCCATTCCAGCCTGATATAGGGGCGTTCCTCTGCTGATGTATTATCGGTAGTGAACAGAGATAAAGAAAAATTGCCCAATAACTGACAGGAAAGCTCGTCCATCTTCGGTGATTCGGTAGTAATCAGTAAATCTAACTGACGTTCATGGAGTTGCTTAATCAACGTTTGTCGCTGTGCGATTCTTGCCTCCAACTGCAGCAGTGGGCGTTGTTGATAGAGTTCATTCAACCAGGGCGTCAGGAACGCTTCCCAGAGCGAAGCCGTGGCGCCAATGGAAAGCTGGCTGTGCTGTTGAGAGCGAGCGACCTCTTTCTTGGCTATTTGCCAGGTGCCGATCAGGCTTTCTGCATAGGGCAGTAGACGTTCGCCGGCGGGTGTCAGGCGAATATTGTTACGGTGCCGGGTGAACAAATTGGCACCCAGTTGATTTTCAAGCTGCCTGATACGAAAGCTCACCGCTGACTGCGTTAGATACAATGATTCAGCTGCCCGGCCGAAGTGTCTTGTCCGGCTGACTTCCAGAAAGGTTTTTAGTAAGTCGGTATCCATGCTTTCCTCCAAAAATTTTTATCGTCATGATTTAAATGTTTTGTTTTACAGGAAGTCAAGCCTATCTAATACTCCGCGCCATAAACGGCACGACCATATGAGAATTAGGAGCGTGTAAGATGGCGGAAAGCTTCTCAACAACCAGTCGTTTTTTTGATAACAAATTCTATCCACGTGGCTTTTCCCGGCATGGTGACTTTACGATTAAAGAGGCCCAACTGCTGGAACGTCATGGACAGGCATTTAACGAACTTGATTCGGGCAAACGTCATCCGGTGACAGAGGAAGAAACCCAGTTTGTTGCTGTATGCCGCGGTGAGCGCGCAGCACAGACCGAATTGGAAAAAATCTGGGCGAAGTACGTCAGCCGTATTCGTCGTCCTAAACGTTTCCATACGCTGTCTGGCGGCAAGCCGCAAATGGACACCGTGGAAGAGTACACGGAAAGCGATGATTAATCTTAATGGGGCCTCGGCCCCATTTTCATTTCCGCTGTTGATTAACTGATGCAGGATTGGGTTCGTGCCAGACTCTTGTGCAGCTGAATTAGCAGGCGATCCATACAACGATAGCTGAGCGCTTCCGACAAATGAGTACGATGAATCTGATCTTCTCCTCCCAGGTCGGCGATTGTACGCGAGACTTTCAGTATCCGGTGCCAGGCTCTGACCGACAGCCCTAATTTGCTCATCACCTCTTCCAGATATGCCGCGTCCTCGCCCTTCAACCGGCAGTGACAGGCGATATCATCCGATTTCATTTGCGCGTTGATTCTGCCGATACGGGCTAACTGCCGTTTTCTGGCTTCAAATACCCGTTCCCGTACTGTGGCGCTGTCCTCGCCAATGCGTGTTTGCTGGCGAAGGATACCGGGAGGTAGCAATGGCACCTCAATGGATAAATCAAAACGATCCAGAAAGGGGCCGGAGAGCCGGTTGAGGTAGCGTAGGATTTGCTGTGCCGGCATACGGTTGTGGATACCCTGATAGTGACCCGATGGACTTGGATTCATTGCGGCCACCAACTGAAAACGCGCGGGATAACAGACCTTGGCGCGAGTACGGGAAATCACGATTTCTCCTGATTCCAGCGGCTCCCGCAGTGAGTCCAGTACCCGGCGTTCAAATTCCGGCAATTCATCCAGAAACAGCACACCATTATGCGCCAGCGAGATTTCGCCAGGTTTGGGCAGTGCACCGCCGCCGACCAGCGCAGTAATGGATGCGGTGTGGTGAGGCGAACGGAATGGCCGGTTACGCCATTGCGACAGGCTGGGCTGAATATCTATCAGGCTGTTGATGGCGGCACTTTCCAGCGCTTCCTCGTCATCAAGCGGCGGCAACAAACCGGGCAGACGGCTGGCCAGCATGGTTTTGCCGGTGCCAGGCGGACCCAGCAATAGCAGGTTGTGTCCTCCTGCTGCCGCAATTTCCAGCGCGCGTTTAGCTTGCTCCTGGCCGATGATGTCCTTCAGGTCTGCTGTCGGCGTATGAGCTGGTGTTTCAGGTGTAATATCGTTGCCGCGCAGCAGTGGCGTTTCACCCTGCAGAAAAGCACAAACCTGCAGCAGATGATTAGCCAGTAACGTATCGCCGTGGGGGACCAGAGTGATTTCCATTTTGTTGTCTTCCGGCAGAATCAGCCCCCGACCTGCCTTGTGCGCTTCCATTGCCGCCGGAATAGCGCCATGAACGCCTCTCAGGCTGCCTGACAACCCGAGTTCGCCCAGAAACTCATACTGAGCCAGTTTCTCGCCGGCAATCTGTTCTGAGGCCGCCAGAATGGCCAGAGCGATGGGGAGGTCATATCGTCCTCCTTCTTTCGGCAGGTCCGCCGGCGCCAGGTTGACGGTAATCCGCTTGGCGGGAAAGGTGAAGCCGCAGTTGATCAGGGCGCTGCGCACCCGATCTCGCGCTTCTTTGACCGTGGTTTCCGGTAAACCAACCAGCGTCAGTGCAGGTAAGCCATTACTGATATGCACTTCAATTGAAACTTCCGGCGCCTGCATACCGATAGTGGCCCGCGTGTAGGTCACAGCCAGTGTCATTGCTCGTTCCTCCCTGTGAGGAGGGCATCATGCCGGTCCGGCCGTTTTGTGACATCGTGGTTATGACCATTTTGCGAAGCGTTGCCATAAAACAATCTGCTCTTTCAGGCGGGATTCATAAAATTGTGTGCATGCTTCCTGTCGTTGTTAATAAAAAGTTACAAGGTGGCCGTGTTCGCAACAGATTCATACCGATCACAGCATTGCCTGATGGTCGCGATAGGCGTATTTAACAAATATTTAAAATATCATCTGCGATTTTCACATCGCCTCACCGACTGCGGCGCCGTTTGCCGTTCAGCCTGTTAATGACGTGAAGCTGTCTCACTATCAGGATAAAAATTATGCTTGGTTGGACTTCCCTGCAACGTAATGCAGCGATTGCCAGCTTTTTAAGCTGGGCGCTGGATGCATTTGATTTCTTCATTCTGGTTTTTCTGCTTAGCGAACTCGCCCATGCATTTTCCGTCAGCATGGAACAGGTGACGCTGGCTATTCTGCTGACGCTGGCCGTTCGCCCCATCGGCGCGCTGCTGTTGGGGCGGCTGGCGGAGAAGTTTGGCCGCAAGCCGATTTTGATGTTGAACATCGTGCTGTTCTCGGTGTTTGAGCTGTTATCCGCCGCAGCGCCGAATATTATGGTGTTCCTGCTGTTGAGAGTGTTGTATGGCGTGGCGATGGGGGGAATCTGGGGTGTTGCGTCCTCACTGGCGATGGAAACCATTCCAGACCGCTCCCGTGGGTTGATGTCAGGTATTTTTCAGGCCGGATATCCGTTTGGTTATTTGCTGGCTGCGGTAGTTTACGGATTGTTGTTTGATCAGATCGGCTGGCGCGGCATGTTTATCATCGGCGCGGTGCCTATTTTGCTGTTGCCGTTTATTTATTTTTGTGTGGAGGAGTCGCCGGTATGGCTGGCCGCCCGGGTACGCAAGGAAAGCACTGCGCTATTGCCGGTGTTAAAGACGCACTGGAAACTCTGTCTTTATCTGGTGGTACTGATGGCGTCGTTCAATTTCTTCAGCCACGGCACGCAGGACCTGTATCCGGCATTTCTAAAAATCCAGCACGGTTTTGATGCGAAAACCGTCAGTATAATCGCCATTAGCTATAATATTGCCTCGATCATCGGCGGTATCTTTTTCGGTACGCTGTCAGAACGCATTGGCCGGAAGAAAGCCATTATCGCGGCCGCGTTGTTGGCCTTGCCGGTGATCCCACTGTGGGCATTCTCGCACGGCCCCTGGGCGCTGGGGTTGGGCGCGTTTTTGATGCAGTTCATGGTACAGGGCGCCTGGGGCGTGATTCCGACCTTCCTGAATGAACTGGTACCGAGCAACACGCGAGCGGTGCTCCCCGGTTTTGTCTACCAGCTCGGCAACCTGATCGCATCGGTTAATGCCACGTTGCAGGCGAGCATTGCCGAAGCCCACAACCATAACTATGCGCTGGCTATGGCGATGGTAGCGGGTGTGGTGGCGATCATGATTGCCGTGCTGGCGGCGTTTTCCGAGCGAAAGTGGGTGATAAAAAACACAATGTCGCACGCGGCCGGTTAATGCATGAATAATAAGCCGTTTTGTGATGCTTATCGGTTTGTTGACCCAATAGCCGCGGAAAAAAAAGTTGTCACCGCAGGGCTTACTGTGATAACTCTGTAGGTATTCGTTCGACAGTAGATTAATGAACAACCTGAAATGAAAGCCTTCAACCTGGTGATTAGCCTAGTCGTGATTAGCGTGGTGGTGATTATTATCCCACCGTGCGGGGCAGCACTTGGACGAAGAATGGCTTAGAAATCAAGGCCGAATTCAAGAAAACCCCCGCACCGAAAGGTCGGGGGTTTTTTTATGGGCCGGCAATCGCAACAAGGGAGCAGACAATGTCGATTAGCATAAAATCCTGTTTTCCCCAGATAGAGTCGGGGAAATAACTATGAATGGTGCGCAGTGGGTGGTACAAGCGTTGCGGGCGCAGGGAGTGGAAACCGTATTCGGTTATCCTGGTGGCGCGATTATGCCGGTCTATGATGCGTTGTACGACGGCGGCGTGGAACACCTGCTCTGTCGCCATGAGCAGGGGGCGGCGATGGCCGCCATTGGTTATGCCCGTTCTACCGGCAACGTCGGGGTTTGCATTGCGACGTCCGGCCCCGGCGCGACCAATCTGATCACCGGTCTGGCGGATGCGTTGCTGGATTCGGTACCCATTGTGGCGATTACCGGCCAGGTCGGCTCTGCCCTGATCGGAACCGATGCCTTTCAGGAGATCGACGTACTCGGCTTGTCGCTGGCCTGCACCAAACACAGTTTTCTGGTCGACTCCATCGCGTCGTTGCCGGAGATCATGGCCGAAGCCTTCGCCGTGGCCCGCAGCGGGCGTCCCGGCCCGGTACTGATTGATATTCCCAAGGATATTCAACTGGCGGAAGGGGATTTCTCTCCGTGTTTCATGCCGGTGGATGACGTGATGCCGTTCTCGGCCCAGCAGGTCGCAGAAGCGCGGGCGATGCTGGCGCGGGCGAAAAAACCGGTGCTGTATGTGGGGGGCGGCGTAGGAATGGCGCAGGCGGTTCCGGCGTTGCGCTCGTTTATCGAAACGGCTCAAATTCCCGCCGTGGCGACCCTGAAAGGGTTGGGCGCGGTCGAGAAGGACTACCCGTACTATCTCGGTATGATCGGTATGCACGGCACCCGCGCCGCCAACCTGCTGGTGCAGGAGTGCGACTTGCTGATTGCCGTCGGCGCGCGTTTTGATGACCGCGTGACCGGCAAACTGAGCGCGTTTGCGCCGCATGCCGGTGTGATCCACATGGATATCGACCCGGCGGAGCTGAATAAACTGCGGCAGGCGCATGTGGCGCTGCGCGGTGATCTGAATCAACTGCTGCCGGCGCTGCAACAACCGCTGGACATCGCTGACTGGCGTCAGCTGGCGGCGATGATGAAGGCCGAATACGAGTGGCGTTATGACCATCCGGGCAAGGCCATTTATGCGCCGGCGCTGCTCCGCACTCTGGCGGACCGTATGCCGGCCGAGACGGTGATCACCACCGACGTCGGGCAGCACCAGATGTGGGCCGCCCAGCATATGCACTTCACCCGTCCGGAAAATTTCATCACCTCAAGCGGGCTTGGCACCATGGGATTTGGCGTGCCGGCGGCGGTCGGCGCACAGGTGGCGCGCCCTGACGATACCGTAATTTGTATTTCCGGTGACGGCTCTTTCATGATGAATGTGCAGGAGCTCGGCACCATCAAACGAAAACGTCTGCCGCTGAAAATCGTGTTGCTGGATAATCAGCGACTGGGCATGGTTCGACAATGGCAGCAACTGTTTTTCGACGAACGCTACAGTGAAACCAACCTCTCCGATAACCCCGATTTCCTGATGCTGGCCAGCGCTTTCGGCATTCCCGGCCAGCAAATCACCCATAAAGACCAGATTGATTCCGCCCTGGATGCGCTGCTGAATAGCGAAGGTCCGTACCTGCTGCATGTTTCCATCGATGAGAATGAGAATGTCTGGCCGCTGGTGCCGCCGGGTGCCGGTAATGAAACAATGCTGGATAAAACAGAATAATGGCAGGAGATTTTCCCATGACACATCATCAGCTTTCCATTCAGGCCCGTTATCGTCCGGAAGTATTGGAGCGCGTGTTGCGCGTGACCCGTCATCGTGGTTTTCAGGTTTGCGCCATGAATATGACGCAGGCGAATAACGACGATCAGGTACAGATAGAAATGACCGTTGCCAGCCACAGATCGGTGGATTTATTGTCAACCCAATTAAGCAAACTGCTGGACATTGCCTGTGTGGAGATCCAGCCGCTCACATCACAACAAATACGTGCCTGACGGCATCGGTAAGGAAAATCAACAATGACAAAAAAAGCAGACTATATCTGGTTCAATGGCGAAATGATTCCCTGGGCGGACGCCAAAGTTCACGTGATGTCCCACGCGCTGCATTACGGCACGTCGGTGTTTGAAGGTGTGCGGTGCTATAGTTCTCACAAAGGGCCGGTGGTGTTCCGTCATCGCGAACACATGCAGCGCCTGCATGATTCAGCCAAAATTTACCGTATGCCGATCTCCTACAGCGTTGACGAGCTGATGGAAGCTTGCCGCGAAACGCTGCGTCGGAACAAACTGACCAGCGCGTATATTCGCCCGCTGGTATTTGTTGGCGATGTAGGCATGGGGGTTAACCCGCCAGCCGGCTATAACACCGATGTGATTATCGCGGCGTTCCCGTGGGGCGCGTATCTGGGCGAAGAAGCGCTGGATCAGGGGATCGACGCCATGGTGTCGTCCTGGAATCGCGTTGCCGCCAATACCATTCCGACCGCGGCTAAAGCTGGTGGTAACTACCTGTCTTCTCTGCTGGTGGGCAGCGAAGCGCGCCGTCACGGTTATCAGGAAGGGATCGCGTTGGATGTGAACGGTTATGTCTCTGAAGGCGCAGGTGAAAACCTGTTTGAAGTAAAAGACGGCGTGATTTTCACCCCGCCGTTCACTTCCGCCGCGCTGCCGGGTATTACCCGCGACGCCATCATCAAGCTGGCGAAAGACAAAGGCTTTGAAGTGCGCGAGCAGGTGTTGTCGCGCGAATCGCTGTATCTGGCGGATGAAGTGTTCATGTCCGGCACGGCGGCGGAAATCACCCCGGTTCGCAGCGTGGACGGCATTCAGGTCGGCATCGGCAAATGCGGCCCGGTTACCAAACAGCTACAGCAGGCGTTCTTCGGCCTGTTCACCGGCGAGACGGAAGACAAATGGGGCTGGCTGGACCCGGTAAACCGTTAATCAAACAAAGACTTTTTCCGGTGGCGCAAACCGCCGCCGGCTACCCGTTTAAACTGGAGTAATCAGAGTATGCCTAAGTACCGTTCAGCCACCACCACGCATGGTCGTAATATGGCTGGAGCGCGAGCCCTGTGGCGCGCCACCGGGATGACCGACGCCGATTTCGGCAAGCCCATCATCGCCGTGGTGAACTCGTTCACGCAATTCGTACCCGGACACGTTCACCTGCGCGATCTGGGCAAACTGGTCGCCGAGCAAATTGAAGCCGCCGGCGGCGTCGCCAAAGAATTTAATACCATCGCGGTGGATGACGGTATCGCCATGGGGCATGGCGGTATGCTCTATTCCCTGCCGTCCCGCGAACTGATCGCCGACTCGGTGGAGTACATGGTCAACGCGCACTGCGCGGACGCCATGGTGTGTATCTCCAACTGCGACAAGATCACCCCGGGGATGCTGATGGCGTCGCTGCGCCTGAACATTCCGGTGATTTTCGTCTCCGGCGGTCCGATGGAAGCCGGGAAGACCAAGCTTTCCAATCAGCTCATCAAGCTGGATCTGGTGGACGCCATGATTCAGGGCGCTAATCCGAATGTCAGTGACGCCGACAGCGATCAGATTGAGCGCTCCGCCTGCCCGACCTGCGGTTCCTGTTCCGGCATGTTCACCGCCAACTCCATGAACTGCCTGACCGAAGCGCTGGGGCTGTCCCAACCGGGCAACGGCTCGCTGCTGGCGACCCACGCCGACCGCAAACAGCTGTTCCTCAACGCGGGTAAACGCATCGTTGAACTGACCAAGCGTTACTACGAACAGGATGACGCCAGCGCGTTGCCGCGCAATATCGCCACCAAGGCGGCGTTTGAAAACGCCATGACGCTGGATATCGCCATGGGCGGCTCCACCAATACCGTGCTGCACCTGCTGGCATCGGCGCAGGAAGCGGAAGTGGACTTCACCATGGACGACATCGATCGTCTGTCGCGTAAAGTGCCGCAGCTGTGCAAAGTAGCGCCGAGCACCCAGAAATACCACATGGAAGACGTGCACCGCGCCGGTGGCGTGATCGGCATTTTGGGCGAGCTGGATCGCGCCGGCCTGCTGAATAAAAACGTGAAAAACGTACTGGGCCTGACCCTGCCGGAAACGCTGTCCGCTTATGACGTCATGTTGACGCAGGATGACGCGGTGAAAAAAATGTTTGCCGCCGGCCCGGCGGGCATTCGCACCACGCAGGCGTTCTCGCAGGACTGCCGCTGGGATTCGCTGGATATCGACCGTCAGGAAGGCTGCATCCGTTCCCGCGAACACGCTTACAGTCAGGATGGCGGTCTGGCGGTGCTGTACGGCAATCTGGCCGAAGACGGCTGTATCGTGAAAACCGCTGGCGTGGATGAAGGCAGTCTGGTGTTCCGCGGCCCGGCCAAGGTGTATGAAAGCCAGGATGACGCGGTAGAAGCGATTCTGGGCGGCCGCGTGCAGGCCGGCGACGTGGTGGTGATTCGCTACGAAGGCCCGAAAGGCGGCCCCGGCATGCAGGAAATGCTCTATCCGACCAGCTTCCTGAAATCGATGGGGTTGGGCAAAGCCTGTGCGCTGATCACCGACGGTCGTTTCTCCGGCGGCACCTCCGGCCTGTCCATCGGCCATGCGTCGCCGGAAGCGGCCAACGGCGGCATCATTGGTCTGGTGCAGGACGGCGACATGATCGCTATCGACATTCCCAAACGCGGTATCGCGCTGGAAGTGAGCGACGACGATCTGGCCCGCCGTCGCGAGCAGGAACTGGCGCGCGGCGATGCCGCCTGGACGCCGAAAAACCGTAACCGTCAGGTTTCTTTTGCGCTGCGCGCTTACGCCAGCCTGGCTACCAGCGCCGACAAAGGCGCGGTCCGAGACAAGAGCAAGCTGGGAGGCTAAACGCCATGGCTGTATCACAACCTCTTCCCGCCGAACCCGGCGGAGCGGAGTACCTGCGCGCGGTGTTGCGCGCGCCGGTGTACGAAGTGGCGCAGGTCACGCCGCTGGAACCGATGGACAAACTGTCCTCACGGCTTGGCAACGTCATTCTGGTCAAGCGTGAAGATCGTCAACTGGTGCACAGCTTCAAGCTGCGCGGCGCTTACGCCATGATGGCGAGCCTCAGTGACGAGCAGAAATCACACGGCGTGGTGACGGCCTCGGCCGGCAACCATGCGCAAGGCGTGGCGCTGTCCGCCAGCCGTCTCGGCATTCGCGCGTTGATCGTGATGCCGGTCGCCACGGCGGACATCAAGGTGGATGCGGTGCGCGATTTTGGCGGCGAAGTGCTGCTATACGGCGCCAACTTTGATGAAGCCAAAGCCAAGGCGATCGCACTGTCGCAACAGCAGCACATGACCTTTGTGCCGCCGTTCGACCACCCGGCGGTGATCGCCGGGCAAGGGACGGTGGCGATGGAACTGCTGCAGCAGGATGCCCATCTGGACCGCGTATTCGTGCCGGTGGGCGGCGGCGGTCTGGCGTCGGGCGTGGCGGTGCTAATCAAGCAACTGATGCCGCAGATTCAGGTGATCGGCGTCGAAGCGGAAGATTCCGCCTGCCTGCGTGCGGCGCTGGATGCCGGTCAGCCGGTGGATTTGCCGCGCGTCGGGCTGTTTGCCGAAGGGGTAGCGGTGAAGCGCATCGGTAACGAAACCTTCCGCCTGTGCCGGGAGTATCTGGACGATGTGATCACCGTTGACAGCGACGCTATCTGCGCGGCGGTCAAAGACCTGTTCGAGGATGTGCGCGCGATTGCCGAACCGTCCGGGGCGCTGGCGCTGGCCGGGATGAAAAAATACATCCAGCAGCACAATATCCAGGGCGAGCGGCTGGCGCATATTCTGTCCGGCGCCAACGTCAACTTCCACGGGCTGCGCTATGTATCCGAGCGCTGCGAACTGGGCGAACAACGTGAAGCGCTGATGGCGGTGACCATTCCCGAGCAGAAGGGCAGCTTCCTCAAGTTCTGCCAGTTGCTGGGCGGGCGTTCCGTCACCGAGTTCAACTACCGTTACGCCAATGCCGACAACGCCTGTATTTTTGTCGGCGTGCGGCTGACGCGCGGCAATGTTGAGCGGCAGGAGATTCTGGCGGAATTGCAGGCGGGCGGTTATCAGGTGGTGGACCTGTCCGACGACGAGATGGCGAAACTGCATGTGCGCTACATGGTGGGTGGGCGGCCGTCCAAGCCGCTGAAGGAACGGTTGTACAGCTTCGAGTTCCCGGAATCGCCGGGCGCGTTGCTGAAGTTCCTCAATACGCTGGGAACGTACTGGAATATCTCGCTGTTCCATTACCGCAGCCACGGCACCGACTTTGGTCGTGTACTGGCGGCTTTCGAGCGTACGGAACACGACCCGGCGTTCGAGCAACATCTGCAGGCGCTGGGGTATGAGTGCCACGATGAGACGCAGAATCCGGCGTTCCGTTTCTTCTTGCAAGGCTAAGTTCTCGCAGGGCTAAGTTCTCGCAAGGCTAAGCTCTTTCAAGGTGGACGCGCGTTAGCTTTTCCGAATGCGCCCGACGGTTTACGCCGCCGGGCGCATTTTATTTTAGGGTGTGCTGCGGTAGGCTTGACGTTTGATACCAGTCAGGGACACCACATCATGACAACGGGATTCAACGGGTTTTCATCGCAGACGCTGACGTTTTTGCAGCAGGTACGCCAGCAGGACAGCAAGGATTGGTTCGAAGAGCACCGGCCGGAATATGACGCCACACTGCTGACGCCGTTTCGGGCGCTGGTGGAATCGCTGTCCATCGCCATGCTGCAAATTGACGACCATTTTGAAACTAAGCCGGCAGTGGGCAAAACGTTATCCCGTATTCATCGCGATACTCGCTTTTCTCACGACAAATCCCGCTATCGCGACAAAATGTGGTTTACCTTCAAACGTACCCACAAAGACTGGACCGATGCGCCGGTCTACTTTTTCGAACTGACGCCGTATGACTGGAGCTACGGGTTAGGGTATTACAGCGCCAGCCGCACCACCATGGAGCTATTCCGGCAGACGCTGCGCGACAACCCGCAGGGTTTTCTGAAGGTAGCGGCCTGTCTGGGGCGCGAATTTGAGCTGGTGGGCGAGAGTTACAAACGGCCGCTGGTTAAGGAGCAGGCACCGGAGCTGGCGCACTGGTACAACCGTAAATCGTTTGCGGTCATGACCACCCGGCAGGATCAGGAACCGCTGTTCAGCGGTGAACTGGTATCGGTGCTGGCGCAAGGTTTTACCCGGCTGGAGCCGCTGTATCACTACCTGATGAAGATTGAAGCGATGAAGAGAGCGGCGGAACCCGAAAAAGTCAGCCCCGCCTTTCTGGATGATAAGTGGTTTAGCCGCTGAGGGTTATTTACCCTTTACCATCAAATAATCAAACAGATAGCTTTCACCGGCGGCGTCAAACACCGTGATTTGCAACTGCCGGTTGTCAACGCAGGTCAACAGCAGTTTTTTCTGCCCGCCGAAACTGCTTTCCGTCAGGCCGATGGCCTGAGTGTCGGTCATCTGGCGGGCGCTGAGCGTGATGTCATCCAGTTTGTTGGCATAGCGGAACGCCACCGAGCCGTTGCCGGTGATCTCGTCGTTTTCGGTATTCAGCGTCAGGTTGGCCAGGTGGTACGGCGCTTTCTGGTCGTACATTTCCTTGAAGTAATCGCTCAGTTCGGCGTACTCCTGATCGGACAACTGCAGGTAATACTCGTAACTGTAGTCACCGTCAAAGCAACTGCCGCGGCGTGACCGGGTGATCGGATCCGGCATGGTGTGCTGGGTGACATCGTTCAGGTAGCGCAGGCGAGTAAGCTGCTGCTGGTAGCTCTGACGCAGGCACTCTTCATCCCGACAGGTGTTACGGCTGGACAGCCAGCCACGCTGGAACTGCGTCAGGTTTTTGTCCTGCGCGATGCGGTCGGGGTTGCCGGTGAGAAACGCGCGGGACTTCTGCCACTCTTTCGCCAGCTCATCGTCCAGTTGGCTGAGCGCCGGCGTCTGGCAGAGCAGTTTCTCCTGCGCCGAAGCGGCCTGCTGGCAGGGAAAACTGGCGGCCAGCGCCGGGAGCGCACTGCAACCCACAGCCAGTGGCAGCAGTAACGTAGCAAGCGATCGTTTCATCATTTTTCCTGTAGGGTTTCCCAAAATGCCGCTATCAACGGGTCGTTCAGGCGCTTTTTCTGCACGCAGACGCCCAGTTCGAAAGGCTCCATGGCTTGCGCTTCCAATATCGACACACGATTACGCACCGGTTCCGGACTGTTTTCAAGTACCACGTCAGGGATCAGGGCGATGCCGCAGCCCAGCGCCACCATGGAAACCATCGCTTCATGGCCGGACACGGTAGCGTAAATGGGCGGATTGGTAATGTGCTGACGGCGAAACCAGACGTCAATTCTTTTTCGCACCGGGCCGTGCTCCGGCAGGATGAACGGAATTTGCGACCAGTCCGGATGCGGCAACAATGCCTGCGCCTGCACCGGGCAGGGCAGCGCCGGAATGATCAGCACCAGCGGCACCTTGCCGATGGGCATGAAGTCCACGCTGCCGGGCAACGTTTCCGGGTGACCGGCGATGCCGAGGTCGGCGTCATTGGACTGCACCTTGTCCACCGCGTCGGCGGCGTCGCCGGTAGTGAGCTTGATTTCCACCAGCGGATACCGCGCGCGAAAGCGATCCAGAATCGGCGGCAAGTGGCTGTAAGCGGCGGTCACTGAACAGAATAGCCGCAGCTCGCCGCAGAGCGACTGGCCGCGTTGTTGCAGAATCAGGCGCAACTGCTGGTATTGCAGCAACGTCTGCTGAGCGAAGGTTTTCAGGTGCTCGCCGGCATCGGTCAGGCGCACGGTGCGGTTGTCGCGCAAAAACAGCGCCTGGCCGATGTCCTCTTCCAGCCGCTGAATCTGGCGCGACAGCGTGGAGGGACTGATGTGCATCGCCTTGGCGGTGCGGCCGAAGTGGCGGCTCTCCACCAGATGCAAAAACAGTTTCAGATCCCGTAAGTCCATGCGCGCAGTGTCTCGTTTTTATGTTGCAATTCTTGCAATGTGACGTTGTTAATATATCAATTTAAGCAATGTATTTCCTGTCATATCATAATGACATTCTGATGGCGGTGGTTACCGCTGTCCCGAACATAAAGCAAACGCAAACACAATATCAGATGGAGCACGCCTCATGGCCAATTACTTCAATACACTGAACCTGCGTCAGCAGCTGGCGCAACTGGGCAAGTGCCGTTTTATGGGCCGCGATGAATTCGCCGACGAAGCCAGCTACCTGAAAGGCAAAAAAGTGGTCATCGTAGGGTGTGGCGCTCAGGGGCTGAACCAGGGTCTGAACATGCGCGATTCCGGTCTGGATATCGCCTACGCCCTGCGTGCCGAAGCCATCGCCGAAAAACGCGCGTCATGGCGTAAAGCGACTGAAAACGGCTTTAAAGTCGGCACTTATGAAGAGCTGATCCCGCAGGCGGACCTGGTGGTTAACCTGACGCCGGACAAACAGCACTCCGCCGTAGTGCAGGCGGTACAGCCGCTGATGAAACAGGGCGCGGCGCTGGGTTACTCCCACGGCTTCAACATCGTTGAAGTGGGCGAGCAGGTGCGTAAAGACCTCACCGTAGTGATGGTGGCGCCGAAGTGCCCGGGCACCGAAGTGCGTGAAGAATACAAACGTGGTTTCGGCGTGCCGACGCTGATCGCCGTTCACCCGGAAAACGACCCGAAAGGCGAAGGCATGGCGATCGCCAAAGCCTGGGCTGCCGCAACCGGCGGTCACCGTGCGGGCGTGCTGGAGTCGTCTTTCGTGGCGGAAGTGAAATCCGACCTGATGGGCGAGCAGACCATTCTGTGCGGCATGTTGCAGGCCGGTTCGCTGCTGAGCTTCGATAAGCTGGTCGCGGAAGGCACTGACCCGGCTTACGCGGAAAAACTGATTCAGTTCGGCTGGGAAACCATCACCGAAGCCCTGAAGCAGGGCGGCATCACCCTGATGCTGGACCGGCTGTCCAACCCGGCTAAACTGCGCGCTTTCGCCCTGTCTGAACAGCTGAAAGGTATTATGGCGCCGTTGTTCCAGAAACACATGGACGACATCATCTCCGGCGCGTTCTCCAGCGGCATGATGGCCGACTGGGCTAATGACGATGTGAAACTGCTGACCTGGCGTGAAGAAACCGGTAAAACCGCGTTTGAAAACGCGTCGCAGTTTGAAGGCAAAATCGCCGAGCAGGAGTACTTCGATCACGGCGTACTGATGATCGCGATGGTGAAAGCCGGCGTGGAACTGGCGTTCGAAACCATGGTCAGCTCCGGCATCATCGAAGAGTCCGCCTACTACGAGTCGCTGCACGAACTGCCGCTGATCGCCAACACCATCGCCCGTAAGCGTCTGTATGAAATGAACGTGGTGATCTCCGATACCGCTGAATACGGCAACTACCTGTTCGCCAACGCCGCTGTTCCGCTGCTGAAAGGCGCGTTCATGGACAGCCTGCAGCCGGGCGACCTGGGCAAACCGGTAGCAGCGACCGGCGTGGATAACGCGCAACTGCGTGACGTAAACGACGCTATCCGCAACCACCCGATCGAAGTCATCGGTAAGAAGCTGCGCGGCTACATGACCGACATGAAACGCATTGCGGTCGCTGGCTAAGGCCAGTAGAACTTATCGCATATTAGAACGGGGCGCCGATTGCGCCCCGTTTTTTTTGAATCTATCAGCCACATAGGGCATGGATGAGCGATGCAGGAAATAAAGGTGAGTAAGGCGTTTTCCTTCTCGTCGCCGCGGCTGACGGGCGCTGTTGCCGCTTTGTTCGTGATGCTTTTGGCCTTTTTCTATTGGTCGGACGATGATTACCGCCTGGTGCGGCAATACCGGCTTGAGGATAACGTCACGGTAAATGTTCTCCAGCTCGAAAGTGGCGGGGCAACGGTGGGATTTGTCTATCGGTATACCGTCAGCGTGAACGGCGGGGAAGCGGTGGATGTGCTCAAGACTAACAGCCGCGACGCGGATATCCGTATGCAGGATGGCGTGCTGGTGATTAACGTGACCGGCGATGTGTACCGACTGGATAACCGCATCCGCCTTCATGGTGATTATGAAACATTGAAAACCCGCATTACCGTGACTCACCCATAATAAGGCCCGATGATTCGGGCCTTATTATTATCTGGGGATGTTGTTATCTGGGTATGTTGTTATCTGGAAATATTGTTATCTGGGTATGTCGTTATCTGGTGATCAGGCATCCGCCGGCGCGGATTTAAACTCCCGCTCGGCCTGATGGAAACGCTCGGTCACGGTGGCGGAGGGGGCGCGGCCCAGCAGGCTGACCACCACAATCGCGGCGCAGGACAGCAGGAAACCGGGGATGATTTCATACAGATTCAGCCAGCCGTACTGTTTCCAGATAATTACCGTGGCGGCGCCGACCAGCATACCGACCAGCGCGCCGTTGCGGGTCATCCGCGGCCACAGCAGGGAAATCAGAATCACTGGACCGAACGCGGCGCCGAAGCCGGCCCAGGCGTAACTGACCAGCCCCAGCACCCGGTTTTCCGGGTTCACCGCCAGCGCAATCGCGATGACCGATACCAACAGCACCATGGCACGGCCGACCCACACCAGTTCTTTCTGGCTGGCGTTTTTGCGCAGAAACGGTTTGTACAAATCTTCGGTGATGGCGCTGGAGCACACCAGCAACTGGCAACTGAGCGTACTCATCACCGCAGCCAGGATGGCCGACAGCAGCACGCCGGCGATCCACGGGTTAAACAGCAGGCGTGCCAGTTCGATGAATACCCGTTCGCCGTTCTGACTGACGTTGCCTGCCTGGTCAGGATTGCCGGTGAAATAGGCGATGCCGAAGAACCCGACGGTAACGGCGCCCGCCAGACAGAGCACCATCCAGGTCATGCTGATACGACGGGCGCTGCGGATGGTGTGGTGTGAGTCCGCCGCCATGAACCGCGCCAGAATATGCGGCTGACCGAAGTAGCCCAACCCCCAGCCCAGCAACGACAGGATGGCGATGGTGTCCAGCCCTTTGAACATATCCAGATTAGCCGGGCTTTTGCCTTCGATCACCGCCAGCGAGGGGGTGATGCCGCCTACCGACAGAATGACGATGACCGGCGTCAGGATCAGCGCGAAAATCATCAGGCTGGCCTGCACGGTGTCGGTCCAACTGACCGCCAGATAGCCGCCGATAAAGGTGTAGGCGATGGTGGCGGCGGCACCGGCCCACAGTGCGGTATCGTAGCTCATGCCGAAGGTGCTTTCGAACAGCCGGGCGCCCGCCACGATGCCGGAGGCGCAATAAATAGTGAAGAACACCAGAATCACCAGCGCCGAAATCACCCGCAACAATTTGCTTTTGTCTTCAAAGCGATGGCTGAAATAATCCGGCAGCGTCAGGGCGTTATGGTTGACCTCGGTGTGCACCCGCAGGCGCCCGGCCACCCAGGTCCAGTTCAGATAGGCGCCGATGGTCAGGCCGATGGCGATCCAGCTTTCGGAAATGCCGGACAAAAACACCGCACCCGGCAGCCCCATCAGCAGCCAGCCGCTCATGTCGGACGCGCCGGCGGACAGCGCGGTGACCACGCTCCCCATGCGGCGGCCGCCCAGAATATAGTCGCCAAAGTTATTGGTGGCGCGATAGGCCATCAGGCCGATCAACACCATCCCGAAGATGTACACCAGAAAGGTGACCAGCAAGGGTGTGCTCATCGTCGTCATTGTGTTCTCCATTATGATGAGATCCGTCAGTCCTGCGCTCCGGCAAGCTCAGAGCGGTCGCGGATTCGATGTCGTTGCTACCAGGTTGCACCTTTCATCTGACGGCCGGACAAACGCAAAGGAAAACCTCGCGGCATCGCCGGGCTAACCGGTCGTCCGATCAGAAAAACGGGCAGTAATACAGTAAAAAACGTAACTTGTTAACAAGGTTGCACAAAGTTGCAACATGTCCGATAGTGATTCTGCTTGCCAACACAACTTTCTTATAACAGGAGCGGATATGGGCACCACCACCATGGGCGTCAAGCTCGATGAGGCCACGCGCGAGCGGCTCAAAGCCGCGGCGCTGCGCATTGATCGCACGCCGCACTGGCTGATTAAACAGGCCATTTTCAGCTATCTTGAACGCCTTGAAAGTGGTGCGGACACCCCTGAAATTCCCCATCCGGCCGGGCAGGACCCGATTGAGGCGGCAGAGATTATGCCGCAATCGCCACAAGAAGAAACCCATCAACCGTTTTTGGACTTCGCTGAACAGGTGTTGCCGCAGTCGGTGTTGCGCTCGGCGATCACCGCCGCGTACCGGCGGCCGGAGACGGAAATGGTGCCGATGCTGTTGGAACAGGCGCGTATGCCGGAGGCGATGTCGCACGCCGCCAGCATGCTGGCGGCAGGGCTGGCGGAGAAATTACGCGGACAGAAAAACAGCGGCGGGCGTGCCGGCATGGTGCAAAGCCTGTTGCAGGAGTTTTCGTTGTCGTCGCAGGAAGGCGTGGCATTAATGTGTCTGGCGGAAGCGCTGCTGCGCATCCCGGACAAACCCACGCGGGATGCGTTGATCCGCGACAAAATCAGTACCGGCAACTGGCAGTCGCACGTCGGGCGCAGCGCCTCGTTGTTCGTCAACGCCGCCGCCTGGGGATTGCTGGTCACCGGTAAGCTGGTTGCCACTCACAACGAATCCCATCTGTCCGGCGCGCTCAACCGTATCATCAGCAAAAGCGGCGAGCCGCTGGTGCGTAAGGGCGTGGACATGGCGATGCGGCTGATGGGCGAGCAGTTCGTGACTGGGGAAACCATCGCCGAGGCGCTGGCGAATGCCCGCAAGCTGGAAGAACGTGGTTTCCGTTATTCCTACGATATGCTGGGCGAGGCGGCGCTGACCGGCGATGACGCCGAGGCTTACCTGCTCTCCTACCAGCAGGCGATTCACGCCATCGGCAAAGCCGCCGGCGGACGCGGTATTTATGAAGGACCGGGTATTTCCATCAAACTGTCGGCGCTGCATCCTCGCTACGGTCGGGCGCAGTACGAACGGGTGATGGACGAGCTGTATCCGCGCCTGCTGTCGCTGACGCTGCTGGCGCGGCAATACGATATCGGCATAAACATCGATGCCGAAGAAGCCGACCGGCTGGAACTGTCCCTCGACTTACTGGAGCGCCTGTGTTTCGAACCCCGGCTGGCGGGGTGGAACGGCATCGGTTTTGTGATTCAGGCTTATCAGAAACGCTGTCCGTTGGTGATTGACGCGCTGATCGATCTGGCGCGCCGCAGCCAGCGGCGGCTGATGATTCGGCTGGTTAAAGGCGCCTACTGGGATAGCGAAATCAAGCGCGCCCAAATGGACGGGCTGGAAGGCTATCCGGTATACACCCGCAAGCTGTACACCGATGTTTCCTATCTGGCCTGCGCCCGCCGCCTGCTGGCGGCGCCGAACCTGATCTATCCGCAGTTCGCCACCCATAACGCCCATACGCTCAGCGCGATCTACCATCTGGCGGGTAATAACTACTATCCGGGGCAGTATGAATTCCAGTGCCTGCACGGCATGGGCGAACCCCTGTATGAGCGGGTGGTGGGCAAAGTGGCGGATGGCAAACTGAACCGCCCGTGCCGGATTTACGCGCCGGTCGGCACCCATGAAACGCTGCTGGCTTATCTGGTACGCCGGTTGCTGGAAAACGGCGCCAACACCTCGTTTGTCAACCGGATTGCCGACCCGTCGGTGGCGCTGGAAACGTTGGTGGCTGACCCGGTAAGTGAAACGGAAGCGCTGGCGGCGCGTGAAGGGTTGGTCGGGCAACCGCATCCGCGCATTCCCCTGCCGCGCGCGTTGTATGGAAAAACGCGGCGTAATGCCAGCGGGCTGGATTTGTCCAGCGAGCACCGGCTGGCGTCGCTGTCCAGCGCATTACTGACCAGCGCTGCCCGGCCGTGGCAGGCGCAACCGATGCTGGCGGTGGAAGAAGTAAATGAAGACGATACCGGTGACGACAGCCGCCCGGTGGTCAATCCGGCTGAACCGCGCGATGTGGTGGGGTATGTGCGCGAGGCGCAGCCGCAGGATATCGTGCTGGCGCTGGAACAGGCCGTCAGCGCTGGCGACATCTGGTTCGCCACGCCGGCTACCGAGCGGGCGGCGATTCTGTCGCGCGCCGCCGATCTGCTGGAAAATCGGCAACAGCACCTGTTGGGATTGCTGGTGCGCGAGGCGGGCAAGACGCTGGCGAACGCGGTTGCGGAAGTGCGCGAAGCGGTGGATTTCCTGCGTTACTACGCCGTTCAGGTCAGCGAAACCTTCAATAATCATGACTACCGCCCGTTGGGTCCGGTGGTGTGTATCAGCCCGTGGAATTTTCCACTGGCGATTTTCACCGGCCAGATAGCGGCGGCGCTGGCGGCCGGCAACAGCGTGCTGGCTAAACCGGCGGAACAGACCCCGTTGATTGCCGCTCAGGCGGTGCAGATTCTGCATGAGGCTGGGGTGCCTGCCGGTGCGCTGCAATTGTTGCCGGGTGCGGGTGAAACCGTCGGCGCGGCGTTGGTGAGCGACGACCGGGTGCGCGGGGTGATGTTTACCGGCTCCACCGCCGTCGCCGCGCAGTTGCAGCGTACACTGGCCGGTCGACTTGACCCGCAGGGGCGCACCACGCCGCTTATCGCCGAAACCGGCGGCATAAACGCGATGATTGTCGATTCTTCGGCGCTTACCGAGCAAGTGGTGACGGATGTGGTGGCCTCGGCGTTCGACAGCGCCGGTCAACGCTGCTCCGCCCTGCGGTTGTTGTGCGTGCAGGAAGAGGTGGCGGAGAAAACGCTGGCGATGCTGCGCGGTGCGATGGCGGAGTGCCGCATGGGCAACCCGGAGCGGCTTTCCACCGACATCGGGCCATTGATTGACGCCGAAGCGAAACAGCGGATTGAACGCCACATTCAGACTCTGCGCGCGAAGGGACGGCCGGTATTTCAGGCGGCGTGGCCGAACAGTCAGGACGAGCAAGAGTGGGCGCGCGGGCATTTCATCGCGCCGACGTTGATCGAACTGGAAAGCGTAGAGGAGCTGCGGCAGGAAGTGTTCGGCCCGGTGCTGCATGTGGTGCGTTACTCCCGTAGTCAACTGGATGCGCTAATTGGGCACATCAACGCCGCCGGTTATGGGCTTACGCTTGGCCTGCATACCCGTATTGACGAGACGATTACCCGGGTAACCAGTCAGGCGAAGGTGGGCAACCTGTATGTGAACCGCAATATGGTCGGGGCGGTGGTCGGCGCGCAGCCGTTCGGCGGCGAAGGGCTGTCCGGCACCGGACCCAAAGCGGGCGGGCCGCTCTATCTCTGTCGGCTGCTGTCGCACCGTCCGGATGATGCGACGACACGGGCGCTGGCCCGTCAGGACAGCGAGCGGCCGGTGGATGTCGCCGCCCGTCAGCCGCTGCTGACCGGATTGCAGGCGCTGGAGTCGTGGGCGCGGCAGGTTCAGCGTGACGAGCTGGTTTCATGCTGCCGGCGTTATGCCGAGCTGACGCAAAGCGGTACAGTTCGGGTGTTGCCCGGCCCCACCGGCGAGCGCGATACCTATACGCTGCTGCCGCGTGAGCAGGTGCTGTGCGTGGCGGACAACGACGATGACTCGCTGGTGCAACTGGCGGCGGTGTTGGCGGCAGGCAGCCGGGCGCTGTGGGTCGAGGCGTCCGAACGGCAGACGTTGTATCGGCAACTGCCCGAGGCCGTGCAGGCGCGGGTGGCGTTTTGCCGTGACGGGTTGACTGACGACAGCCGGTTTGATGCGGTGATTTTTCATGGCGACGCCGATCGGTTGCGCCACCTGAGCGAACAGCTGGCGCAGCGCGCCGGCGCGATTGTCGGCGTGCAGGGGTTGTCCCGCGGGGAAACCGACATCGTGCTGGAGCGGCTATTGATTGAGCGATCGCTCAGTATCAATACCGCGGCGGCCGGCGGTAACGCCAGCCTGATGACGATTGGATAATAGGATGTATGAAGAGGCGGCATGCGCCGCCTCTGCCCAGTTAGTTACGGTACAGCACCTTGATGATGTGGTAGCCGAACTGGGTTTTTACCGGGCCGAAGGGTTTGAGCAGTTCGCAGGAAAACACCGCTTTATCAAAATCCGGCACCATGTCGCCTTTACGGAATTCTCCCAAATCGCCGCCGTTGTGCTTTGACGGGCAGGTCGAATGTTTTTTTGCTAACTGCTGAAAATCCGCTCCCTTCTCCAGTTGAGCCAGAATATCGGTGGCCTGTTGTTCGGTATCCACCAGAATGTGCAATGCTGCCGCGGTATTTGCCATAGTACGCTCCTTGAGCAAAGGGAAAGCCGATGTTGCAAGGCACAGCCTAGCACCGCCTCATCAGGAAAGGAAATGCGGGGCGCGTTCAGAAGCGGGTTAACGGATCCTCGCCCTGGCCCTGACTTTTGCTACAATCCTCTTCTGTTAAAATCCATTTTCGTTTGAACGTCGAGCACGAAACACCATGCGCATGAATCCCAGCCAACAACACGCCGTTGAATTTGTGACCGGTCCCTGTCTGGTGCTGGCCGGGGCGGGATCCGGCAAAACCCGAGTGATTACCCAGAAAATCGCCCACCTGATCCGTGGCTGCGGTTATCAGGCGCGCCATATCGCCGCGGTGACCTTCACCAACAAGGCCGCGCGAGAGATGAAAGAGCGTGTGGCGCAGACGCTGGGACGTCAGGAAACTCGCGGTCTGCTGATCGCCACTTTCCATACGCTGGGGCTGGAGATCATCAAGCGCGAATACGCGGCGCTGGGCATGAAGTCCAATTTTTCGTTGTTTGACGATCAGGATCAGCTGGCGCTGCTGAAAGAGCTGACCGAGCTATGGCTACAGAATGACAAAGATTTGCTGCAACAGCTGGTGTCCGCCCTGTCCAACTGGAAAAACGACCTGATTGACCCGGCACAGGCGGCGGCGCTGGCGCGCTCGGAACGGGACCGGCTGTTCGCGCATTGCTACCGCCTGTATGACGAGCATCTGCGTGCCTGCAACGTACTGGACTTTGATGACCTGATCCTATTGCCGACGTTGTTGCTCAAACGCAATGAAGAGGTGCGTGAGCGCTGGCAGAACCGCCTGCGCTATCTGCTGGTGGACGAATATCAGGACACCAACACCAGTCAGTATGAACTGGTAAAACTGCTGGTGGGCAGCCGGGCGCGTTTTACCGTGGTGGGTGACGACGACCAGTCGATTTACTCCTGGCGTGGCGCTCGCCCACAGAACCTGTCGCTGTTGCAGCAGGATTTTCCGCAGTTGCAGGTGATCAAGCTGGAGCAGAATTACCGCTCGTCCGGCCGTATTCTCAAGGCCGCCAATATTTTGATCGCCAACAACCCGCACGTATTCGAAAAGCGGCTTTATTCCGAGCTGGGCTATGGCGAAGAGCTGAAAATCATCACCGCCAATAACGAAGACCACGAGGCCGAGCGGGTGGTGGGGGAGCTGATTGCCCATCACTTCATCCGAAAAACCCAGTACGGCGACTACGCGATTCTTTATCGCGGCAACCATCAGTCACGGTTGTTTGAAAAAGTACTGATGCAAAACCGCATCCCTTATCGCATTTCCGGCGGCACGTCGTTTTTCTCCCGCCCGGAAATCAAAGATTTGCTGGCTTATTTGCGCGTGCTGACTAACCCGGAAGACGACAGCGCGTTTCTGCGCGTCGTGAATACGCCGAAGCGCGAAATCGGGCCGGCGACACTGCAAAAGCTGGGCGAGTGGGCCAACCAGCGCAATCGCAGCCTGTTCAACGCCAGCTTCGACATGGGGCTGAGTCAGACCCTGAGCGGGCGCGGGCTGGAGTCATTGCAGCGCTTCACCCAGTGGATGGGCGAGATAGCCCGACAGGCGGAGCAAGAGCCGGTGAAGGCGGTGCGCGACCTGATCCACGGTCTGGATTACGAAAGCTGGCTGTACGAAACCTCGCCGAGCCCGAAAGCGGCGGAAATGCGCATGAAAAACGTCAACACGTTGTTTACCTGGATGACGGAGATGTTGGAAGGCAGCGACCTTGACGAGCCGATGACGCTGACGCAGGTGGTAACCCGGTTTACCCTGCGCGACATGATGGAACGTAACGAAGCCGAGGAAGAGCTGGATCAGGTGCAATTGATGACGCTGCACGCGTCCAAGGGGCTGGAGTTCCCGTACGTATATCTGGTGGGGATGGAGGAAGGGCTGCTGCCGCATCAGACCAGCATCGACGAAGATAATGTCGATGAGGAACGGCGTCTGGCTTATGTGGGCATTACCCGCGCGCAGAAAGAGCTGACCTTCACCCTATGCCGCGAGCGGCGGCAGTACGGTGAGTTGATTCGCCCGGAGCCGAGCCGCTTTCTGCTGGAGCTGCCGCAGGATGATGTGATGTGGGAAACCGAACGCAAGGTCGCCAGCCCACAGGAGCGGATGCAGAAAGGGCAAAACCATCTGGCTAATTTGCGCGCTCAACTGGCAAAGGCCAGAGATAAAGAGTGAAGACGAAAAATACGCCGGGCGCGATGGCCCGGCGTGCGAATAACCCCTCTGTCAGGGTGTGACGATTTTGCCGTCTACGGTAACGTTCTTCACCGTGCCGAATTTCCACGGCGAAGAACCGCTGCGCAGTTTGCTGAACGTCAGGTTGTTGAACTGGCTGTCGCTCAGGTCGCTGATTGAGGCAGGCGTCACCCCGCTGAGTTTCATGTTGCTGAAGGTAAACTGGCTGTGCCAGATGCCTTTGCCGCTGTCTCCGGTGATTTCAATCACCGGGCTTGAGCCGGTACTGTCCTGCACGGTGACGTTTTTGACGGTGAAGTCATAGAAACGGGCAGGCACTTTGGCCGGGGTATAGTCAATGGTGCCGTTGCTGTCGCTATAACTTAACGTCACGATAACTGCCTGCTTAGCCAGGTTTTTCATCGCGCTATTACGGAATACGATGCCATGCGCGCCGCCGCCGATGGCAGGCGCGCTCTTGGCTCGCAGGCCAACGTCGTTCTGGCTGATCACGTTGTTTTCCGCCAGTACATCGATAATGCCTGCGCCGGTGTGGCTGCCCATTACCACGGCACCGTGCCCGCGGCGGAAGTAGTTGTTGAATAACCAGGCATTTTGCGAAGGTTCTTGACTCTGCGCGTCCTGGCCCATACCGGCGGCGAAGTTGATGCTGTCGTCCCCGGTATCGAACACGCTGTTGAATACCATAATGTTCTGGCTATTGCCAAATTCAACGCCGTCGCCGTTGTTGGCGTCGAAGGTCTGATGGATGACGCTGTTTTCCACCACATTCTGGCTTTCCAGGAACATAACGCCGTGGTTGGCCGGATTGCGGATAGTGACGTCGGCGATGTAGACGTTTTTGACGCCGCGCAGGGTGACCAGACTGGAACGACGCTGACTATAGGCGGTTTTGACGTCCATGCCTTTGGCGACGGCCGCCGCTACCTGGTTTTTCGCCAGAATACCGTCCTTGCTCACCTTGCTGCTATCACTCTTCACGTACTGCGGCAGGCTATTGCCCAGTTCGTCTTTGGCGTCCGCGCTACGCTTCCAGCCATTGCCGTCAATGACGCCTTTGCCGATGATACGGATGTTCTTGAACGTCCCGACGGCGGAGCTGGTTTTGTCGATGGCGTTGATCAACGATGCCGGGCGCACCTGGGATGAGTAACTGTATATTTTGTAGGCGTCAGGATAATCGGCCGCATTGTCGGAACCGAGCAATGTCGCACCCTGCAACAGATTCAGCGTCATGTCGCTTTTCAGCCACAGCGCGCCGGTTTTGAAGACCCCCGCCGGAATATCAACCCGGCAACCGGTCTGGCAGGCATCGATCGCCTTCTGGATCGCCGTGGTATTCAGCGTGGTGCCGTCGCCTTTAGCGCCGTACTGGGTGATGTTGATCACTTGCGGCGTGGCGGTCGTGGTGGCAGTGACTGCGTTGCTGTCAGCGGAAGTCGAACCGTCGGCATACACTGTCCGTACGGTGAACTGGTAGTCGGTGTTCGCTTTCAGCCCGTCGATTTTCGCATTCTGTATCACCACCCGGCGATGGAAATTGCCGGTGTC
The DNA here is from genome assembly GCF_000406145.1 of Dickeya dadantii NCPPB 898. Taxonomy (NCBI): domain Bacteria; kingdom Pseudomonadati; phylum Pseudomonadota; class Gammaproteobacteria; order Enterobacterales; family Pectobacteriaceae; genus Dickeya; species Dickeya dadantii. Next base: position 4,492,712 of record NZ_CM001976.1, on the reverse strand, counting down.
ATTTTTGTAAAACGCACTAATGTACGGTTTAGCTGGCGAGTTCTTATCGTTGTTTTGGCTGGCTAGCCCGATGAGCTGGCCGTTCTGGTAAATCTGATAGTCGGTGATGTTGGACGTGTCTTCCGGCGCATCCCAGACCAGCGCTACGCTATGGTCGTCATAAGACAGTGTGGGAATCTGGAGTTTTTGCGGCGCCTGAGCCGTTGCCGCCAGCGCAGGCGTACTAATTAGACATGCGGCTACTATCGACGCCAGGGCAGGGCGACGTGAAAATGTGATGGTTTCCATCCTTGTTCCTTAGTTTTCTTTTAATTGATTAATGTGTTTTATCCGGACGAGATGTCGCTTCGAAACGACGTTTTATAAAAATACATGTCGTATTTCTTTTTTCCCCGAAAGCGATCACAGATTAATCAGGTGACAAGGAGGAAAGGGGTAACCAATTGTTACCCCTTTTTGCCGTCAGGTGGCGTGTTCTTCGATGATAGGTTGCAGCAGGTATAACCTAACCACAGGCGTTGGTATGACGGTGTTTCTCTTGCCATCGCCGCTAACGGAAGCCGGGTTCGGATAACGGCGAAAAAGCGCCGAGCTTGCCTGCCCGGTGTAGTTGATCGGGTGAATAGTGATCAAGCTAATAGCGATTAGGTTATACGTCTAACATTCAAGGGCTTGGGCTAACGACTTTCCCATCCACCGTGACGTTTTTAACTGCGCCGAATTTCCAGGGGGAGGTGCCGCCGCGCAAGTCACTGAAAGCGATATTATTGAACTGGCTGTTGCTCAGGTCGCTGATTGAGGCGGGCATCACGCCGCTGAGTTTCATGTTGCTGAAGAGAAACTGGCTATGCCAGATATCTTTACTGCTGTCCCCGGTGATCTCAATCGACGGGCTTGAGCCGGTACTGTCCTGCACGGTGACGTTTTTGACGGTGAAGCCATAGAAACGGGCAGGCACTTTGGCCGGGGTATAGTCGATGGTGCCGTTGTTGTCGCTGTAACTTAACGTCACGATAACCGCCTGCTTAGCCAGGTTTTTCATCGCGCTATTACGGAATACGATGCCATGTGCGCCGCCGCCAATGGCGGGAGCGCTCTTGGCTCGCAGGCCAACGTCGCTCTGGCTGATCACGTTGTTTTCCGCCAGTACATTGACAATGCCTGCGCCGGTGTTGCTGCCCATTACCACGGCACCGTGCCCGTGACGGAAATAGTTGTTGAACAACTGGGCGTTTTGCGAAGGTTCCTGCTTCTGCGCATCCTGACCCAGACCGGCGCCGAAGTTGATGCTGTCGTCTCCGGTATCAAACACACTGTTGAATACCATGATGTTTTGGCTATTGATAAATTCGACGCCGTCGCCGTTGTTGGCGTTGAAGGTCTGATGAATGACACTGTTTTCCACCACATTCCGGCTTTCCAGGAATATGATGCCGTGGTTGGCCGGATTGCGGATGGTGACATCGGCGATGTAGGCGTTTTTGACGCCGCGCAGGGTGACCAGACTGGAACGAAGCTGACTATAGGCGAGTTTGATGTCCATGCCTTTGGCGACGGCCGCCGCTACCTGGTTTTTCGCCAGAATACCGTCGTTGCTAACCTTGCTGCTATCACTCTTCACGTACTGCGGCAGGCTGTTGCCCAGTTCATCCTGGCCATCCGCGCTGCGTTTCCAGCCGTTGCCGTCAATGGCGCCTTTGCCGATGATACGGATGTTCTTGAACGTTCCGGCGGCGGAGCTGGTTTTGTCGATGGCGTTGATCAACGATGCCGGGCGCACCTGGGATGAGTAACTGTAAAGCTTGTAGGCGTCAGGGTAATCGGCCGCATTGTCGGAACCGAGCAATGTCGCACCCTGCAACAGATTCAGCGTCATGTCGCTTTTCAGCCACAGCGCGCCGGTTTTGAATACCCCGGGCGGAACGTCGATGCGGCAACCGGTCTGGCAGGCATCGATCGCCTTCTGAATCGCGCTGGTATTCAGCGTGGTGCCGTCGCCTTTAGCGCCGTATTCGGTGATGTTGATCACTTGCGGCGTGGTGGTCGTTGTGACAGTGACCTCGTTGCTGTCAGCGGAAGTCGTACCGTCGGCATACACTGTCTGTACGGTGAACTGGTAGTCGGTGTTCGCTTTCAGCCCGTCGATTTTCGCATTCTGTATCACCACCCGGTGATGGAAATTGCCGGTGTCATTTTTGTAAAACGCACTAATGTACGGTTTGGCTGGCGAGTGCAGGTCGTTATTCTGGCTGGCGAGTCCGATGGGCTGACCATTTTGGTAAATTTGGTAATCGGCGATAGCGGATGTATCTTCTGGCGCATGCCAGACTAATACCACGCTGTGGTCATCGAGGGACGGTGCAACCGCCTGTAAGGCTGGCGATGTTCGCTCACTTGTCGGTATAGCCTGAACCTGATTGCTGAACAGATACACCGACGTTATCAACACCAGGGCGTGGTGCTGCGAAAATCTCATGGCTTTCATCTGTTTTCCTTATTTTCTCGAAATTAAGTAGCTGATGAGTGTTTCATTCAGAGAGATACGCATTTTTAAGAAACTGTGTTTTATAAAAATGAGCATTGCATTCCTATTTAAGGAATTGGGCAAATAATAGACAGTGAGATAAAGAAAGGGGTAAGCAATTGTTACCCCTTTTTGCCGTCAGGTGGCGTGTTCTTCGATGATAGGTTGCAGCAGGCATAACTTAATCACAGGCGTTGGTACGACGGTGTTTCTCTTGCCATCGCCGCTAACGGAAGCCGGGTCCGGATAACGGCGAAAAAGTGCCGAGCTTGCCTGCCCGGTGTAGTTGATCGGGTGGATAGTGATCAAGCTAATAGCGATTAGGTTATACGTCTAACATTCAAGGGTTTGGGCTAACGACTTTCCCATCCACCGTGACGTTTTTAACTGCGCCGAATTTCCAGGGGGAGGTGCCGCCGCGCAAATCACTGAAAGCGATATTATTGAACTCGCTATCCTCCAGATCGCTGACGGATGCCGGCATGATGCCGCTGAGCTTCATGTCGCAGAAATTAAAATTGCTGTTCCAGACCTGTTTGTTGCTATTGCCCTCTATCTGAATCGACGGACTTATGCCAGCGCTATTCAGCACTGTGATATTTTTGACGGTAAAGTCGTAAAAATGGGCAGGTACGTCGGCCGGGGTATATACACCGCTGCCATTGACGTCCACGTAATTCAACGTGACGAAAACCGCCTGCATCGCCAGATTTGCCATCGCGTTGTTGCGGAATATCACGTGGTGCGCTCCGCCGCCGATATCTGGCGAGCTCTTGGCGCGCAGGCCGATATCCGTTTTATTCATCACGTTGTTTTCCGCCAATATATTGGCGATAGTGGCAGCGGTATGGCTACCCATAACAATGGCGCCGTGACCGCGGCTGAAGTAGTTATTGAACAGCGAGGCGTTCTGGGTCGGACTTTGTTTTTGGCCTTCCTGCCCCAAGCCCGCCGCGAAATTGATGCAGTCATCCCCGGTATCGAACACGCTATTCAATACCGTGATATCTTGACTGTTGCTGAACTCTACGCCATCACCATTGTTGGCATCAAAGGTCTGGTGAATGACACCGTTCTCGATCACGTTCTGGCTTTTCATGAACACGATGCCGTGATCGGCCGGATTACGGATAGTGATATCGGCGATGTAAACGTTGTTGGCACCGCGCAGGGTGATCAGGCTGGAACGATACTGGCTGTAAGCGGTTTTGAGGTCAATGCCTTTCGCCCGCGCCGCCGCTACCTGATTTTTCGCCAAAATGCCGTCATTATTGACGTTGGCGTTGGTACTCTTTACGTACTGAGGCAGTTTGTTGCCCAGCTCATCCTGGCCATCGGCGCTGCGTTTCCAGCCGCTGCCGTCTATAGCCCCTTTGCCGGTAATGCGGATATTCTGGAAGACCCCGCCTTTAGAGCTGGTTTTATCGGTGACGTTCAGCAGCGAGGCTGGGCGCATATCTGTTGAGCTTTTGCCAATGGTGTAACCCCCTGGATAATCTGCGGCGTTTTCCGAACCAAGCAAGGTTGCACCCGGTGACAAATTCAGTGTCATGTTGCTTTTCAGCCACAACGCACCGGTTTTGAATACCCCTGCTGGAACATTGACCTGGCAGCCGGAAGGACAGGCATTAATGGCTTTCTGGATCGCGCTGGTATTGAGCGTGGTACCGTCGCCTTTAGCGCCATACCGGGTAATGTCGATGGTTTGGGGAACCGCAGTGGTGGTGATGTCCACCGTGTTGCTATCAGCGGTAACGCTGCTGTCGGTATACACTGCACGCACGGTGAAGTGGTAATCGGTGCTGGGTTGCAGACCGTCGATCTTCGCGCTTTGTATCACGATTCGGTGTTGGAAATTACCGGTGTCGTTTTTATAAAACATGTTGATGTAGGGTTGGGCTGGCGAGTGCTGATTGCTATTCTGACTGGCGAGTCCAACAAACTGATTATCCTGGTAAATTTGATAATCGATAATATCGGATGTGTCTTCTGGCGCCTTCCAAACCAACACCACGCTGTGGTTATCGAGGGAGGGGGTAAGCGCCTGTAAGGCTGGCGGGGTTTGCTCGTTTGTTGGCATCGCCAGCGCCTGGCTGGTGAACAAGCATACAGTTGCGGTCAGCGCCAGGGCATGGCACTGAGAAAGTCTAATGGCTTTCATCTGTTTTCCTTAAATTTTTTCGAAATCAATCGGTTGGTTAGCATTCCATCCGGGATGATGTGCGAATTTTTAAGAAATCACGTTTTATAAAAATAGGTATAAGATTTCTTTATTTTTTGGAACAGCCCAAAGGATAGGCCACGGGATGAGAGGGAAGGGTAACCAATTGTTACCCTCTTTTGCTCTGGGTAGCCTTTTATGTCAGGCAGTTTTTTGCGTCAGACCGTGTGTTCTTCGATGATGAGCGGCCAGTGAACATAGCTCTGCCACAGGCTTTCCTGCGACAGGGTTTCGGTTCTCAACGGGTGTCGGTCGAGCCAGCCGGCGGGCAGAATGACACGCAGGCTTTCTCCTTCCACCCGTAGTCTGACCGCCGGCAGCGTGTCGTCGCGGCGGCGACTGGCAAAGATGATCGCCAGACGCAGCAGGCGGCAAAGCCGCTGCGCCAGATTGACCGGCAGGGCGTTTTGTTGGGTTAGCGGGATAGGGTCGATAGTGTTGCTCTGGTTTTGCAGGAGTGTCGCCAGCAATTTTTTCTGAGCGGGCGTGAAACCGGGCAGGTCGCTGTTGCGGACCAGATAGGCCGCATGCAACGGCGCCTGGCGAAAATCGACGCTCAGGCCGATTTCATGAATCAGACAGGCGCTGCCCAGTAACTCTCGACATCGACCGTCCAGCTGCCAGTCGCGCGCCACCTGCTGCAGAAAGTTGTCCGCCAGCAGCCTGACCCGCAGGGCCTGTTCGCTATCCAGCAGATAGCGGCGCTGCAGGTTTTGCAGCGTGCGGTAGCGGATGTCCTGCTCAATCGGCAGATGCAGCATGCCGTAGACCAGCCCTTCCCGCAGCGCGCCGCCCGCCAGCGTCATGGAGTCGATCTCCAGCTCCTGAAAGACAGCCAGCAGAATCGACAGCCCGCTGGGAAATACCAGCGCCCGCTCCAGCGTCAGGCCTTCAATTTCCAGCTCTTCCAGCTTGCTGCACTGAATCGCGCGCTGTTTCAACTGACGCAGTTTGCCGAGGGTGATGTATTCATCCATCCCCTGCGCCACCATGATCTCCTGCAGCGCCTGCACCGTACCGGATGCGCCGACGCAAACCTGCCAGCCTTGCTGGCGCAGGATATCTTTCACCGGACGCAGCATCTCGCGGGCGGCCTGTTCGGCGCGATCAAAATGCGCCTGAGTCAGATCGCGGTCGGTAAAATAACGCTCCAGCCAGGTGACGCAACCCATTGGCAGGCTGAATAGTTGGGTATGGTGGGCGCCGGTGCCGGTCGCCAGCTCGGTGCTGCCGCCGCCGATATCCACCACCAGCCGTTGTTCCGGCCCGCCGGTGGTATGGGCGACGCCCTGATAGATAAGCCGTGCTTCTTCTTCGCCGCTGATGACCTGAATCGGCAGACCCAGAATTTGCCGGGCTCGTTCAAGGAATTCGTCAGCGTTGGTCGCCAGTCTTAGCGTAGCCGTTGCGACGACGCGTACCTGCTGGGGCGGGATATCCTGCAACCGTTCGGAAAACAGCGCCAGACATTGCCAACCGCGCTGCATCGCTTCCGGCGAAAGGCGGTTGTTGGCATCCAGCCCGGCCGCCAGCCGGACTTTACGCTTGATGCGCGCCAGTGTCTGTACGCTGCCGGCCACTTCACGCACGACCAGCATGTGAAAGCTGTTAGACCCTAAATCGATCGCGGCATAAAGAGAAGAAGAGCTCGGCATCAGCAACTCAACCCGGTCGTTTACGGTTGTTACGGGGTGCGCCGCTGCGGCGAGGCGCGCCTGGGCGACGCGGGCCGCCGGCAGAGCGCGGACGACTCAGTCGCTTCGGCTCCGGCAGTTCGGTCAGCAGGGCTTCACTGCTGTATTTGCTCACCGGAATACGATGGCCGATGTAGTCTTCAATGGCCGGCAAATTCAACGCGTATTCTTCACAGGCCAGACTGATGGAGCAGCCGCTGGCGCCCGCGCGACCGGTACGGCCGATACGGTGTACGTAATCTTCGCAATCGTCAGGCAGGTCGTAGTTGAATACGTGGGTCACGGCCGGAATGTGTAGACCACGTGCCGCCACATCGGTCGCCACCAGAATATCCAGGTTACCCTGGGTGAAATCTTCCAGAATGCGTAGCCGTTTTTTCTGCGCCACGTCGCCGGTCAGCAGGCCGACGCGATGACCGTCGGAGGCCAGATGACCCCAGATATCTTCACAGCGGTGCTTGGTGTTGGCGAAGATGATGCAGCGATCCGGCCACTCTTCCTCGATAAGCGTTTGCAGCAGACGCATCTTCTCTTCATTGGAAGGGTAAAACAGTTCTTCCTTGATGCGGTGACCGGTTTTCTGCTCCGGTTCCACTTCGACGTATTCGGCGTTGTTCATCTGTTCGAACGCCAGTTCACGCACGCGGTAGGATAAGGTGGCGGAGAACAGCATGTTCAGACGCTGATTGGCCGACGGCATGCGGCGGAACAACCAGCGAATATCCTTGATAAAGCCGAGATCGTACATGCGATCGGCCTCATCCAGCACCACGACCTGAATGGCGCCCATATTAACGTGGTTTTGCTTGGTGTAATCGATTAAACGACCGGTGGTGCCGATCAGAATATCGACGCCGTCTTCCAGCACTTTTAGCTGTTTGTCGTAGCCGTCGCCGCCGTAAGCCAGCCCCAACCGCAGACCGGTCGCCTTCGCCAGCGCTTCGGCATCGGTATGGATCTGCACCGCCAGCTCACGGGTCGGCGCCATGATCAGGGCGCGAGGTTGATTGGTCTGACGTTCGGCGGGAGCGGGGTGAGTCAGCAAATAATGAAATGTAGACGCCAGAAACGCCAGCGTCTTGCCTGTTCCTGTTTGCGCCTGGCCCGCCACGTCACGCCCTGACAGCGTCAGCGGCAACGCCAGCGCCTGAATGGGCGTACAGTTATGAAAGCCTTTATTTTCAAGAGCTTCAATAACCTGCGGATGCAGTGCGAAGTCGGAAAACTTCTGTTCGGTTAAGTGTGTTTTGCTCATAGCGTGGTAGAATATCAGTTAACTATTGCTTTACGAAAGCGTATCCAGTGAAATAAAGTCAACCTAATAGTTGGTTAATGCTACACCAACTGGGTAGAGATAATCCTGCGGAGTAAAACATGAGCGATAAAATTATTCATCTGACAGACGACAGTTTCGAGGCGGACGTATTGCAGTCTGAACATGTGACACTGGTTGATTTCTGGGCTGACTGGTGTGGTCCCTGTAAAATGATTGCTCCGATTCTGGATGAGATCGCCGATGAGTTCGACGGTAAACTGACGGTCGCCAAGCTCAACATTGATGAAAACCCGGCTACTGCGCCGAAATACGGCATCCGCGGTATCCCGACTCTGCTGCTGTTCAAGAATGGCGAAGTCGCCGCCACCAAAGTGGGCGCGCTGTCCAAAGGCCAGTTGAAAGAGTTCCTGAACGCCAATCTGTAATCTGTCACACACTCTGTTCCCGGGCGACAGCGTACGATGAGATTTTCTCATTCTGACCGCTGGACGCCCACCGGGAAGCGTGCTAGATTCGTCAATACTGCATATCGTACTTACCTTATAGTTTGAGCCCTTAGGCTTGAGCCTGAAGTTAGAATCTAAAGCTTTATCCCGTGTCAGGATCGGAAATCATTACATTAACAGCACGTTAGTATGTCTCCGGGCCGGCAATCTGATAGTTTTACATTAATTTAGTTTTACGGTGTCTTCGATCTCTTGCCGTGTGTATGCGTAGAGTCAGCGCGATTCAGCCTGAGCAACACGGATCTCTGGTGATTGAAGGCTGTTAAGCGGCATGGATGTTCCTGCCATACCATTCACGTTAATAGTTCGAGATTTACCCCGAGTTTAAGAACCCACCATTATGAATCTTACCGAATTAAAAAATACGCCAGTGTCTGAGTTAATTACTCTTGGCGAAAATATGGGGCTGGAGAATCTGGCTCGCATGCGTAAACAGGATATTATTTTCGCTATCCTCAAGCAGCACGCGAAAAGTGGTGAAGACATCTTTGGCGATGGCGTGCTGGAAATATTGCAGGATGGTTTTGGTTTCCTCCGCTCCGCAGACAGCTCCTACCTCGCCGGCCCTGATGACATCTACGTTTCTCCCAGCCAAATCCGCCGCTTCAACCTCCGCACTGGCGACACCATTTCCGGTAAGATTCGTCCGCCGAAAGAAGGTGAACGCTATTTCGCGCTGTTGAAGGTTAATGAAGTCAACTACGACAAGCCGGAAAACGCCCGCAGCAAAATCCTGTTTGAAAACCTGACGCCGCTGCACGCCAATTCACGTCTGCGTATGGAACGCGGCAACGGTTCCACCGAAGACCTGACGGCTCGCGTACTGGATCTGGCCTCGCCGATCGGCCGCGGTCAGCGTGGCTTGATCGTGGCGCCGCCGAAAGCCGGTAAGACCATGCTGCTGCAGAACATCGCTCAGAGCATCGCTTACAATCACCCTGACTGCGTGCTGATGGTGCTGCTGATTGACGAACGTCCGGAAGAAGTGACGGAAATGCAGCGTCTGGTGAAAGGGGAAGTGGTGGCGTCGACCTTCGACGAACCGGCCTCCCGTCACGTTCAGGTCGCCGAAATGGTGATCGAGAAAGCCAAGCGTCTGGTCGAGCACAAAAAAGACGTAATTATCCTGCTGGACTCCATCACCCGTCTGGCGCGTGCTTACAACACCGTGGTGCCGGCCTCCGGCAAGGTGCTGACCGGTGGTGTCGACGCCAATGCCCTGCACCGTCCGAAACGCTTCTTCGGCGCGGCCCGTAACGTTGAAGAAGGCGGCAGCCTGACGATCATCGCCACGGCCTTGATCGATACCGGTTCGAAGATGGACGAAGTGATTTACGAAGAGTTCAAGGGCACCGGTAACATGGAACTGCACCTGTCTCGTAAGATTGCCGAGAAGCGCGTGTTCCCGGCCATCGACTACAACCGTTCCGGTACCCGTAAGGAAGAGCTGTTGACCACCTCCGAGGAACTGCAGAAAATGTGGATCCTGCGCAAGATCATCCACCCGATGGGCGAGATCGATGCGATGGAGTTCCTGATCAACAAACTGGCGATGACCAAAACCAACGACGAATTCTTCGATATGATGAAACGGTCGTAACCGGTTGAGTCTCTAAAGAAAACGCCACGACATCGTGGCGTTTTTTTTTCTGTTTCGTACGTTGTATTCTGCGCTGTTGATCTTCGGCGATGTCGGGAGCCGGACAACATCATGTTTTGTTACCCGAACGCGCAGGAACTTTCTGAAAAATTTGGTAAATTAGCACCGGCTGGTGTGATTCCCGGTAGTATTCTCTGGCACTGTTAAGCGTGAATAAATCATGATGAGTGCTCAATTAGTCGCCGTATTTTTGTGCTCTTTCTTTTCTCTGTTGCTGGCGCGCAGCGTGGCGAGAAAAACCGGTCTGGTTGATCGGCCAAACTATCGCAAACGTCATCATGGCGCGGTACCGCTGGTTGGCGGTATTTCTGTCTACATTGGCGTCTGCCTGCTGCCTGTTCTCATTTCCGAACCGATTCCCCATTTCCCGATCTACCTGATGTGTGCGGGTATGCTGGTGCTGATTGGCGTGCTGGACGATCGCTTTGATATCAGCATCGGCGTGCGGGCAGCGGTACAGGCGGCCGTGGCTATCCTGATGATGGCGCTGGCCGGCATCCTGCTACAGCGTCTGGGGTATATTCTGGGGCCGCTTTGGGATATCGGGTTGGGGCCGGTACGTTATCTCATGACGCTGTTTGTGGTGTGGACGGCCATTAACGCTTTTAACATGGTGGACGGCATTGACGGTTTGCTGGGCGGGTTGTCCTGCGTGTTGTTCGCTGGATTGGGCATCCTGCTGTATCACCACGGTAGTTTTGCGCTGGCGTTGTGGAGTTTTGCCATGATTGCCGCCATCTTGCCGTACATTTTGTTGAATCTTGAGCTCATGGGCCGACGTTATAAAGTGTTTATGGGGGATGCGGGCAGCACCATGATCGGCTTTACCGCGATCTGGCTGCTGTTGCAGAGCTCTCAAGGCGCGGATAATGCCATCAGGCCGGTGACGGCGCTGTGGGTTATCGCTATTCCGCTGATGGATATGGTGGCGATCGTCTATCGTCGGTTGCGTAAAGGCACGGGTCTGTTCTCGCCGGATCGCCAGCATATCCATCATCTGCTGATGCGGGCGGGACTGACCTCCCGTCAGGCTTGTCTGCTGATTACACTGGCCGCCGTGCTGCTGGCGGCGGTGGGGATAGCCGGCGAATGGCTGGCGGTGCCCGAGTATGTGATGCTGGCGCTGTTTTTGCTGGCGTTCGGCGGCTATGGCTACTGCATCAAGCGGGCGTGGCGGGTGGCGCGAGCCGTCCGGCGTATTCTGCGTTATTGGCGAAGTCGTCGTTATTGCGAGTAAAACGAATGGCGAGTAAACCGAATTGAATTGTGAGTGGGCCGAATTGTGAATAAACCGAATCAGGGAGCGCAATGAAACCGGAAACCTCCCCTCAGCCGATGTCGCCGGATAATGAGCTGGATATTCGCCGGCTCTGCCGGGCGCTGTGGCAAGGCAAGATGTGGATTGTCGGCTCGGCGGCGCTGTTTGCGCTGCTGGCGCTGATGTATTCCTGGCTGGCGCAGCCGGTATGGCGCACCACCGCGGTAACCGATAAACCAACGGCCGCCATGCTGTCGACATTCTTCGACCAGCAGCAGTGGCTGCGTTCGCTGGATGCGCCGACGGCGGCGATACCGGACGGCAGCGCCATTATGGCGGATGCCTACACCGAATTCACGATGCAGGCCGCCGCCTACGATACCCGGCGTGAATTCTGGCTGCAGTCTGCTTATTACCGCGCGCGCCAGAAAGGCGATGACAAGGCGGATGCCGTTCTGCTGGATGCGCTGATCAACGATATTCAGTTTATGCCGCGCGATGATGCCAAAAAAACCAACGATACCCTCAAATTGGGCGCTGATAACGCGCAAGACGCCAGCAATCTGTTGCGGCAATATGTGCAGTTCGCCAACCAGCGGGCCGTCAATCATCTGAATCAGAGTCTGGCCGGAAGCTTGGCGGCGCGCGTCCGGTTTGAACGCGCCTGGCTGCAACGCGAGGATACGGCGGCGCGAGCCGTCTATGACCGGACGCTACAGCGTTTGACGCAGGCGCTGGCTATTGCGCGCCAGCAAGGGATCGTACAACCGAAAAACGAGGCGTCGCCGCCGCTGCCCGATTCGGAATGGTTTTTACAGGGCAGCGCGCAATTGCAGGCGAGTCTGGACATGCTGAAGGCCAGCGGGCCGACGTTCGACGCCGATTACGAGCCGCGACGGGCGGCGCTGGCGATGCTTGAAAACGGGCCTGCGCTGGCGGACCGGTTCCAGACTTACCGCTATCTGCATACACCGGAAGAGCCGGTGCAGCGCGACAGCCCACGGCGCGGTTTTCTACTGTTGATGTGGGGCAGCATCGGCCTGTTGGTCGGCGCCGGGCTGGCGCTGGCGCGGCGTTCCCGCTAAGTGGGGGATGATTGGCACAGACAGTACAGTATTGATATGAATGAATGGGTTACCGTGGCGGCAAGCCGGAATAAAGAGAGTCATCAGTGAAAGTATTGACGGTTTTTGGCACTCGCCCTGAAGCGATAAAAATGGCGCCGGTGATACGGGCGATGGCTCAGGATGCTTTCTTTGAATCCAAAGTCTGTGTGACGGCGCAGCACCGCGACATGCTTGATCAGGTACTGCGCCTGTTTGAGATTGTGCCGGACTACGATCTCAATGTTATGCAGCCGGATCAGGGGCTGGTGGAGATTTCCGCCCGTATCCTCTCTGGGCTGGGGCCGGTGTTGACCCAGTTCCAGCCTGACCTAATGCTGGTGCACGGCGATACCACCACGACTCTGATGACCAGCCTGGCGGCGTTTTACCATCGTATTCCGGTCGCGCATATCGAAGCCGGCCTGCGCACCGGTAATCTGACGGCTCCGTGGCCGGAAGAAGCTAATCGCCTGCTGACCGGTCGTCTGGCGACCTATCATTTTGCGCCGACGATCACCGCGCGGCAGAATTTGCGCCGGGAGCAGGTCCCGCCGTCCCGCATCTGGGTGACGGGCAATTCGGTGATTGACGCTTTATTCTGGGTGCGGGATCTGATCGCCCGCGACGCGGCATTGCGTGACCAGTTGCAGGAAAAGTACGCCTTTCTGGAGCCGGAGCGGAAAATGATTCTGGTTACCAGCCATCGGCGGGAAAGCTTTGGCGAAGGGATGGAGCGAATTTGTCACGCGCTGGCGGCGCTCGCCCGCCATCATCCGGATATTCAGATCGTTTATCCGGTACACCGCAACCCCAACGTACTGGAGCCGGTGCAACGTATTCTCAGCGGTATCGATAACGTGTTTCTGATCGCGCCGCAGGACTATTTGCCTTTCGTCTACCTGATGAATCGCGCCTGGCTGATCCTGACGGATTCGGGAGGGATTCAGGAAGAAGCGCCTTCGCTCGGAAAACCGGTGCTGGTGATGCGGGAGACCACCGAAAGGCCGGAAGCGTTGGCCGCCGGCACCGTCCGGCTGGTGGGCACCGATACCGTGACGATTATCCGCGAGGTTTCCCAACTGCTGGCGGATGCTGCCGTTTATCAGGCGATGAGCTATGCGCATAACCCTTATGGCGACGGCTTGGCCAGCCAACGAATTCTCTCCGTTTTGAAACAACACCGGGTGACCGCATGAGTTTTAATCGCATTTGTGTGCTGGGTCTCGGGTATATCGGCCTACCGACCGCTACGCTGTTGGCCTCGCGGCAACAGTCTGTTTTTGGTGTGGATGTGAACCCGCACGTGGTGGAGAGCATCAACCGGGGCCATACTCATATTGCGGAGCCGGGACTGGCGCAGGCGGTGCAGGCGGCGGTGGCGCAAGGATATTTGCAGGCCGGCAGTCGGCCGGTATCGGCGCAGGCCTTTCTTATCGCGGTGCCGACCCCGTTAAAAGCGGACCATCGGCCTGATGTCTCGTTTGTGGAAGCCGCCGCCCTGTCGCTGGCGCCGGTGCTGAAACCGGGGGATCTGGTGATTCTGGAGTCGACGTCGCCGGTCGGTACCACCGAGCAGATGGCGCGCTGGCTGGCGCAGGCGCGGCCGGATCTGAGCTTTCCCCAGCAGGCCGGCGAGGCATCGGATATCCGCATTGCCTATTGCCCGGAACGGGTGTTGCCCGGCCGCATTATGGAAGAACTGCTCAGCCAGGATCGGGTGATTGGCGGGATGACGCCGCGTTGCTCGGCGCGGGCCAGCGAGTTGTATCGCCTGTTCCTGCTCGACGGCGAGTGTGCGATGACGGACTCGCGAACCGCTGAAATGTGCAAACTGACGGAAAACAGCTTCAGGGACGTCAATATCGCGTTCGCCAATGAGCTGTCGCTGATTTGCGCCGAACAGCAGATCGATGTGTGGGCGCTGATTCGCCTGGCTAATCGCCATCCGCGCGTCAATATTTTACAACCGGGGCCGGGCGTGGGCGGTCACTGCATCGCGGTCGATCCCTGGTTTATCGTATCGCAGCATCCGCAGCAGGCGCGTCTGATTCGCACCGCCCGCGAGGTGAATGACGCCAAGCCCCGCTGGGTGGTGGAGCAGGTGAAAGTCATGGTGGCGGAGGCGCTGGCGCAGGGAAACCAACGGGCCTGCGATCTGCGCATCGCCTGTCTGGGGCTGGCGTTCAAGCCCGATGTGGAAGATCTTCGCGAGAGTCCGGCGCTGGCGATCGCCGGGCAGATTGCCGAATGGCATGCCGGGACGACCTGGGTGGTCGAGCCTCATATCCGGCAGTTACCGCCTGGCTTGCAGGAAAAAGCCGGGCTGGTGAATATCGATCGGGCGCTGAGTGAAGCGGACGTCCTGGTTTTGCTGGTGGATCACCGGCAGTTCAGGGCGATTGCCCCTGAACAGGTGGCGCAACGTTGGGTGGTGGACACCAAAGGCGTCTGGCGGTGAAGGCGACGTGGTGACGGCTGTGGATTCTGCGTTAACCGGAGTGACCTATGCCTGTTCGTGCTGAGATTGAACCTCTGGTCTGGGAAAGCGATTTTTTTCAGCGTATCAGCGGGCGGTTGAGTTTTCAGGAGACCGCACCGCCGTTAACCCTCGCCGATCTGGATCGCTATGAGTTATGCCAGGCTAAGCTGGCGGCCAACGATCTGGCGACGGCGGATGCGCTATCGGCGCTGGGGTTTCGGCTGGCGGAAGGCGAGATGGATTTCAGTATGCCGGTCGTGCCTGTCGCCCGGGCCATGTTCGCCGTTGGCGTGCGGGAGGCGGAGGCAGGGGATATTCCGGCGCTGTGCGCGGCGGCGACAAAAAGTTTTGTGCTGAGCCGGTTCCGGGCACCGTGGTATGGCCCGGACGATTGTGGCCGTTTTTATGCGCGTTGGGTGGAAAAAGCGGTGTATGGCACCTTTGACGATGCCTGTCTGGTGATGGGCGGTCAGGGCTTGCCGTTGCAGGGGTTTGTTACGTTGCGCCAGACGTCGCCCAGCACCGCGCGTATCGGCGTGTTGTCCGCCTGGCCGGGTATGACCGGGCAAGGGATTGGTCAGCGGCTGATGCAGGTGGCGCGGGTCTGGTGTCAGCAGCGCGGCATTCGCCGGTTGACGGTGGCGACCCAGACCAGCAATCTGGCGGCGTTACGCCTCTACCTGCGCAGCGGCGCGCGGGTGGAGAGCACGGCCTACTGGTTTTATCGATAATGGTTTATCGATAATGGCTCTACCGATGATGATTCTGCAGGTGACGACATGATTCCTTTTAACTCGCCGCCGGTGGTGGGATCAGAACTGGAATATATGCAGGCTGCGATGCGCAGCGGCAAGCTCAGCGGCGACGGCGCTTTTACCCGTCGCTGTCAGCAGTGGCTGGAACGTTATTCGGGCAGTTGCAAGGTACTGCTGACGCCTTCCTGCACCGCGTCGCTGGAAATGGCGGCGTTGTTGCTGAACATCCAGCCCGGCGACGAAGTCATCATGCCGAGCTACACCTTTGTCTCCACCGCCAACGCTTTCGTGCTGCGCGGCGCTACCATCGTGTTTGTCGACATCCGGCCGGATACCCTCAATCTTGACGAAAACCGCATCGAAGCCGCGATTACGAACAAGACCCGCGCGATTGTGGTGGTGCATTACGCCGGGGTGGGCTGCGACATGAACGCCGTCATGGCGCTGGCGCAGCAACACGGGTTGTTTGTGGTGGAAGATGCGGCGCAGGGGATGATGTCGCGCTATCAGGAGCGGCCGCTGGGCGCCATCGGCCATATCGGTTGTTTCAGTTTCCACGAAACCAAGAATTACACCGCGGGCGGTGAAGGCGGCGCTACGCTGATCAACGCCCCCGAGCTGGCGGAGCGGGCCGAGATTATCCGCGAGAAAGGCACCAACCGTAGCCAGTTCTTTCGTGGGCAGGCGGATAAATATACCTGGCGCGACATCGGCTCCAGTTATCTGATGGCGGATATTCAGGCCGCTTATCTGTGGGGGCAACTGGAAGCGGCGCAGCGCATTCATGAGCGGCGCCTGATGTTATGGCAACACTATGCGCGCGCGTTCGCGCCGCTGGCGGCGGCAGGCCGGGTGACGTTGCCGGTGATCCCGGCGGACTGTCGCCACAATGGCCACCTGTTTTTCCTGCGCCTGCGAAATGAAGCGGAACGTTCAGCGTTCATCAGCCATATGAAAGAAGCGGAGATCCTGACGGTGTTCCACTATATTCCATTGCATTCCAGCCCGGCTGGCCGGCAGTTTGGCCGTTTTGTCGGTGAAGACCGTCATACCACGCGGGAAAGCGAACGGTTGGTGCGTCTGCCGCTGTTCTACAACCTGTCTGACCTTGATCAGCGTACCGTCATCAATTCGGCGCTGAGTTTCTTTTCCTGATGTCGCTGGCGCGCGCCTCGTTATGGACGGCTGCCTCCACGCTGGTCAAAATCGGCGCGGGGCTGGCGGTCATCAAACTGCTGGCGGTGACGTTCGGCCCGGAAGGCGTCGGGCTGGCCGGGAACTACCGTCAGTTGATCACCGTACTGGGCGTAATGGCCGGCGCGGGCATCGCCAACGGCGTAACCCGCGCGGTGGCCGCCGCCCCGCCCGATGCCAACCGCCCCGGCCCGTTGCTGGGGACGGCGGTATCGCTGTCGATGGGTTGCTCGCTGCTGTTGACGCTGGCGTTGTGGCTGCTGGCTGCGCCGCTGTCGCGCCTGCTGTTCGGTGATGACGCCT
Organism: Dickeya dadantii NCPPB 898; assembly: GCF_000406145.1. Taxonomy (NCBI): domain Bacteria; kingdom Pseudomonadati; phylum Pseudomonadota; class Gammaproteobacteria; order Enterobacterales; family Pectobacteriaceae; genus Dickeya; species Dickeya dadantii. The sequence goes on along the minus strand of NZ_CM001976.1, from coordinate 4,475,736 downwards.
ACCAGCCTGCCATCCGTGCGCTGGCCTGGCTGCAACTGGGCATCGCGGGCGCCAGCCTGCTGCTGGCTATTCTGAAAGGTTATCAGGATGCACGGGGCAACGCGCTGGCCGTTATGGCCGGCAGTCTGCTGGGGGCGGTGGCGTACGGCGTCAGCGTGTGGCTTGGGGCGTATACCGGCGCGTTGGTGGGATTGGCGCTGATGCCGGCGCTGACGTGCGTGCCCGCGCTGATACTGTTGTTCCGGCGAACGCCATTAGGTTTGCAAGCGCTCACACCTGATTGGTCGTGGCCGCTGGCCGGTCAGTTAACCCGTTTTAGTCTGATGACGTTGATCACCGCCGTAACGCTGCCGGTGGGTTACGTGATGATGCGAAATCTGCTGGCGACCCATTACTCCTGGCAGGAAGTGGGGGTGTGGCAGGGGGTCACCACCATTTCTGATGCCTGGCTGCAATTCATTACCGCGTCATTCACGGTTTATTTGCTGCCTGCGTTGGCGCGCCTGCAGGATAAACGCGCGGTCCGGCGTGAGATTCTCAGCGCGTTGCGGTTTGTGTTGCCGGTGGCTACCGCGGTAGGCGTAGCTATCTGGCTGTGGCGCGATGTGGCGATCCGCTTACTGTTTTCCAGCGCGTTTTCGGCCATGCGTGACCTGTTTGCCTGGCAGCTGGCAGGCGATGTATTGAAAGTAGGCGCTTACGTTTTTGGTTACCTGGTGGTTGCCAGAGCCTCGCTGCGCTTCTATTTGCTGGCTGAGCTCGGCCAGTTTCTGCTGCTGACCGGATTTTCCCGCTGGCTGATTCCATTGCATGGCGCGCTGGGCGCGTCGCAGGCGTATCTGGCAACCTATGCGGTCTATTTTCTGCTGTGTTGCGGCGTTTTCATTCTGTACTGCAGGCGAGCATGACCACACTTATTCACGTTCTGGGGGCGGATATTCCCCACCATAATCAGACGGTGCTGCGTTTCTTTAATGATACGCTGGCGCCGTCGCTGCCGTCGCATCAGGTACGGCGGTTTATGGTCGTCTCGGCGGCTGAACTCTCCGGGCATGCCTATCCGGCGTTGCAGATAGCGCGTTTCGCTGACCAGAAAGCACTGGCGCGTGCCGTGGTGGTGCAGGCGCGTGAAGATCGATCGGTCCGTTTCTTTTTTCACGGCCAGTTTAACCCCTGGCTGTGGCTGGCGTTGCTGTGCGGCGGTATCAGCACGACGCAGGCGTACTGGCACATCTGGGGCGCGGACCTGTATGAGGAAGCCCGCGGCTGGAGATACCGCTGGTTTTACCGTCTGCGACGGCTGGCGCAGCGGCGGGTCGCTCGGGTGTTCGCCACCCGCGGCGACATCGACTATTTCCGGCGGCGATATCCGGCCGCGGCGACGTCGCTGCTCTATTTCCCCACCCGCATGAGCCTGCATGCGGCGAGTCCACATGAAAAAGCGCCGGACGCGCTGCTGACTATTCTGGTCGGCAACTCCGGCGATCGCAGCAACCGCCATCTGGCGGCGCTTGATGCCATTCATCGTCAGTTTGGCGTGCAGGCGCGGGTGATCGTGCCGATGGGGTATCCGGCCGGCAACCATGCCTACATTGAGCAGGTGGCGCAGCACGGGCTGGCGTTGTTCGGCGCTGACCGTTGCCGGGTGTTGCGTGAATCACTGGCGTTCGATGACTATCTGGCGTTGCTGCGCACCTGCGATCTCGGCTACTTCCTGTTTCACCGCCAGCAGGGGATTGGCACCCTGTGTTTGCTGATCCAACTGGGCGTACCGTTCGTCATCAGTCGTCATAACCCGTTCCGGCTTGATTTGTCGCAACAGCGCCTGCCGGTGCTGCTTGGCGAGGAGACGCTGAATCAGGCGATGGTGCGTGACGCCCGCGAGCAACTGGCGCACATCGATACCCGGCAGATTGCGTTCTTCAGCCCCGGCTATGAACAAGGGTGGCGGCAGGCGTTGTCACTGGTGGCGGGAGACTGTGATGACTGAGTGGGCGTTTTTCGGGTTGTGGCTGGTTTGGCTGGGCGGTGGCGGCGTGGTGCTGTGGCTGAGCGGGCGTGAATTCCGCCGCTGGCGTTTCAACTTCAACGTGTTGTTTTCCCTGTTGTATCTGCTGACGTTCTATTTCGGCTTTCCGTTAACCGCCTTACTGACATTTCGCTTCGGGGTGGAGACGGCCTCACCGCTGAACCTGCTGCTGGCGCTGCTGTCCGCCACGGCGTTTTACGTCATTTATTATGTCAGTTATAAAACCCGGCTGCGGTCCGCGCCGCCGGTATCACGCCCATTGCCGTTGACCATGACGCGGCTGGAAGCGCTTCTCACCGCTGGATTGCTGGCGCTGGTGGCGCTGGTGACCGCAGCAGTGTTCTTTGCCAACAATGGCCTGTTGTTGTTCAAACTCAGCTCCTATAGCCAGATTTTCTCTCGCGACGTCGCCGGCGTCGCCCTGAAGCGCTTCTTCTACTTCTTTATTCCCGCCATGCTGATGTGGTATTTCCTGCACCAGACCCGGCGAGCCTGGTTGATTTTCCTGCTGACGACCGTCGCGTTTGGTGGGTTGACCTACCTACTGGTGGGCGGCACCCGTGCCAATATCATCATCGCCTTCGCCCTGTTTCTGTTTATTGGCCTGCAACGCGGTTGGATTGCCTGGTGGATGCTGGCGGCGGCGGGCGGCGGCGGTATCGTGGCGATGTTCTGGCTGGCGCTCAAGCGCTACGGTCTGGACGTACAGGGCGAAGAGGCGTTCTACACCTTTTTGTATCTGACGCGGGATACCTTTTCGCCGTGGGAAAATCTGGCCATGCTATGGCAACATCTCGACCAGATCACGCTACAGGGGTTGGCGCCCATCGTACGGGATTTCTATGTCTTTATTCCCGCCTGGCTGTGGCCGGATCGACCGGCGCTGGTGCTTAACAGCGCCAACTATTTCACCTGGGAAGTGCTGAATTATCATGCCGGGCTGGCGATATCGCCGACCTTGCTCGGTTCGCTGCTGATCATGGACGGACCGCTGCTGATTCCGGCCGGCGCGGTCGCGGTCGGGTTGCTTATCAAAGGGTTTGATGGCCTTTACCACTATGGGCGGCAGGCGGAAAACCGCTATCTGTCCGCCGTGTTGCAGGCGTTCTGCTTTGGCGCGGTTTTTAACCTGATCGTGCTGGTGCGTGAAGGGCTGGATGCGTTTGTCTCACGGGTGGTGTTTTTCTGTCTGGTTTTCGCTGTCTGCCTGCTGGCGGCTAAATTGCTGTACTGGCTGTTGTTGCGCGCCGGCGCGGTTGCCGCCCGCGCGCCATCTCAAGGAGAAACGGAATGAATGATGCACAGCCGCAGTACCGCATTCGCGGCATCCCGGTGCAGGGTTTTCGGGACATGGACCAGTGTGTGTCGGCGCTGTTTGCGGGCGGCTCGCCGCACCCGGGAACGCTGATTGCCATTAATGCCGAAAAGGTGATGGCCGCCGACCGCGATGCGTCGCTGCGTGAACTGATGTTGCAGGAGGGAAATTGCAACTATGCCGACGGCATCAGCGTGGTGTGTTCCATTCGCCGCAAATATCCGGGCGCTCAGGTGCAGCGTATCGCCGGCGCCGATCTGTGGGAGGCGCTGATGCAGCGCGCCGGGCAGTTGGGAACGCCGGTGTTTCTGCTCGGTGGTAAACCGGCGGTGCTGGCGGAAACCGAGCGCAAGCTGCGTGAGCAGTGGCAGGTCAACATTGTCGGAACGCAGGACGGTTATTTCGCGCCGGAACAGCGTCAGGCGGTATTGGAACGCGTGCGCGACAGTGGCGCGCAACTGGTGACGGTGGCACTGGGGTCGCCGCGGCAGGAGTTGTTGATGCGTGATTGCCGTCGGCTGTATCCCGCCGCGCTTTATATGGGCGTGGGCGGTACTTACGATGTGTTTACCGGGCAGGTCAAACGCGCGCCGCCGGCGTGGCGGCGTTACGGGGTGGAATGGTTGTACCGCTTGCTGACGCAACCCAGCCGTTTTCGCCGCCAGTTCAAACTGTTGCGCTATCTGGTCTGGCATTTCGGCGGCAAACTCTAGGCGCGTTTCAATACGGTGCTGGCTGGTATGGCGACGGCGGCCTGGCTTCGCGCTTGCTGCCCGTCGTACCACTTTTTTTACCGCTTTATCGTTGTGATCAAGGTCTGCCTGCGCTGTTTATTTCATCATGTCCGGGTACAGGAAGGGTAGGAATCCGGTTTGCATTGCGGTATCTTCTCGGCCGTTTTTCCGGTCGGGGAGCGGTAATGCTTTGCCGGGAGAGAGCCGGTATACCCATGTGAAACATGACGGGTATAAAACAATAACGCTTTTGATGCCGGCGTAAAAAGGAACCATTAAAGACAGAGGTTATATGGTAAATATAGAAAAACAAGACAAGCTCCACCGTGGGCTGGAAGCGCGACATATCGAGCTTATCGCGCTGGGCGGCACCATCGGCGTGGGCTTGTTCATGGGGGCGGCCAGCGCCCTGAAATGGGCCGGGCCGTCCGTGCTGCTGGCCTATATCGTGGCAGGCATTTTTGTGTTCTTCATCATGCGGTCGATGGGGGAAATGCTGTTTTTGGAACCGGTGACCGGTTCGTTCGCGGTTTACGCCCACAATTACCTGAGTCCGTTCTTCGGCTATCTCACGGCGTGGGGGTATTGGTTTATGTGGATGGCGGTCGGCATTTCGGAAATTACCGCCATCGGCGTGTATGTGCAGTACTGGTTCCCGACCTTGCCGCAGTGGATACCGGCGATCGGCGCCGTGGCGCTGGTGGCGGCGGCCAATCTGGCGGCGGTGCGGCTGTATGGTGAAATCGAGTTCTGGTTCTCGATGATCAAGATCACCACCATTGTGGTGATGATTGTGGTGGGCGTCGGCATCATTTTCTTCGGCATCGGCAACCACGGCCAAGCCACCGGTTTTGTTAACCTGACCGAGCATGGCGGTTTCCTGGCGGGCGGCTGGAAAGGGCTGCTGTTTGCGCTCTGTCTGGTGGTGGCCTCCTATCAGGGGGTGGAACTGGTCGGCATTACCGCTGGTGAAGCCCGCAACCCGCAGGTGACGCTGAAGCGGGCGATCAACAATATCCTGTGGCGTATCCTGATTTTCTATGTCGGCGCCATTTTCGTGATTGTGACCATTTTCCCGTGGAATGAGATCGGCACGTCCGGCAGCCCGTTTGTGCTGACCTTCGCCAAAATCGGTATCACCGCTGCGGCAGGCATCATCAACTTCGTGGTGCTGACGGCGGCGTTGTCCGGTTGCAATAGCGGCATGTACAGCTGCGGGCGTATGCTCTATTCGCTGGCCAACAACCGTCAGTTGCCGGCGGCGCTGGGCCGGGTGACGGCGGGCGGCGTGCCGGCTATTGGGGTGATGGTGTCCATCCTGTGCCTGGTGGCCGGTTCGGCGCTGAATTACCTTATCCCCAATCCGGAAAAAGTGTTCGTGTACGTGTACAGCGCCAGCGTGCTGCCGGGGATGATTCCCTGGTTTGTGGTGCTGATAAGCCAGTTGCGTTTCCGTCAGCAGCATCAGTCGGCGCTCGCTGGCCATCCGTTCAAGTCGATCCTGTTCCCGTGGGTGAACTACCTGACGATGGCGTTTCTGCTCTGCGTGCTGGTCGGGATGTACATCAATGAGGACACGCGTATGTCGCTGGTGGTCGGCGGTATTTTCCTGGCCGCGGTCAGCTTGTTTTACGTTGTGCTGGGGCTCGGTAAAAAACAGCCGGAAATGCAAACGGAAGCCGAGTAATCGCGGCTAACGGCGGGTGGTGACGGTGGATTGAAGCGGGTTTTGAGCTCAAATGAGCAAAGCATAAGCAAACGCATCATTTCTGTGAAAAAGCACTGGACAGGCCCATATTAAATCCGTACTATCCCCACCCGCAACGGCGCTATGCGCCCGTAGCTCAGCTGGATAGAGCGCTGCCCTCCGGAGGCAGAGGTCTCAGGTTCGAATCCTGTCGGGCGCACCATTAAATTGAGTGCGGGAGCTGCGGAGGTACTTATTACCCCGTAAGTTGAGTACTGGAATACGTAGTAAAGCAGTGGTATATGGTGGCTATAGCTCAGTTGGTAGAGCCCTGGATTGTGATTCCAGTTGTCGTGGGTTCGAGTCCCATTAGCCACCCCAAATTTTAAAGTTTGTGACAGGCGAAGGTGGCGGAATTGGTAGACGCGCTAGCTTCAGGTGTTAGTGTCCTTCGGACGTGAGGGTTCAAGTCCCTCTCTTCGCACCACACAAACAACAGCAGTAATGTACGTGTTCTAAATCGGGATCGGCGAGTAGCGCAGCTTGGTAGCGCAACTGGTTTGGGACCAGTGGGTCGGAGGTTCGAATCCTCTCTCGCCGACCATCCTATTCTTAAGAAACGGCAGCCCAAATGGGCTGCCGTTTTTTTTATGGTTTTTCCCGCCGGATTTGCTTTCCACCGCTGACTGGTGTATTACGTCGAATTGAATTTTTATTCATGATTATTGCATTTAAATGGAGAGTGCTATGTCAATCATCGATCCGGTTGAAAAACAGTTTGCCGCCTACAACGCCCATGACCTGACCGCTTTTGTCGCCTGTTTCCACGACGACTTCCGGGCTTACCGCATGCCATCCGAAAACTCGTCCATGGAGGGAAAAGCCGCGCTGGAAACCTTCTATCGCGACCACCGGTTCAATAACCCGGCGCTGCGAGCCGAGCTGGTGTCCCGCACGGTGCTGGGTAACCATGTTTTTGATCATGAAAAGATTTACGGCATAGAACCTGAACCGATCGAAAGCATCGCGGTGTTTGAAGTCAAAGACGGATTGATTGCGACGGCATGGTTCTATTTTGCGTAATTATGCGAATGCGGTGGCGTTCGCAGTGTATAAAAAAGACCGCTCCGGCGGTCTTTTTTATAACAGTAAGCCTCAGTCAGCCGAACGCGCTTTTGACGTGGCGTTATGTTGACAACGCATTGACCGGCGGCACCCGGCCAGCCCAGGGTTGCGCCTGCTCCAGCTGTGCCGCCAGCGCCAGCAGCGTGTTTTCGTCGCCAAAGCGGGCGGCGAAATGAGAGCCGATCGGCAGGCCCCCCGGCGTCCAGTAAAGCGGCACTGACATCGCCGGTTGTCCGGTGGCGTTGAATAGCGCGGTAAACGGGCAATAACGGTGGAAGCCTTCAATGATATCGTCCACGGTGAGCCGATCGTCAAACGCATCCAGTGTGCCGATCGGCGTCGGTTCACGAGTCAGCGTCGGCGTCAGGATCAGATCATAATCCTGCATGAATCCGGCAAACTGTCGGCCTAGCGCATGCATGGCGTTAACCGCCGCCACGTATTCGACGCCAGACTGACGGCCGCGTTCACGTAACATGACCCGAGTTCTGGGCTCCAGTTCTTCCGGCCTGACCGGCGCTCCCCGCATATGGCCGAGCAGATCGACGTATTCCTGCGTGTTGACGCTGATAATGGTAAAGGCATCGCTGAAGAATTTTTCCGCCGTCACCGGGAGCGTCGCCACATCGACCTGGTGGCCCAGGCGTTCGCACAGCCTGGCGGTGTGCCGGACGGCGCTTAGCGCTTGTTCGCTGGTAACCCAGGGGGAGAGATGTTCGACCAGCGCGATACGCAGTGTGCGGGCAGGGCGTGACAGCGCCGCCATGAAAGGTTCGCTTTGGTATGGCGCGGCGTAAGGCGCGCCTGCGTCGGCCCCTGACGCGATATCCAGCAGCGCAGCGCTGTCGCGTACCGAGAGCGTCACTGCATGGGGTGCGCCCATCCCTGCCCAGCCTTCGCCTGCCAGCGGCCCGCTTGGCATTCGCCCCCGGGTCGGTTTCAGCCCGAAGACGCCGCAGCAGGATGCCGGCACCCGCAGTGAACCGCCGCCGTCATTGCCGTGGGCGAACGGCACCACGCGAGCCGCTACCAGCGCACCAGCGCCGCCGCTGGAGCCTCCGGCGCTGTGTTGCGTATTCCACGGGTTACGGGTGGCGCCGAAGCGGGTGGATTCGGTGGTGTAGGAAGAACCAAACTCCGGCGACGTAGATGTACCGACAATCAGGATGCCCGCTTTGCGATAGCGCCGCATCATTTCATCGTCGAGTCCGGGATATGTTTCGCCCGGTGCCAGCGAACCGTTGGTCATTCTTGCTTCTTTCACCGCGGTAAACAGGTCTTTGACCAGCGTAGGAACGCCTGCCAGCGCGCCGCCCTGAGCGATCTCCATCGTGCGGGCGGCGTGTCGGGCGCTGTCGTAAAGCGGTTCGGCCACCGCATTGAGGCTGGGGTTGACTTGTTCCAGACGTTCAATCACGGCTTCAACCAGTTCCGCAGGCTTGACTTCGCCGCATGTCACCAAACCGGCCAGCCCGACGCCATCCTGTGTGTCCAGTAACTGATGGATGTGTTTCACGTAACGCCTCCTTATGTATCTGACTCTTTTAATTGGTTTTTATAATCAGCTGTTATTTGTCTTTGGCGATCTGGGCGGATTGGCGTTTCAGACCGGTGAACAGCCATGCCAGCGCGCCTGCCAGACTGGCGACAGACAATAATTGGATCGATCCCTGGATGTTGTGCGCAACATTCGCTATGACGGCGACAACCAATGGGCTGATGAATTGCCCGATATACAGACAACCGGTAAATACGCCGAGGCCTTTACCCCGATGCCGCTCGGATAACGCATTCATGACCGGCAGCATCGTATTGGGGACCAGCATACCGACGCCGATACCGTGCACGGACACCGCCAGCAGTACTTGTGGGTAATCTCCAGCATGCACCAGCAGCCATAAGCCGACTCCTTCCAGCGTGAGCAGTAAAGTATTAACGCCCGCGATCCCCACACGATGGCGAAACCAGGGCCACAGCAGCGAACCGACAAGTGATGCCAGCAGGCCGAGTCCGGCGGACAGCCCGATCAGCGTGCTGGAAGTGATACCTTTCTGCACGAGCAGCGCCGGCGTTTGCACCGGCACCACAAACGCCAGCACCATACCGCCAGACACCAGCAGGTAGTTGGCCAGCAGGGTACCGGACACCGTCGGCTGACCGGCCTCCGGTTGTTTTTGTCTGGCGCGCGGTTTCACCTGAGGTTCCCACAGCACGCCGATCATGGCGGGCACCAGCAACAGCGGCAGCAGATACAGATAAAAAGGCAGGCGCCAGCTGTGCTCGCCGAGTGCTCCGCCGATGACAAAGAACAACGCACCGACAATCCCGATGGATACCACCTGTAGATTGACGAAGCGCCCTCGCTCCTGGCCGTGCCAGTAATCGGCAATCAATGTGGTGCAACAGGTCATGATGGCGGCTTCAGCGCAACCGAATACCAGACGGCTCAGTACGATGCTGCCGAGGTCGTCCAGTAATGCCGGCAGCATACCGGTGACGGCGTACAGCACAGTAGCCAGAATCAGCAAATTTTTGCGGCCGAAACGGTCGGCCAGCCAGCCGACCAGCGGGGAAAACAGCGCCATCGCCAGCGCCGGGCCGGTGATAGCCAATGGAACCAGCACGTCGGCGGCCGGTGTGCGCGGGCCGAACTCGGCGTCGATCTTCGGCATCACCGCAGCGATCATCACCGAACCCATGATGGTCAGGCTGCCGCCGAGGATCAGTATTAGCCCTTCGCGGCTGGCGCGCGGAATTCGTCCTTCGGCCGGGGTAGTCAGTATTGACTGCATGATGGCGTCTCCGTCAGAAGCTTTGTGCGATGCGAAAGGCGAGGGTGTAGCCTTCGCTGCGGTTGCGGGAATAGTTTTCCTTATAGGCGTGTACCCAAATTGCCGGACCTTTGGGGGTGAAATAGCTGACCGCCGGGCCATAGGCGAAGGTCCGTGAGCGGATACCCTGTGTCAGCGTCGGGCTGCTGTCGTCGCTGAACTGGTTGTAGTAATAACCGCCGACGCCGACTGTCCAGGCACCGATATGTTGCCCCAGCGCATATTCGTAGCGGTATTCGACGCCGTTGCGGTAATCGGTGGCATGATTTTGCGTGTTGACATCCACCTCCAGGCTGGAGGAAACCTCGAACCCACTGGACGTAATATAGGTGGCGTTGATGATGGGAGAGAAAACCCAGTGGTTTAGCCCCGGAGAAACCAGACGGTTGCGGTCATAGTCGCCGGTTGGCGCCTGAATCTGGAACTGGGTATTGATGGCAAGATTGGGGGCGGGCGTCCAGCCGAGAATCAACGGTATGACTTGTAGGTCCGCTGCGCGGAATACGTTGTCGCGCAGCGTCAGCCCGCCTGCCGGCGTAGGCACCGTCATGTCGATATCCATTTTGAAGAACGGCTGGATCAGGCCGAAACCATAGCGGCCGCCGAGTAGCGTCTGGTCGGTCATTTTCATCCAGGCCAGACTCATCGATAGTACCTGCAATGAAAAGGGGGCGTTGAGCGTGTTGCCGTTGTTGTCACGGTTGGTGTGCGCGGTATAGAACGCGATACGGGAGCCGAAGGTGCCGAAATCCGTGGTGAGCGGCAGGAAACCGGTGCCGAAATCATACACGCCGGCGGCCGTGGTGGGGGTGCCGTTTTCAGCCGCCTGAGCCACACCGGTCATTATTGTCGAAAGTGTCGAAAATATTAATAAATTGCGAATAAATGACGAGATATTGCTGAGAAAATTCATCTTCATATTCCTTTTCGCTGTATTTGTTGTTGGTCAGCGTAGGTAATGAAGATGAAACAATGTTAGCCGAAATTAGCACAGTTGTGACGGCTACGGGCCAGCGTGGCGGAGGGCGGTTCGCCAAACAGTCGGCGGTAGTCGTTGGCGAAGCGGCTAAGATGCCAGAATCCCCAGCCGTAGGCGACATCTTGCACCGAAGGTGCGCCCTTTAGCAGGTCACGATGTACTCCATTGAGGCGCAGCACGCGCAGATAACTTACCGGGTTGATGCCCAGCGTTTCCTGGAAACAATACTGAAGTTTGCGGCGGCTGGCGCCGGCGTGTTTGCACAGCTCCAGAATCGAGGGCGGGTTTTCGCAGTGGGTCAGCATATACTCCTGCGCCCGGTCCACGATGCGCTTTTTGGCGCTGCCGGTTAGCCTCAGCGCCTGCGAATGCCCCACCATATCCGACAGGGAAATCAACAGCGTATCGCGCAGCCCTTTACGGATAGCCGTGAAGTCCAGCAGTGTCGCGTTGCGCCGGCTTTCTTCGTCAAGGCTGTCGCTTAGCATTTGCCAGCGGGTCAGGTTGTCAGGGTCATTAAGCGGGAATACCTGCGGCGTATTCAACGCCCGGTCATCTGCGTCGTCGAACAGGGTGGTAAAGCAGGCTGCGTCCACGCTGATGGCCAACAAATCAATGTGTTCCGGCGCGCGCAGATCCGGCAGCGAAGCGGATGGCGCCACCAGCAGGCTGTGGCGGTTGATTTGGTGCCCAGCGCAGTAAAAATCGGCGCAGGGAGCATGCAGAGGAAAAGTGAACAGCAGCTCTTTTCTGGCCTGGCCGCTTTTGAATAACGCCAGATTGACGCGATCCCGGACGAACTGAATGCCCTCCAGCTCCAGGACCGTCAACCGACCGGAAAATTTCCCCGGTGTCAGTTGATTGTACTGCAATGACCAGCCGGTCATGCCGGCAGCGTGCTCTTCAATATTGGATGAGCGCAGATGACTTAACGACGCGGATGCATTTGCCGGTCTGGAAAAAACGACAGATTCCATGTTGGCCTCCAGCCAGTAAACCCCATGAATTCAAGCAATTCCTGAGCCAGTACGCCGCCTCTGGCGTGGGCAGGGACAGAATTGCCGAAAACGGATAGTGCGGGGTGAGTCCTTTAAGTTTAATCGATTGAAAAATAATCCTTTTACTTCCGGCGCTTCCAGCCGGGGCGATGACCATATCCTGATTTACCGGCGAAGATGGCGTAATGGGGACGCACGCATTCGGTGCAGGCCATCGCAAACGGCATATCAGGAGTTAGACTGATTACATAGTTTTCAGGAAAATAATTGCCAACGAAATCATAAAACAATAAAGAATATCTTATATCGATCGGGTATATAGGCGGGAATATCGCCGGTGATATAGTCGCCAACAAACAACAGCGTCGTCTTGACCCGCCTCTCTTTCCCCCATTATTACAATGTAAACGAGTGAGTTATGGCATCACATCTGATTGATTTTCTTCTTATTGGAAATAACTTTGGCACACCAGAAATGCGCGCCGTATGGTCAGAGCAGAATCGCCTGACCCGCCAGGTTGACGTGGAAATCGCGTTAGCGCTGGCAGAAGGCGATCTGGGTGTCATCCCGCAGGACGCGGCCAGCACTATTGCTTCCCACGCCAACGCCAGCGCACTGAATATTGAAGAGATCGCTCAGGATGCGGTGCGCATGAAGCATTCTCTGATGCCGACCATTGCCGCTATCCAGAGGCAGTGCGGCGAAGCCGGCGAGTACATCCATTATGGCGTGACCACGCAGGATGTGGTGGATACCGCCACGGTATTACAGCTGCGTCAGGCGTTCGACATCGTGGTGCGCGACACCCGTCTGGTGGCTATCGAACTGAAACGACTGGCGAAGAAACACCAGCATACGCTGATGACCGGCCGTACCCACGGCATGCAGGCGTTGCCGACCACCTTTGGTTTCAAGCTGGCGGTATGGCTGGACGAGTTTGTGCGTCACCTGCAACGCCTGAATGAAATCCGTGAGCGTGTGCTGGTAGGTAACATCAACGGCGCTATCGGCACCTATGCCTCTTTTGGCGAGCTGGGGCCGGAAATCGAACGCCATACCCTGACCCGTCTGGGTTTGAATACCCCAAATATCGGCTGGCAGTCCGCCCGCGACCGTTTCTCGGAATACGCGTCGGTGGCGGTGCTGATCAGCGGTACGCTCGGTAAAATCGGCAACGAGCTGTACAACCTGATGCGCACCGAAATCAACGAAATCGAAGAGCCGTTCTCCGAAGGGAAGATCGGCTCTACTACCATGCCGCACAAACGCAATCCGGCCGCGCTGGAAGGGCTTGCCAGCCTGACGGCGCCGCTGTTTAAGAGCGCCGCCCTGATCCACGAATCAATGAAAGTCGAACACGAACGTGACGCCATGAGCTGGCGCGCGGAGTGGATCGCGCTGCCGGAAATCAACATCTATCTGTCGGCGCAGTTGCAGAACGCGCTTGGCATCCTGCGTGGTATGTCGGTGAACGAAAAGCAGATGCGCGCCAATCTGGATTTGCAAAACGGCCTGCTGCTGTCGGAAAAAGTGATGTTCGAAATCGGCAAACTGCTCGGCAAACAGACGGCACATCACCTGGTGTATGAATGCTCGATGGCGGCGTTCGAACAGAACCGCGAGTTCAAGGCGTTGCTGCTGGAGCATCCGGTGCTGTCGCAGCACCTGACGGCGGATACGCTGGATGCCTGGCTGGATCCGGCGAACTATGTCGGCAGCGCGCCGCAGAAAGTTGATGAGGTGATCCGGTACGCGGATGGCACCGGTCTGCTGGCCGAGTAACGGGAGAGGCCATGAGTACCGTATTTCGTCAGGCCACGTCTGCGGACGATGAGGCATTTTTGGCGCTGGCGCTGGCCGCTTATGCGCCGGTGCGCGAACTGGGCATCAAGTTTGACGCCGCCTATGCGGACATCGATATGGTGCGCCGCCATCTGCGCAGCAACGGCGTGTATGTGATGGAGAAAGACGGGCGTCTGGCCGCGTCTGTCACCCTTCGCTATCCGTGGGGGCCGAATCCCGGCCCGTACGGATTACCGCACATCGGTTGGTTCGCCACCCATCCGGACTTCAAACAACAGGGGCTGGGCAAACAGATGCTGGACTGGCTGGAGCAGGCGGTGCTGAAAGACCAGTTAAAAGCACCCGCCGTGACGCTGGGCACGGCCAAACAGCATCCCTGGTTGCTGGAAATGTACCGGAAATATGGCTTTCAGGAAGTCGGCCAGGCGGATTTAGGGAAAGGACACCTCACGATTTACATGCGAAAAGTCCTGGATCAGGACCTTTATCATCACTGGGAAAAGAAACACCCCTAAGAGGCGTTATTCGATGACTATGAAAAAAATTATCCTCCCTGTATTAGCCTTGTCTGCGGCCATTCTGGCGGCGGGTTGCGATTCTCAGAACAGCGGCGAGAAGGTACTGCGTATCGGCGCCACCGGGCAGAGCTACCCGAGTTCGTTCAAACAGGACAACAAGCTGGTTGGTTTTGACGTGGAAGTGGCGGAAACCATCGCTAAAGATTTGAACTACAAAGTCGAGTGGGTGACGGCGGATTTCAGCGGCCTGATGGGGCAACTGGAAGCCAGCAAGCTGGACACCATCGCCAACGTGGTGGCGATTACCCCAGCGCGTCAGGAGAAATACAGCTTCTCCCAGCCGTACAGCTATTACGGCAGTCAGATCGTTACGCATAAAGACAACGCCAACATCAATACGCTGGATGATCTGAAAGGCAAAACCGTGGCGGGCGTGCTGGGTTCCAACCACGTCAACAACCTGAAAAAAGCCTTTGCCGACGGCAGCGTCAACATTCGCACTTACGAAACCCGCGACGGCGCCATGAGCGATGCGTTGGCGAAACGTGTGGAAGGTTACATCAACTCCCGCCCGATCCTGCTGGCGGAAATCAATAAGCGCAACCTGCCGTTCAAGCTGGTGGGCGAGCCGCTGGTGGTGGAGCAGGTGGGCTTCCCGTTCCATAAAGATCAGAAAGGCGACGAGCTGCGCAAGAAGTTTGATGACGAACTGAACAAAATGCGCAGTGATGGCCGACTGAAAGCCCTGTCTGTTAAATATTTCGGCGAGGACATCACGGCGGGCAAATAACCCTGCCTGCTCGCTCAACTCCTGTGACGCCAGCCAGATTCGCGGCTGGCGTCAGTGTTAATGGTATGACCCATGAATATCGATCTTTCCTACCTGCTGAAAGTTTTTCCCCAGGTGTTGATGTACTTACCCACCACGCTGTTGCTGGCGGTGGTATCGATGCTGTTTGCCATCGTGCTGGGACTGGTGCTGGCGCTGGTTCGCGAGAGCCGCTTCGTTGTGGTGGCGAAACTGGTTGAGCTCTATATCTCGCTGTTTCGCGGTATCCCGTCGCTGGTGCAATTGTTCATCATCTATTTCGGCCTGCCCCAGCTGTTCCCGTCACTGAATGGCCTGTCCGCCATGACGGCGGCGATTATCGGCTTTAGCCTGAAGAACTCGGCTTATATGGCGGAGATTTTCCGGGCGGCGCTGGCGTCGGTGGATTTCGGGCAAACCGAAGCCGGTCTGTCGGTAGGGATGAACAAGGCGCAGATTTATCGCCGCATCGTGCTGCCGCAGGCGATGCTCAATGCGCTGCCTGCCACCGGCAACACCTTTATTTCGCTGATTAAAGATACCTCGGTGGCTTTTGCGCTCGGGGTGTCGGAACTGTTTGCCGAAGGCAAGATGATCGCCGCCGAATCGCTGCGCTTCTTCGAAACTTTCCTGGTGGTAGGGCTGATTTACTGGATGCTCATTGTGGTTTACTCCTGGCTGCAGTCTCAGCTGGAGAAGAAACTCAGCCACTCACGGCAGCGTTAAGGAGCCGACATGATTAGCGTAAAAAACCTGACCAAACGTTTTGGCGACCAGGTGGTGCTGAACAACATCAGTCTGGATATCGCCCAGGGCGAGGTGGTGGCGATCATCGGGCCGTCCGGCTCGGGCAAATCCACCCTGTTGCGTTGCCTGAATCTGCTGGAGAAGCCGGAATCCGGCACCATTACCATCGGCGAGCAGTCGCTGGATACTCGCCGTTATACCGGCAAGGAAGAGTATGCGCTCAGACGCCAGACGGCGATGGTGTTCCAGAACTACAACCTGTTCAAGAACAAGACCGCGCTGGAAAACATCACCGAAGCCCTGATTGTGGTGAAGAAAATGCCGAAAAAGCAGGCGGACGAGATTGGGCTGTCGCTGCTGGAGCTGGTGGGGCTGCTGCCGCAGGCGCACCAGTATCCGGTGACGCTGTCCGGCGGCCAACAGCAGCGCGTCAGCATCGCCCGTGCGCTGGCGGTGGACCCTAAAGCGATCCTGTTTGATGAGCCGACCTCGGCGCTTGACCCGGAGCGCGTGCATGAAGTGTTGCAGGTTATCCAGAAACTGGCGGGGCAGAACACCACCATGGTGATTGTGACCCATGAGATGCAGTTCGCCAAAGAGGTGGCGGACCGCGTGATCTTTATGGCCGATGGACACATTGTCGAGCAAGGCCCGGCGGAGAAAGTGATCAGTTTCTCCGACAACCCGCAGACCCGCCGCTTCCTGCGACAGCTGACTAACATTCAGGAACCATCAGAGTTCGATATCTGATCGATAACGTATTCACCTGCAGGCTCGACGCGTCGGGCCGCCCTGCGAGGCAGGGCTGAAAAAAGAGGAGTGACCCTACATGAAAGAGCATGCCCAGCATGCGCCGTTGGCGCAGTTTATTCAGGCGTTCCGGCACGATTTGCATCAGCATCCGGAATTGTCCAATCAGGAGTTTGAAACCACGCGGAAAATTCGCGCCGTGCTGGAAAAAGAAGGGATCCGCATTCTGGATCTGCCGCTGAAAACCGGTCTGGTGGCGGAAGTGGGTGGCCTGCAGGACGGCCCGTTGGTGGTGGTGCGTTCCGACATCGACGCCCTGCCGATTGAAGAAGAGTCCGGCGTCGAATTCAGTTCGAAGAATGCCGGCGTGATGCACGCTTGCGGTCACGATTTCCATTCTTCGGCGGCGCTGGGGGCGGCGATTTTGCTTAAACGCATTGAGCCGGAACTGAAAGGCACCGTGCGTATTCTGTTTCAGGCGGCTGAAGAAACCGGGCTGGGCGCGCCGGAAGTGATCGCCGTCGGCGCGCTGGACGGCGCGACCGCCATTTTCGGCATTCATAACGACCCAACGCTGCCGGTCGGCGTGATTGGCGGTAAAGACGGCGCGCTGACCGCCGGGGTGGACCGTTTCGAAATCAAGATTGCCGCCAAAGGCTGCCACGCCGCCAAGCCGCACGAAGGCAATGATCCGATCATTATTCTGGGGCAGCTGATTTCCTCCGTGCAGACCATTATTAGCCGTACCGTGCCGTCCGACAATAATGCGGTGGTGTCGATCACCCAGGTGCACAGCGGCAGCACCTGGAACGTGATTCCGGACACCGCCTATGTGGAAGGAACGGTGCGTACTTTTAGTCAGGCGGTGCGTGACCTGATTGAACAGCGTTTCCGCCAGATTGTGGCCGGCATCGCCAGCACCTTTGGCGCGGAAATCGAATTTATCTGGCACGCCGGACCGCCATCGGTGGTGAACACGCCGCGCTGGGTGGACTTCGCGCTGCAGGTCGCTGATGACGAAGGGTTTGAGGCGCGTCGCGTCGAAGCCAGCCCCATCGGCGAAGACTTCGCGTTCTACCAGCAGAAGCTGCCGGGCACCTTTATGATGGTCGGCTCTGGCGGCCCGTACGCGCTGCATCACCCCAAATTCCGGGTGGATGATAGTGCGCTGTTCCCGACCGCGCATTACCTGTATCAGTTGGCGAAGCAGAGCCTGGAACAACTGCCGCAGACCGCCTGATCACCCGTCAGCGCCCTATCAAACAAAACGGCCACGGTTATCCGTGGCCGTTTTGTTTGAATCGTAAGCTAAACGCTACCTGTGGCTTTTCGGCGACAGTTGGGGTGTCTTCCTGTCGCCAAAGAGAGACATATAAACATTTGATTTTTAAAGGATATAAATAGCGCTGTTGGCATCGTCTCTTATTAGCGACAGTATTGGTGAGGAATGCCTGATTTTTCAGCAGGTTAGTTAGGCCGGTATTAAGCAGCGATTTATATTTAATTCCTTATTTATCAATGAATAATATTTTTCTATTTGGATTTTAGTGAAGTTGGCATCATTCATGCTTTATTAAGCGTGTAGATGCTCATTCCACCTTCTATGCTTGCTTCGGCTTCATAAACCTGGGAATGACGCAGAGCCATTTACGGTGCCTAACGTCCGATTATTGATGAAGCTTGCTTCATCGCCGTTGGACGTAACGTTGAGTGGGGCACCTTAAAGTTGTCTTTCAGACCTGATTTTTATTGCACGCTTGCCGCTGGTCGGTAAGCGTTTTTTTTTGCCATTATTCAGCTAAATCATGGTGTTATCTGGAAGACGTGAAGACCGGCGCGGGAACGCGCCGGTCAGGGCAGGTCAGGCGTCGTGGGGCGGCTGCAGCGTCAGTAACAAACCGTCACGCCGCATGCGGGCCGCGTCTTCGGGGCGCTTTAGCCGGTCAAAGGCATCGGCGCACCAGGCGTAGTCGTAGGCGTCCGGTCGCAACGCCAGCGCGGCGGAGAAGGCATCGCTGGCCTGTTGCCATTCGCCATGCTTCGCCAGTAACTGCCCCAGCGTGCTGTGCAGCAGCGCGTCATCGTTGTGCTGTTTCAGACGCAGGCGCAACAGTTTTTCCAGCGGTTCCGGCTGACCGGCATTGAGCCGGGGGATCAGCTGTACCAGCCGGTAGTCAAACTGCTGCTTCAGCCCGTCTACAATGATGTCCTGTGCGGTGACGTGGTCATCACACACAATCAGCCGTTCAGCCATGGCCACCTGCATTGGCAGCGCCTGGCGAACTTTACGCGGCTGATTTTTCCACCACTGTTTCAACCCTTCGCTGCCGCCTTCCGCCATCGCCTGATCCATCAAACCGATGGTGGCGCGCTGCTGCAATTCATCCAGCTGGGATTCGTCATGCAGCCGGGTTTTACGCATGGCGGGCAGGATATCCAGCAAAGCGCTGTAGGCGTGGGTACGCAGGAACGCCTGTTCCGCCAGCCGCAAGACTTCCGGGTGGCGCGGCGCCACTTCCAGCAAACGGTCTACGCCGTGACGAGCGGCGTGGTCTTCGTTACGGGCCAGTTGAATGCGAACGCGGGTGATATCCACCGGCAACTGATTCGTGTCGGCGATTTCCGCCGCCCGCTCCAGATATTGTCGGGTACGGAACTCGTCGCCGCGCTGCTGGGCGGCTTCCGCCGCCAACAGGTAGTTCACCACCGGCTGCTCTGCGTGATCGGCATTGCGGGTCAGCAGTTTTTCCACCTGCAGATAGTCGCCTTCGGTCAGTTTCAACAGCGCCGCTTTGGTTTGCTGACGCGCCCGGGTGCGCTTACGGCCGATGAACCAGCCGCGGGTGCGGGCGCCGGTGCGGAACACCCGCCGCAGCAGCCATTCCACCGCCAGAAACGCCAGCAGAAACAGCACCAGCATGATAACCAGCCCGGTGACGCTGGTTTCAATGTTGTAATTGTCGGTCTGGATCAGCACGTAACCCTGATGGCCTGCCAGCATCGGCCCCACTACGATACCGGCGATCAGCACCACAAACAGCAGAAATACCTTCAGCATGTTCAGCCCTCCTGTGGTTTGGCGGACGGCTGCGCCAGCAGGTTGCGGACCCGGGTTTGCATCAGTTTGTCCAGCAGCGGCTGGCTTTGCAGTTCATTCGGTACATCCATCGCCACCGACTGCTGGCTCAGCGCGTCCAACTGGTCCAGAAACGCTTTGGTGGTCGGATCGCTTTCGTCAAAGTAGGCGCGTATCCAGGTCGCCGCCGTTTCCAGCGATTGCCGGTACGTTTCGTTCTGGTGGCGCGGCACCGCTTGCGCGGCGACCAGCAGGCGTGAACGGATGTTTTCACGCAGATACACATCCTGATTCGGCGCCAGCAGCGGTTCGGCGCTGTCGTCGCGGCGACGGATGGTGATGAAGTCCGACAGGAAGTTATGCCAGCTCTTGCTCAGGTTCTGCCGCCATTCGCTCAGCGAAGCCGACAGCGTCGAGTCGTTTTCTTCCATCGGCGCTTCGTCGGAGTCGGTATCGGCCAGCCGCAGGTTGTCCACCTGATCCGCCAACTGATTCACTTTAAGGATGATGCCGTCGAAGTCGATCTGACTGACGCCTGCCAGCATGCCGATATCATGGGTGATGGCCCGGCGCACGTCGATCAGGCTGGGGTCGTTCATGTCCGCCAGGCTGGCATCGGCGCTTTTGAGCAGGGCACCGGCGGTGGTGACGTCTTTATCGCTCCACAGCTTGCGTCCGGCCTGTTTGACCAGAAAATCAGCCTGCGCCAGCAGCCAGGTTTTGGAGTCGCTGTTAGCGAGAGTGGCCAGTTTTTCCTGCATTTCACCGGCCTGCCGGGTCAGGGTCGCCAATCGCTGCTCATCGGCGCTCAGGGCTTTGGCCTGCTGATCCAGAGTCTGTTGCCACTGCTGCTGCGCCTGTGATTGCTGCTTTTGCAGCGCAGTCAACTGATCCTGCAATTGGGTCAGTGCGGTACTCTGACGCGTCATCTGCTGGTGGGCGTAATAGTAGACGCCGCCGCTCAGCGCCAGCGAAACCACAATAGCGATGGCGCCCAGCACAATACCGTGGCGCGGCGCACCGGAGGCGGGCGGCGATTTTTGCGGAGGAGTGGATTCAGCCCGTTCGACCACCTCTTCGGAGGGCGTTGAGGAGGTAATGTGTTCCGTCATATGAGTACATCCTATGATCAGGGTAATGGTAATTGTCCGGGTTACTATCTGGTTAGTTGTGTCACGGTGACGACATTAGCTATGTAGCGACACTAGCTGCGTCACTGCAGCGCCCGCATCAGCGCATCGTTATCCGCATTATCGGCGATCCGAATATCACTCCAGCCCAACTCGCGGGCCATGTCGGCCAGACGCTCGCTGACGACGACGACCCGGCAACCCGGTAGCCAGGCAGTTCGATAATAATCAGGCACTAAAGTATAGAACTGTTGCAGCATTTTCTCCGCTGGTGATCACCAGCGTATCGATGCCGAGACGTTGCCAGCGCTGGCACTGTTCCGCGCCGTCGTAAACCACTGGATTGCGTTGATAGCATTCGCAATAACGTACCTGTGCGCCGCGCTGCTGCAACGTATCGCCCAGCAGTTCCCGGCCGCCGTTGCCGCGTAATAACAACGCCTGCTTGCCGGTTACCTGCTGTAGCGCCGGCGACTGCAATAATGTTTCGCTGGTCGCGCGCTCCGGCGGGTAGTGCACCGGCAAACCGCTGACGGTATGCAGCGCCAGCCCGGTGGAGCGCCCCACCGCAAAATAGGTGAGCGCTTTAGGCCAACCGGTTCCGGCGCGCGATAGCACCGGGTCCGCGTATTCCACAACCTGTTGCGACAGGGCGAATACCAGATCGCCGGGGCGCAGCGCTTGTAGCATGGCGGGCAACTGCGGTAATTCGCCGCCCGGGGAAAATTCGATTAATGGACTGTGGTAGGCCTGCTGGCCTGCCATTCTGAGACGGGCTACCAACTGCTCACCCGCAGGGGAGGGACGGGTAACCAGAATCGTCATGACGAGGCTTCTCCGTAAACGGATTGCAGAATATCGCGGGCGCCGCGTTCGAGCAGTTCGTCCGCCAGGGCGATGCCGAGCTGCTCCGCATCCTGACGCAGACCACGGCGTTCCGCGTAAATAATGCGGCTGCCGTCCGGCGCGCCCACCAGCGCCCGCAGCCACAGCGTATCGCCGTCCTGCAGTTCGGCGTAGCTGCCGATAGGAACCTGACAACCGCCTTCCAGCCGGGTATTCATGGCGCGCTCGGCCAGTACGCGCGTCGCGGTATCATCATGGTTAAGCGGCGCCAGCAGCGCGCGAGTTCGGGCGTCGTCCAGCCGGCACTCCACGCCGACGGCGCCCTGGCCGACCGCCGGCAGCGATTGTTCCGGACTGAGCGCGGTACGGATACGGTCTTCCAGACCCAGGCGTTTTAGCCCGGCGACCGCCAGAATGATGGCGTCGTAGTCGCCGTTATCCAGTTTGGACAGACGGGTGCCGACGTTGCCGCGCAGATCGCGGACCGTCAGGTCCGGACGGTGGGCGCGTAACTGGCACTGGCGACGCAGGCTGGAGGTGCCGACGCAGGCGCCGACAGGCAGATCGTCCAGTGAATCGTAATGGTTGGAAACAAAAGCATCGCGCGGGTCGTCACGTTCGCAGATGGTGACCAATCCCAGACCCTCGGGGAATTCGACCGGCACATCCTTCATTGAATGCACCGCGATATCGGCACGGTTTTCCAACAGCGCCAGTTCCAGTTCTTTGACAAACAATCCTTTGCCGCCCACTTTGGCCAGCGGCGTATCCAGCAGCACGTCGCCGCGGGTGACCATCGGTACCAGTTCCACCCGTAAACCGGGGTGGCAGGCTTCCAGCCGCTGCTGAACAAAATGGGCCTGCCACAGCGCAAGCGGGCTTTGTCGGGTCGCAATTCTTAGAATAGTGTCTACCATGCTTGATACCGTTTTGATCCTTTCTTTCCATCGTACCATTGAAGGCGAGCCGGTGTCAGTTGCCCGGCCGTCGTGATGAGGGAAGGGAACGACAAAACCCCGGCGGGGGATAGCCGGGAGCGGCAAAAGTGGCGATAATATGTTCAACGCTGAAGCATCAATAAACAAATCCGACTTTCTTTAGTTTCTTTACGCCCTTTCAGCAAGGTGTTAAATTGATCACGTTTCCAGCAATAATCTGCCCGTCATTCTTCCAATATCTATTCTGGGCAGGTTGGGAAACAACGGCTTCTTTATAGGCACTGGGATAAGCAGGCGAAACGTCTTGTACTTCTACATCGAGACACTGAAGCAAAGACTGGATGCGATCAACCAACTGCGTGTGGATCGTGCTCTGGAAGCAATGAAACCCGCTTTTCAGCAGGTTTACAGTCTTTTGCCAGTTTTATTACATCATCATCACCCGCTGATGCCTGGCTATCTGGAAGGCAAGGTTCCGCACGGCATTTGTCTTTTCTCCCCCGATGAAAAACAACAGCACTATCTCGACAGCGTGGAGTTGCGCTGGGGTGAGCTGTCTGCGCCGGATCGCAAGGGCGAACTGCCGATCACCGGCGTCTATTCCATGGGCAGCACCTCGTCCATCGGGCAGAGCTGCAGTTCCGATCTCGACATCTGGGTCTGCCACCAATCATGGTTGGATAACGAAGAGCGTCAGCGGCTGCAGCAGAAGTGCTCGCTGCTGGAAAAATGGGCAGCCGGGCAAGGCGTAGACGTCAGTTTCTTCCTGATGGATGAAAACCGCTTCCGCCATAACGAGAGCGGCAGCCTCGGCGGCGAGGATTGCGGCTCCACCCAGCATATCCTGTTGCTGGACGAATTTTACCGTACCGCGGTACGCATGGCGGGCAAGCGCATTCTGTGGAACATGGTGCCGGTGGAAGAGGAAGCCCACTATGATGAATTCGTGCTTTCCCTGTATGCCCGCGGCGCGTTGGCGCCGAACGAATGGCTGGATTTGGGCGGGCTGAGCGCGCTGTCGGCGGAAGAGTACTTTGGCGCCAGCCTGTGGCAGTTGTATAAAAGTATCGACTCGCCCTACAAGGCGGTGCTGAAAACCCTGCTGCTGGAAGCCTACTCCTGGGAATACCCCAATACCCGCCTGTTGTCGAGCGAGATCAAAGCACGCCTGCATAAAGGCGAGATCGTTTCCTTCGGGCTGGATCCCTACTGCATGATGCTGGAGCGCGTGACCCAGTATCTGGACGCGATCAATGACCAGACCCGGCTGGATCTGGTGCGTCGCTGTTTCTACCTCAAAGTGTGCGAGAAGCTTTCCCGCGAGCGCGCCTGCACCGCCTGGCGCCGCCAGATCCTGACGCAAATGG
This sequence comes from Dickeya dadantii NCPPB 898, assembly GCF_000406145.1. Taxonomy (NCBI): domain Bacteria; kingdom Pseudomonadati; phylum Pseudomonadota; class Gammaproteobacteria; order Enterobacterales; family Pectobacteriaceae; genus Dickeya; species Dickeya dadantii. The sequence continues at coordinate 4,452,054 of NZ_CM001976.1, read as the reverse complement.
TGCAGGCATGGGGATGGAGCGACGAGCGGTTGGTAATGCTGGATAACCGCGCCAACTGGAAAATCGGGCAGGTGCGCGAAGCACACAACGAACTGCTGGATGCGATGATGCAGAGCTATCGCAACCTGATTCGTTTCGCCCGCCGCAATAATTTGAGCGTCAGCGCCAGCCCGCAGGATATCGGGGTGCTGACCCGCAAGCTGTATGCCGCTTTCGAGGCGTTGCCGGGCAAGGTGACGCTGGTGAACCCGCAGATTTCGCCCGACCTGTCGGAAACGAATCTGACCTTTATCTACGTTCCGGCGGGGCGCGCCAACCGTTCCGGCTGGTACCTGTACAATCAGGCGCCGTCGATGGACGCCATCATCAGCCATCAGCCGCTGGAATATAACCGCTATCTCAACAAACTGGTGGCCTGGGCGTATTTCAACGGCCTGCTGACGTCATCCACCCGTTTGCATATCAAAGGGCACGAACTGTGCGATATCGCCCGGCTGCAGGAACTGGTATCGGATGTGTCCAGCCACTTCCCGCTGCGTGTGGCGGCTCCCACCCCGAAAGCGCTGTACAGCCCGTGCGAAATCCGTCATCTGGCGATCATCGTCAACCTGGAGCATGACCCGACGGCGGCGTTCCGCAATCAGGTGGTGCATTTTGATTTCCGTCAGTTGGACGTCTTTAGCTTTGGTCAGCAGCAGCAGTGTCTGGTCGGCAGTATCGATTTGTTGTACCGCAATTCCTGGAATGAAGTGCGCACCCTGCATTTCAGCGGCGAGCAGGCGATGCTGGAAGCGCTGAAAACCATTCTTGGCAAAATGCATCAGGACGCCGCGCTGCCGGAGTCGCTGGAAGTGTTCTGTTACAGCCAGCATTTGCGCGGGCTGATTCGGACTCGGGTGCAGCAACTGGTGTCCGAATGTATTGAACTGCGTCTGTCCAGCACCCGTCAGGAGCCCGGTCGCTTCAAAGCGGTGAAAGTCGCGGGCGAGACCTGGGGATTATTCTTCGAACGCCTGAGCGTGTCGGCCCAGAAACTGGAAAATGCGGTGGAGTTCTACGGCGCGATTTCCAACAACAAATTGCAAGGGCTGCCGGTTCAGGTGGAAACCAATCACATCCATCTGCCGCCGGTGGTGGATGGTGTCGCCAGCGAAGGGATTATCCAGTTCTTCTTTGAAGATCAACATGATAATCAGGGGTTCAATATCTATATTCTGGATGAGTCGAACCGGGTGGAAGTCTATCATCATTGCGAAGGCAGTAAGGAAGAGCTGGTGCGCGATGTCAGCCGTTTCTACTCCTCATCGCACGATCGCTTTACCTACGGCTCCAGCTTCATCAATTTCAATCTGCCGCAGTTCTATCAGATTGTGCAGTTGGACGGCCGCACGCAGGTGATCCCGTTCCGCAGCAGCGCGCTGTCTCATCTGTGCGTCACGCCATCGTCTGAAGACAAAAAGAATCTGGTGCTGAGCCAGCGCTTGCAGATGCTCTGATTCAGAGCGGGAAATCCGGGGTGAATGGCAATTGGGGCGAGTGTGCCCCAATTTGCTTTAGTCGAAATGAATCTCTTCGCCGCTCTGTTCCGTGCAGGCTTGCGCCAGCAGCGCCATGAAATCGCTGCCGCTGCGGTCGCAAATCCAGCGGCCATGCTGATAGTCGAAGTGATAGCCGCCGCCTTTGGTCGCCAGCCACACCTGATGCATCGGTTCCTGCCGGTTAATCACGATTTTGCTGCCGTTCTCAAAACTCAGCGTCATCACGCCGCCGTTAGTTTCGTAATCGATATCCGCATCGCCATCAAATTGATCCAGCGTTTCCTCCACCTTTAGCATCAGCGTGTCGGCCAATTGATGAAACTCGCTATCGTTCATATTCGATTCCTATTGATTTTCATGATCCACCTGCGATTATAGAGAGCATAGGTATCTGAATGACAGGTTTTAACGAAATGAAAACTCTTTTTCGTCAGGGCGCGCTGGCATTGTTGGTGTTGTCACTGGCTGGTTGTGGTTTGAAAGGCCCGCTTTATTTTCCGCCAGAGCAACCGGCTCCGGCTAAAAAAACGCAGCAGCAAAATACCCAGGCTCCGCAAGCATCGTCCGCCCGGCAGTAGCCGCCGTGGTACGCAGGGTGATTGAGGGTAGTCTCGCGGGTCGCGACAGGGTCTCTGCCGCACCCGTTTAACGCAGCGGGGTCAGGAAATGCAGTTCTCGAAAATGCACGGTCTGGGCAATGATTTCATGGTTGTCGATGCCGTGACGCAGAATGTCTACTTTTCACCGGAGCTGATCCGTCGCCTGTCGGACCGGCATTGCGGGGTGGGGTTCGATCAGTTATTAATCGTTGAGCCGCCCTACGATCCCGAACTGGATTTTCATTACCGAATTTTCAATGCGGACGGCAGTGAAGTGGCGCAGTGTGGCAACGGCGCTCGCTGCTTTGCCCGTTTCGTACGCCTGAAAGGGTTGACCAACAAGCGCGATATTAATGTCAGTACGCATAACGGCCGCATGGTGTTGTCGGTGACGGAAGACGAGCTGGTGCGGGTGAACATGGGCGAACCCAACTTCGAACCGCAGCAGGTACCGTTCCGCGCCGCCAAGCCGGAAAAAACCTATATTATGCGCGCCGCCGAGCACACGGTGCTGTGCGGTGCGGTGTCGATGGGCAACCCGCATTGTGTGATTCAGGTGGACAATGTGGATACTGCGCCGGTAGAGACGCTCGGGCCGTTGCTGGAAAGCCACGAACGTTTTCCGGAACGCGCCAACGTCGGTTTTATGCAGGTGGTTAACTCCGGCCTGATCCGGTTGCGCGTGTTCGAGCGCGGCGCGGGCGAAACTCAGGCCTGCGGCAGCGGCGCCTGCGGCGCGGTGGCGGTGGGGATTCAGCAGGGGCTGCTGGCGGCGGATGTCAAAGTGCAACTGCCGGGCGGCGAACTTGAGATTCACTGGGACGGCCCCGGTCACCCGCTGTTTATGACCGGCCCGGCTACGCATGTTTATGATGGGTTTATGCATCTATGAAGAACATGGAAGAGCAGGCTGAACGTCAGGAGTTGACTGACGATCTGGTGTTGCAGTACCTGCGCCAGCATCCTGACTTTTTCATTCGTCATTCCCACCAGACTGAGACCATGCGTATTCCGCATCCGGTGCGTGGCAGCGTGTCGTTGGTGGAGTGGCAGCTCGCCCGCCAGCGCAACCGCATTCAGTATCTGGAAGAAGAGATCGCCTTGCTGACGGAACAGGCTACCCGCAATGAGGAACTGTTCAGCCAGTTGTTGCAATTGCAGATGACGCTCTCTACCGCCGTGTCGTTACAGGAGCTGCTCGACCGGCTGCACCGCTGGGCACGCAAACTGGGGCTGTCGGGTGCGGCTATCCGCCTGTTTGCCGATCGCTGGCGCATCGGCGCGCCTTCCGATTTTACCCATCTGGCGCTTAACCGTACGATGTTTGAACCGCTGCGTATCCAGCGGCTGGGCGAGCGGCATCATTATCTTGGTACGCTGAACGGCCCCGAACTGTTGCTGCTGTTGCCGCAGGCGCGCCAGGTCGGCTCGGTGGCGCTGTCGCTGATGGGAAAAAACGGCGATCTGGGATTGTTGATTTTCAGCAGCCGCGACAGCCACCACTATCAGGACGGCATGGGCACCGATCTGCTGCAACATCTGGCGACGATTATCCCGGTATTGCTGGAGCGATGGATTGAACGCTTATGAACCCCGATTCCCCCCTAACGGCGCCAGCCGAAGCCTTTCTGCGTTATCTGCGGGTTGAGCGGCAACTGAGTCCGCTGACGCAAAGCAGCTATGCCCATCAGTTACAGGTAATTATCGACCTGTTGTCGGCGTCCGGCATTGCCGACTGGCAAGCGCTGGATGCCGCCGGCGTGCGAGCGGTGGTGGCGCGCGGCAAGCGCGATGGGCTGAACGCCGCCAGTCTGGCGCAGCGTTTGTCGGCATTGCGCAGCTTTCTTGACTGGCTGGTTGGTCGCGGTGAACTCAATGCTAATCCTGCACGCAGTGTGCCGGCGCCGAAAGCGGGTCGGCATCTGCCCAAAAACATGGATGTGGATGAAATGAGCCGCCTGTTGGAGATCGATCTCAGCGATCCGCTGGCGGTGCGCGATCGCGCCATGCTGGAAGTGATGTACGGCGCTGGGTTGCGTCTGGCGGAACTGGTCGGGCTGGACTGTGGTCACGTCGATCTGGACAGCGGCGAAGTCTGGGTGATGGGGAAAGGCAGTAAAGAGCGCAAACTGCCGATCGGCGCGACCGCCGTCACCTGGCTGCGTAACTGGCTGGCGATACGGGATATTTACGCGCCGGAAGACGACGCGATCTTTATCTCTAGCCTCGGTAAGCGTATTTCCATGCGCAACGTACAAAAGCGCTTTGCCGAATGGGGCGTCAAGCAGGGCGTGAACAGCCATGTTCACCCGCACAAGCTGCGGCACTCGTTTGCCACCCACATGCTGGAGTCCAGCGGCGACCTGCGCGCCGTGCAGGAACTACTGGGTCATGCTAACCTCTCCACCACCCAGATCTATACCCATCTGGACTTTCAACATCTGGCATCGGTGTACGATGCCGCGCACCCACGCGCCAGACGAGGTAAATCCTGATGTATTTTTATCGCCCACTTGGTCGGATTGAGGCCATCACGTTCGATTTGGACGATACCCTGTACGATAACTATGAAGTTATCCGGCGAACGGAGCAGGAGTCGTTACGGTTTTTGCAGAACTATCACCCTGGGTTGCGGGCGTTCACCAGCGAAGGCCTGCGTCAGCTGCGGCAGGAGTTGCTGGCGCAAGAGCCGGAGATTTATCACGACGTCACGCACTGGCGCTGGCGCTCCGTACATCTGGCGATGAGCCGGGTGGGGATGTCGCCGGACGACGCGGCCGCCGGCGCGGACGCTGTAATGGCGGAATTCGCCCGCTGGCGCAGCCGCATCGCCGTGCCGCAGGAAACCCACGACACATTGCGTGCGCTGGGGCAGCGTTGGCCGCTGGTGGCGATCACCAACGGCAATGCCGATCCGCACGCCTGCGGTCTTGGCGAATATTTTCAGTTTATTCTGCGTGCCGGCCCGGATGGCCGCTCAAAGCCTTGTGATGATATGTATCAGCTGGCCGCCGAACGGCTGAATTTACCGTTGCACAACCTGCTGCATGTGGGGGATGATCTGACCACCGACGTGGCCGGCGCGATTCGCAGCGGCGTACAATCCTGCTGGATTAACCTGCGTGACGGCAACCTGATGCAGATTCACGATTCCCGGCTGCTGCCGCATGTAGAAATTTTCAGCTTGGCATCGCTCACCACGTTGCTATAATTCTGCTATTTTTACTGTATAGATAACCAGTGGAATTTGTCTCCGATCCGGAGGCCGGGTTCCCCTTTGACGGATAACCGACGCCTATGGACGTATCTGACCTGCTCGACAGTCTGAATGATAAACAGCGTGACGCCGTGGCGGCGACGCGCAGCAACATGCTGGTGCTGGCTGGCGCAGGCAGTGGTAAAACCCGCGTGCTGGTGCATCGCATCGCCTGGTTGCTGACGGTGGAGAACTGCTCGCCCTATTCGATCATGGCAGTGACCTTTACCAACAAGGCGGCGGCGGAAATGCGTCACCGTATCGATCAACTGCTCGGCACCAGTCAGGGCGGGATGTGGATCGGCACGTTCCACGGGCTGGCGCACCGCCTGCTGCGCGCGCACCATCTGGATGCCGGCTTGCCACAGGATTTCCAGATTCTGGACAGCGAAGATCAGTTACGGCTGCTCAAACGTCTGGTCAAGGCGCTGAATCTGGATGAGAAGCAGTGGCCGCCCCGTCAGGCGATGTGGTACATCAACGGCAAGAAAGACGAAGGGCTGCGGCCACAGCATATCGACAGCTACGGCAACCCGGTGGAGCAAACCTGGCTACGCATCTATCAGGCTTATCAGGAAGCGTGCGATCGCGCCGGGCTGGTGGATTTCGCCGAATTACTGCTGCGCGCCCACGAACTGTGGCTCAACAAACCGCATATCCTGCAGCATTACCGCGACCGTTTTAGCAATATTCTGGTGGACGAATTCCAGGATACCAACCGTATTCAGTACGCCTGGATTCGCCTGCTGGCCGGCGACAGCGCCAAAGTGATGATCGTGGGCGACGACGACCAGTCGATCTACGGCTGGCGCGGCGCACAGGTGGAGAATATCCAACACTTCCTGCGGGATTTCAGCGACGTAACCACCATCCGTCTGGAACAGAATTACCGTTCCACCGCCAATATCCTCAATGCCGCCAACGCGCTGATTGCTCACAACGGTGACCGACTGGGCAAAAACCTGTGGACCGATGGCATCGAGGGCGAACCGATTTCGTTGTATTGCGCCTTTAACGAACTGGACGAGGCGCGGTTCGTGGTCAGCCGCATCAAGGTATGGCAGGAAGCGGGCGGGGCGCTCAGCGAATGCGCCATTCTTTATCGCAGCAACGCCCAGTCGCGCGTGCTGGAAGAGGCGCTGTTGCAGCAAAGCCTGCCGTACCGGATTTATGGCGGTATGCGCTTCTTCGAACGTCAGGAAATCAAGGACGCGTTGTCTTATCTGCGCCTGATGACCAACCGTAACGATGACGCCGCTTTTGAGCGAGTGGTCAACACGCCGACGCGCGGCATCGGCGATCGCACGTTGGACGTGGTGCGCCAGACTGCGCGCGACCGCCAGTTGACACTGTGGCAGTCCACGCGCGCGTTGTTGCAGGAAAAAGTGCTGGCCGGGCGCGCCGCCGCCGCGCTGCAACGTTTTCTGGAACTGGTGGATGCGCTCGCCAGCGATACCGCCGATTTACCGCTGCATGTGCAGACCGACCGGGTGATTCGCGATTCCGGGTTGTGGAGCATGTACGAGCAGGAAAAAGGCGAGAAGGGTCAGGCGCGGGTGGAAAACCTGGAAGAACTGGTGACGGCGACCCGCCAGTTCAGTTATCAGGACGAAGATCAGGGCTTGCTGCCGCTGCAGGCGTTTTTGTCTCACGCCGCGCTGGAGGCCGGCGAAGGGCAGGCGGACGCCTATCAGGACGCGGTGCAACTGATGACGCTGCACTCCGCCAAAGGTCTGGAATTCCCGCAGGTGTTTGTCGTCGGCATGGAAGAAGGAATGTTTCCCAGCCAGATGTCGCTGGATGAAGGGGGCCGTCTGGAAGAAGAGCGCCGGCTGGCCTACGTCGGCGTGACGCGCGCTATGCAGAAACTAACGCTCACCTACGCCGAAAGCCGCCGTCTGTACGGTAAGGAAACCTATCACCGCCCGTCGCGTTTTATCGGCGAACTGCCGCCGGAGTGCGTGGAAGAGGTGCGACTGCGCGCCAGCATCTCGCGTCCGGTTAATCATCAGCGGCTGGGAACGCCAATCAGCCAGAGCGATACCGGGTATAAGCTGGGGCAACGGGTGCGTCACGCCAAATTCGGCGAAGGCACCATTGTGAATGTGGAAGGCAGCGGCGATCACTGTCGGATCCAGGTGGCGTTTGCCGGTCAGGGCATCAAATGGCTGGTGGCCGCGTATGCTCGTCTGGATACGGTATAGCGTGATTGTGCCGTGACGGCGGCGGTGTTCAGTCTGAGTTCACTGGATGTTACGGTTGGACACAGACTAATCATCTGTTTGTCTGTTGACAGCCTTTTTCATCTCGGCGTAACATGCGCGCATCATTATGCCCGGAGGACCCACGCCTTGGACACACCCAGTCGATACTGGCTCAATAACCTACTGATTAGGTACCACTTCTAAGGCTATCTTCCCTGTGCTGATAGCCTTCGAGGTTGTCAGCGATATTGTTTGTCGCATCGAGTCAGCACCGTCTCATGGCCTGAAACCTGATGGTGACTTTTCCACCCTGTTTCTGTGTTTCAATCGCGTTTTGTCCCTCTTTGTTACATTTTGGGAGCATGGCTTATGCTGAGCGCATTCAAACTCGATAACTGCCGTTTAACTCGCCTGGAACTGGATGAAAGCAACGACCTGACCACGTCGCTATGGGTGGATTTGGTCGAACCGGACGTCGAAGAGCGAGATTTGGTGCAGAATCAGCTGGGGCAAAGCCTGGCGACCCGACCGGAGCTGGAAGACATCGAGGCATCGGCCCGTTTCTTCGAAGATGAAGACGGCCTGCACATTCACTCCTTTTTCTTTTATGAAGACGCGGACGACCACGCCGGCAACTCCACGGTGGCGTTCACCATCCGCGATGGCCGTTTGTATACGCTGCGCGAGCGCGAACTGCCGGCCTTCCGCCTCTACCGCATGCGCGCCCGCGCTCAGACGCTGGTGGACGGCAACGCCTACGAACTGCTGCTTGACCTGTTCGAAACCAAGATTGAACAGCTGGCGGACGAAATCGAAAACATCTACAGCGATCTGGAATCCTTAAGCCGGGTGATCATGGACGGCCGTCAGGGCGACGAATATGACGACGCGCTATCGACGCTGGCGGAGCAGGAGGATATCGGCTGGAAAGTACGCCTGTGTCTGATGGATACCCAGCGCGCGCTCAACTTCCTGGTGCGCCGTGCCCGTCTGCCGAGCAGCCAACTGGAGCAGGCGCGCGAGATCCTGCGCGACATCGAGTCTCTGCTGCCGCATAACGAATCGCTGTTCCAGAAGGTCAACTTCCTGATGCAGGCGGCGATGGGTTTTATCAACATCGAACAGAACCGCATCATCAAAATCTTCTCGGTGGTATCGGTGGTGTTCCTGCCACCGACGCTGGTGGCGTCCAGCTACGGCATGAACTTCGAATTCATGCCGGAGCTGAAATGGGCCTACGGCTATCCGGGCGCGATGCTGTTGATGCTGCTGGCCGGTCTGGCGCCGTACCTGTATTTCAAACGCCGCAACTGGCTGTAACGCCAACGCCCTTTTCTCTGACAGGCGACTCGTTGCCCGCAAGGTCGACGAGTCCCTGGCCCGACTTCCTCCGACAATTTTTGATAACGGACAGATTTCGCACGGATAGATGCCCGTCTGACGGGCTTCCGCGGTAGAATCGCCTCTCTGCTTTGATGTTGTAACAGGTGCTGTGCATGGAGAGGTTTCCCGCGTCGACACAATGGTTCATGCTGCTGTCGGTTTCGTTGGTGTTGGGGTTTGGTCTGCAGGTTTATCATGTTCCGGCGGCGCTGTTGCTGGGGCCGATGCTGGTAGGGGTAGTGATGGGCCTGAACGGCGCCACTATCCGTATTCCCCGTCCGCTGTTTTTCGCCAGTAATGCCGTGCTGGGCTGTCTGGTGGCGCAAAGTCTCTCCCTGTCCATCCTGACGCCGCTGGTGAAAGAGTGGCCATTAGTCCTGTTTATCCTGTTGTCGACGCTGGTTGCCAGCGGGCTGTCGGGCTGGTTGCTGATGCGCTACAGCGAGCTGCCGGGCACCACCGGCACCTGGGGTGCCTCTCCGGGCGGCGCGTCGGCGATGGTGGCGATGGCGGGGGACTTCGGCGCCGATGTGCGGCTGGTGGCGTTCATGCAGTATCTGCGGGTACTGATGGTGACCGCGGCGGCGGCGTTTGTGGCGCGCGCCAGCCTCGGGCAAGACGCCCAAGCCAATAGCGCGCTGATGGTCTGGTTCCCCGCGTTGGACTGGCGTTTCCCTGCCACGCTGGCGGTGGCGTTTAGCGGCGCCTGGATTGGGCGGCGGCTGCGCATTCCTTCCGGCCAACTGCTGGGGCCGATGATTATCGGCTCCATGTTGCATTCCACCGGCACGCTGACATTACAGACGCCGGAATGGCTGCTGGCGCTGGCCTATGCGTTTATTGGCTGGAGCGTCGGGCTGGCGTTTACCCGCCCTGTTTTCCTACTGGCGCTGCGCACCCTGCCGAAAATGATGATGTCGATTGTCACGCTGATGCTACTGTGCGGCGGGATGGCGCTGATGATAACGCATTTGTTGTCGGTAGATATCCTGACCGCCTATCTGGCGACCAGCCCCGGCGGGCTGGACTCCATTGCCATTATCGCCGCCGGCAGCCGGGTGGATATCGCGTTCGTTATCGCCATGCAGACGCTGCGCTTGTTCTCCACCCTGATTTTCAGCCCTATTCTGTCACGTTACATCTCGCGTCACGCTGTGGTTAGCGCGGCGTAATCGCCGCTGAGTATAGAGCGCGTCAAGCGTGAAGACGGCCAGCGCCAGCCAGATGAACGCAAAGGTGACCAGCCGGTCCGGTGTGATGGTTTCGCCGTAGACCAGCACCGCTAGCAGGAAGGTCAGCGTCGGCGCCAGATACTGAAAGAAGCCCAGCGTCGACAGCCGCAGACGCATGGCGGCCGAGGTAAACAACAGCAGCGGCACGGTTGTGACGATGCCGGCCGCCATCAGCAACAGATTGAGCGATGTCGGGTTTTGACTGAGATGGCTGGTGGGCGAGTCGGCCAGCCATTCCAGATAGACCAGCGCGGCGGGCAGCAGCCACAGGGTTTCGAATAACATGCCGGTCTGGCCGTCGATAGCGATCTTTTTGCGCAGCAGGCCGTAAATACCGAAACTAAAGGCCAGAGCGAGCGCAATCACCGGCAGCGAGCCGAGCGTCCACAACTGCACCAGTACGCCGCACATCGCTAGCATCATCGCCAGCCATTGCGTTGGGCGGAAGCGCTCCCCGAGAAACAGCATCCCCAGCAGCACGCTGACCAGCGGGTTGATGAAGTAGCCCAGGCTGGCTTCCAGCATATGGTTATGGTTAACCGCCCAGATGTAAATCAGCCAGTTGCAGGCCACCAGCATGGCGGTGATCGCCAGCAGCAATAACTGGCGCGGCCGACGGCAGGCGTTGCGCACCACTCCCCATTTACGGCTGAGGCTCAGCAGCAACAGCATGAAAAAGAACGACCAGATAATCCGGTGGCTGAGAATTTCATCAGCCGGCACTTGCGTGAGCTGTTTGAAGTAAACCGGGGCGATCCCCCAGATGATATAAGCGCCGAGGGCAAACAGCATCCCCTGACGGTGTTGTGGCATACTCATTGATAAGAAACCAGATAAACCGCAATAAGCATCCAGTGTACCGGAGCACGGCGTGGGTGTCTTGCCGCCGCGTGCCGATAAATATCTGTTCGACACGCCCTTAGCCAACGATGTAGGTGGCGATGGCGCTGGCGATATGCGACTGTTTTTCATTATGTAATTCGGCTCGCGCCACGGCGATTTTATTGCCGCCGCGCAACAGCTGGCTGGTCAGGATAAAGTGCTCACCGCGGCCGGGGCGCAGGTAATCCACCCGCAGGTCGATGGTGCCCATACGCGACAGCCGCTGGTGAAGTTCCTGCTCGCTCAAGGTGTCATGTCGCAGCAGCGCGCTGCCCACGCACACCAGCCCGGCCGCCACGTCCAGACCGGCGGCGATCACGCCGCCGTGCAGGATCTGTTGCAACGCATTGCCCACCAGCTTGTTCTGGTGATGGAAACTCAGCGTAACCGCATCCGGCGAGAATGCCTCCAGCGTGAGCCCCAGCTCCTGATTGAATGGCATCTGATAAATAAAAATATCGCTGACGCGCTGACGTAGCGTGTCCTGGGTGAGCGGTGTAGTAAGCATGTGTGAGCCTCTTGTCGCGCCTGCAGGGTGAGGTGGTTAATTTTTATGTATTTATGGGTTAATGAATTGTTATTTTAGGCGCCGTAATGCTTTCTTGCTACCGCTGGTCGATATAACAACAGGAAAACTGCGCGAACCGGGCGACCTGTGTACACTATCCGCCATTATTTTCAGTTCGTTATCCAATTCACATTACTATCTTGATCCTTTGGGAGAGTACGCACATGTATAAATCAGGTGGGATAGCTGTTGCGCTGATGTTGGCGGCGACCGCCCAGGCGCAGGAAGCCCGCGTTCAGGAAATCCATGATGCGCCGGCCGTACCGGGCAGTATTATCGCCGGGCTGCTGCAGAAGCACGACACGCCGTTCATACTTTACCCTTATGAAAGCAACTACCTGCTTTACACCTACACCAGCAACATCAATAAACAGGCGATTGACAGCTACAGCTGGGCCGACCACGCTCGCAAAGACGAGGTGAATTTCCAGTTAAGCCTCGGTTTTCCGCTGTGGCGCGGCATTGCCGGGGAAAACTCGCTGTTGGGCGCGTCTTATACCCAGCGCTCCTGGTGGCAGATGTCCAACAAGAGCGAGTCCACGCCGTTTCGTGAAACCAACTACGAACCGCAGGTCTTTCTTGGCTGGGCGACCGATTACCGTTTTGCCGGCTGGACGCTGCGCGACGTAGAGATGGGGTTCAATCATCAGTCCAACGGGCGCGCCGATCCGACCTCGCGCAGCTGGAACCGGGTCTATGCCCGTCTGATGGCGCAGAACGGCAACTGGCAGGTGGAAGTGAAACCTTGGCTGCGCCTGCATGACAGCGAAGACGACAACCCGGACATCATCCGGTACATGGGCCATTATCGGGTGCGGGTCGGCTACCATTGGGGGGACAGCATTTTCAGCGCCGAAGGACGTTATAACTGGAATACCGGTTACGGCGGCGGCGAGCTGGGATGGAGCTACCCGATCAGCGATCATGTCCGTTTTTACACCAAGGTATTCAGCGGTTACGGCGAGTCGTTGATTGACTACAATCACCGCCAGACCCGCTACGGCATTGGCGTGACGCTCAACGATATGTTCTAGCCCTGACCGGCGAGACTGCGGGCCGCCGCAGAAAACCCGGCAACAGACGTTGCAGTTTTGGCGAGCGGCGCTGAAAATAGCGCTTGTTTGCTTTTTTCAAAAGCGGTGAATAACTTTTTCAGGGCAGTGAATAACGTGAAATCGGTGAAGGCGTGTCTACGGCAGATGTATTGAATGCGGACGTATTGAATAAAGAAACGCTGGCGATGCAGGTGCTGCGTGAAACCTTTGGCTACCAGCAATTCCGGCCGGGTCAGCAGGCCATTATCAATGCCGCCGTCAGCGGGCGCGACTGCCTGGTGATCATGCCGACCGGCGGGGGAAAGTCCCTGTGTTATCAGATTCCGGCGCTGGTGCTGGAAGGGCTGACGCTGGTAGTGTCGCCGCTGATCTCCCTGATGAAGGATCAGGTCGACCAGTTGCAGGCTTACGGCGTGGCGGCGGCTTGCCTCAATTCCACCCAAACCCGTGAACAGCAGCAGGCGGTGTTCAGCGCTTGTCGTCGCGGTGAACTGAAACTGCTGTACATCGCGCCGGAGCGTCTCACCACCGACGGGTTTCTGGAGCAACTGACGCACTGGAACACGACGCTTATCGCTATCGACGAAGCGCACTGCATTTCCCAGTGGGGGCACGATTTTCGCCCGGAATACCGCGCGCTGGGGCAGATTAAACAGCAGTTTCCCACCCTGCCGATTGTGGCGCTGACCGCAACCGCCGATGAAACTACCCGTCAGGATATCGCCCGTCTGCTGGATTTGCGCGACCCGCTGATCAATATCAGCAGTTTCGACCGTCCCAATATCCGTTACACGCTGGTGGAAAAATTCAAACCGCTCGACCAACTGTGGCTGTTTGTACAAGGGCAGCGCGGTAAGAGCGGCATCGTGTATTGCAACAGCCGGGCCAAGGTGGAAGACCTGTGCGCCCGGTTGCAGAACCGCGGGCTGAGCGTCGGCGCCTATCATGCCGGGCTGGACAACGACCGTCGCTCTCAGGTGCAGGAGGCGTTTCTGCGCGACGACCTGCAGGTGGTGGTCGCCACCGTGGCGTTCGGCATGGGCATCAACAAACCTAACGTGCGCTTCGTGGTGCATTTCGACATCCCGCGTAATATCGAATCCTACTATCAGGAAACCGGCCGCGCCGGGCGCGATGGCCTGCCCGCCGAGGCGGCGCTGTTCTACGACCCGGCGGACATGGCCTGGCTGCGCCGCTGCCTGGAAGAAAAACCGGCCGGTGTGCAGTTGGATATCGAGCGGCACAAACTGAATGCGATGGGGGCGTTTGCTGAAGCGCAGACTTGCCGCCGTCTGGTGTTGCTCAACTATTTCGGCGAAAACCGCCAGCAAGCGTGCGGCAACTGCGACGTCTGTCTCGACCCGCCCCGGCGCTATGACGGACTGGTGGACGCGCAGAAAGCGCTGTCCTGCGTTTACCGCGTCGGGCAACGGTTCGGCATCGGTTATATCGCCGAAGTGCTGCGCGGCGCCAATAATCAGCGCATCCGCGAATTCGGTCACGACAAACTGCCGGTGTACGGCCTGGGTAAGGATAAAACGCAGGAACAGTGGGTCAGCATTTTGCGTCAGTTGATCCACCTCGGGTTGCTGGCGCAGAACATCGCCCATCATTCCGCGCTGCAACTGACCGAATCGGCCCGGCCGGTGCTGCGCGGCGAAGTGCCGTTGCAACTGGCGGTGCCGCGCGTTATCAGCCTGAGCAAGCCGCGCGCCAGCCAGAAAACCTACGGCGGTAATTACGACCGCAAACTGTTCGCCAAACTGCGCAAACTGCGTAAATCCATTGCGGATGAAGACAACATTCCGCCGTACGTGGTGTTCAGCGACGCTACGCTGCTGGAAATGGCCGAACTGCTGCCGGTCACCGCCAGCGAGCTGCTGGCGGTCAATGGTGTCGGCCAGCGAAAACTGGAGCGATTTGGCACCCCCTTTATGACGTTGATCCGCGATCATTTGGATAGCGGTGATGACTGAGGCGTGCTTAGTCTACCGGCCGGGTCTTCGCCTTCTCTGGAACGTAAAAAAGGAATGAATATGTTGATGCTGTTTCTCACGGTAGCGCTGGTGCATCTGATTGCGCTGATGAGTCCGGGGCCGGATTTCTTCTTTGTTTCCCAGACGGCGATCAGCCGCTCCCGCCGCGAAGCGTTGATGGGCGTGCTGGGGATTACGCTGGGCGTGCTGGTATGGGCCGCCATCGCGTTGATGGGGCTGCATCTGCTGCTGGAGCGCATGGCGTGGCTGCATCGTCTGGTCACGATCGGCGGCGGTCTGTATTTGTGCTGGATGGGCTGGCAGATGCTGCGTTCGGCTCTGCGTAAGCGAGCTCATCAGGGAGAGGAAACTGTCGAAGTGGCGTTGCCGCAGCAGGGTAAAACCTTCATGCGTGGTTTCCTGACTAACCTGTCCAACCCCAAGGCGCTGATCTATTTCGGCAGCGTGTTCTCGCTGTTTGTCGGCGATGACGTGGGGGCGGCGGCGCGCTGGGGACTGTTCGCGCTGATTTCACTGGAAACCTTGCTGTGGTTCAGCCTGGTGGCGCTGGTGTTTGCGTTGCCGGTGATGCGCCGCGGGTATCAGCGGCTGGCGAAATGGGTGGACGGTCTGGCAGGCGTGCTGTTTACCGGGTTCGGCATCCACCTGATTATTTCGCGTTAAATTCCACCCGCTTTTTTATTTACAGATATTATTCGCTGGTTTCCGATAGTCGTACCGGAAACCAGTCCTCTCTAATTAGCGCTTTCTCCTCATTGATCGCATCGGCTCCTGAATAACTCATTGGTTCGGGGCGGTATATTTGTTGATGGCACTCTCCGGGGGGTATCGCTGACCGGAGCGCCTGATGCAATTTTTGCCTGATAAACCAAGCGAATGAACGCACCTTGAATATTTTTCCTCTGGAATGACGGTTGCGAACGCTCAACGGGTATTGCTGAGGGTTTGCTTACACAAATTTGTACAATCACATATTAAAAGAAAGTATCGTCAAATTCTGTTTTCCAGAACAGGTAAGGATTCGATCATGGCGGTTGAAAACCCCAAAGCCTCTTCAGCATCCAATACTGACGAGGAGAAAGCTGGCGCTAAGGCATTTCCTCTTGTTCAAATTATCATCGCTATGGAGAAAATGGGCTGGAAAGTTGCTCCTCAGTTGATGAAACACTGGTTTAGTATCAGCCCGGCGGTAAAATGGACAATAGAAAGCAAGAACACCTTATTTAATACTGATGCCAGAACATTAAAGGAAAATGAGTATAACGACACCATCGTAAAAATGGATTGGGCATTGAAATACCCACAAGTAATAGAAAGATTTCACCAATTACAAGAAAGTTGGGACAATCACAACGCTATTGCACTCCTGAAAGAAAGGCTGGTATCTGAAGGATATACTCCAGGTGGATTAGTGAAGCTAGGGTACAGTGATAGCGCCAGAGTACTGGATGCCTCAGCACAGGTAAGTGGTGTTGACGTTGGCGGCATTCTGGATACGATTAATGATTGGTATGGCGCAATCGGGAAAGCAAATCTTAAACTTGCAGTGCGTGGCTATACATCTGTACATGAAAATAAATCTATTTTTTCTCTTGAATCAATCGGTGTATATCTCAAAGATGCGTATGACTTTGTTGATGAAAGAGTAATGAATAGTATTGATATTATAAGGCCGGAATTATTAGGGGTGTGGAGTAAAGACCGTATTTTGAATAAGGTGGAGACAGTAGTCTATTTTTCATATTATATTGCGGGGCTATCTGGTTTACTGGAAAATAAATATCCGGGATTTTATCCGATATGGAATTCGGATTTTAGACGTTGGCAGGAGAGAAATAATTCAGGTGGAGACTTTATCGTATTTTCCGATGTTTTCTGGTTTCCACCATCAAAAGATAATAAAGTGATATTCTTATGATATACCCGTCATACTTCACGTTGCAGGTGCGTTGACTTTATTACTCGGCCCATGCTTGGGCCTCGCCCTTTCAGGGTCGCAGCACGCTGCGTTCAAATCTGCTCCCGGCAGAGTTGTCGTTCACCCGAATCACTTACCTGAGTAAGCTCATCGGGATTCAGGCTTTGCGGGCCGTCGCCAGCAGCGCGCCGACCAGTATGAACAGCGAACCAAAGGTCCGGTTCAGCTGTTTGAGCTGACGCGGGCCTTTTAGCCACAGCGCGATGCGCTGCGCCAGCGTGGCGTAGCCAATCATCACGATGATGTCGACCACCACGGTGGTGACGCCCAGCACCAGATACTGCATCGCCTGGGGCTGATGCGGGATAATAAACTGCGGGAACAGCGCGGCCAGAAACACGATGCTTTTCGGGTTGGTCAGGTTGACCAGAATCGCCCGTTTGAATAAACGGCGGCGCGGCATACTGTTAGCCAGCGTCTGCAGGTCCAGCGAGCCGGCGCTGCGCCATTGCTGGATGCCGAGCCAGATCAGGTAAGCGGCGCCGAGCCATTTCAGCATGTCGAAGGCCAGCACCGATTGAGACAGCAACGCCCCCAGGCCGATCCCCACCAGCACGATGTGAATAGTCAGGCCCAGCTGCAGCCCGGCGATGGAGGCTATCGCGCCGCGGTAACCGTGGCTGATGCTGGTGCTCATGGTGTTGATGGCGCCGGAGCCGGGCGACAGGCTGAGAATTAATGTGGTGACGAGGTAGGTTAACCACCAGTCCTGGGTCATGGCCGAATGCTCCCTGATTGCGGTTTTTTGTGTCACAATACGCCAATGCCCGTCTTTGTGCTATAGCTCACAAAAATCAATCCGTTCGGCATGATTGACCTCGGGAGAGCCTGATGAATCCGTATCCAGAGTGCCTGCTGACCAGGGAATGGCAGTACGCTGCATTTGTTAACGGATCATTGCTGGATTTCTGGCGACAGCGTCAGGAAGGGATGTTCATCGGCGTGGATGACGTGCCGATCCGTTTCGTGCGTTTTACCTCGCCGTTGCATCAGCATCTGGTAGTGGTGTTGCCTGGCCGCACCGACAGTTACGTGAAATATGCCGAGGCGGCCTACGACCTGTTCCAGTGCGGTTACGACGTGTTGATGATGGACCACCGTGGTCAGGGGCGTTCCGGCCGGTTGCTGAAAGACCGTCATCGCGGTCATGTTAAGCGCTTTAGCGATTATGTGGACGATGTGGCGACACTGTGGCAACAGCAGGTGGCGCCGGGGCGCTATACCAAACGGTTCGCGCTTGCGCATTCAATGGGCGGCGCGATTCTGGCGCAGTTTCTGGCGCGTCAGCCGCAGGCGTTCGATGCGGTGGCGCTTTGCGCGCCGATGTGCGGCATCCTGTTGCCGATGCCGCGCTGGCTGGTCTGGCGCATTCTCGACTGGGCCGAGCGTTACCCGGCGATACGGGACTACTATGCCATCGGCACCAGCCCGTGGCGCCCGTTGCCATTTATGGCGAATGTGCTGACCCACAGCCATGCGCGCTATCGTCGCCATGTGCGTTTTTATGCCGATGACCCGGATTTGCGCATCGGCGGCCCGACTTATCACTGGGTGCGGGAAGCGCTGCAAGTGGAAACGCAACTGTTACAACAGGCGGCGGTGATTATAACGCCTCTGCTGCTGTTGCAGGCGGAAGAGGAGCGGGTGGTGGATAACCGCTGTCAGGACGCCTTTTGTCAGGCGCTGGCGGCAGCCGGCCACCCGTGTGCGGATGGCCGACCTTACGTCATTCGCGGCGCTCGTCACGACATCCTGTCGGAAAAGGATGCGATGCGGGCCGACGCCTTCGGGCGGATTTTGCAACACTTCAACGATTATCATTAATACGTCTGTGCGGCCAGTCCGCCCGGCACCAGCGGAGGTTGGATTTCAACGTATGTACCCGATTGTTGCTTCCGATCTGGATGGCACCTTGCTGTCACCCGATCACACCCTGTCACCCTATGCCAAAGAAACCCTGCGCCTGATGACGGAACAGGGCGTCCATTTTGTGTTCGCCACCGGACGTCACCATATGGATGTGGCGCAAATCCGCGATAATCTGGCGATCAGCGCCTACATGATTACGTCTAACGGCGCGCGGGTGCATAACACCGAAGGCGAGCTGATTTTCAGCCACAATCTGGACCGCGATATCGCCCACGATCTGTTCGGCATGGTGTATCACCATCCGGAAATCATGACCCACGTTTATCGCGGCGACGAGTGGTTCCTGTGTCGCTCCCGCCCCGAGGAAGAGCGCTTTTTTACCGAGACGGTGTTCCGCTACAAACTGTTCGACCCGGAAACGCTGGGTACCGACGGCGTCGGCAAGGTGTTTTTCACCTGTGAGGATCACGACAAACTGCTGCCGCTGGAAGAAGCGCTTAACGCGCGCTGGGGCGACCGGGTGAACGTCAGCTTTTCCACCCTGAGTTGCCTGGAGGTGATGGCGGGCGGCGTATCCAAAGGCCACGCGCTGGAGCAGGTCGCCAAAATCCTCGGTCACACTATCAAAGACTGTATCGCCTTCGGCGACGGCATGAACGACTATGAAATGCTGTCGATGGCGGGCAAAGGCTGCATCATGAGCAATGCCCACCAGCGACTGAAGGATATGCTGCCGGACAACGAGGTGATTGGCACCAACATCGATCAGGCGGTGCCACAATACCTGCGTCGTCTTTATTTCTGAGACGGCCGGGCATCCGGCGGTGAATGCAGGAACGCGACGGCCTTGTCGGGGAAATCCGTGAACAGGCCGTCCACATCGGCTTGCCGGTAGAGCAGCGCATAGAGCGCGTTCACGTCGTTGACGTATTTCGGCAGCCGGTCCGCCCGCACCGTGTAAGGGTGCACCACCATGCCGCTGGCGTGCGCCTCTTTCACCAGCGGACTGATGGCGACCTTGCCCGCTTCGCCGCTGAGCAGCATGTGATAGTCGGGGCCGACGCCATCGGCGTAGCGGGCGATTTTCTGCATCGCGCCCGGCTTGAGCATCCAGTCGTAGTCATAGTTGACCCAGCGGCCGTCCGGCTGTTGCTGCTGGGTTTCCTGCCAGCGGGTTTCGGCGATCAGTTGTACCAGCTTCAGGTTCATGCCCAGCGCCGGCTCCAGTTCGGTTTTGATGCGCTGTAGCTCGTTGGCGTCGAAGCATTGCAGGTAAACCCGGTCGCTTTTTTGGCTGTAGCCGTACTGTTTCAGCACCTCCAGCACCGCGCGTGAAATATCTTTGCCTTCCTGACGATGGAACCACGGCGCTTTGATTTCCGGATAGATGCCGATATTTTTGCCGGTCGAGTGGTTCAGCCCCTGAATAAATTCGATTTCATCCTGAAAGGTGTGAACGCGAAAGTCCGATTTGCCCATCGGGAAACGATTCGGGTAGCTCTGCACCGGCTTGCCGTCTTTCAGGTCAAACCCTTCGGTGAATTTAAGCGAACGGATTTCCGCCAGCGTAAAGTCGATGGCGTAGTAACGGCCGTCAGCCCGCGCCCGGCCGGGAAAACGGCTGGCAACGTCGGTCACGCGATCAAGGTAGTGATCGTGCAGCACCACCAGCGCGTTATCTTTGGTCATCACCAGGTCCTGCTCCAGATAGTCCGCGCCCTGCGCGTAGGCCATCGCCTTGGCGGGCAGGGTGTGCTCCGGCAGGTAGCCGCTGGCGCCGCGGTGGGCAATCACGATTTTATCGCCGGTCTGCGCCAGCGCGGAGAGAGACATCGCCAGCGTCATGCCGGCCAGTAACGGTTTGAACAGAGGATTCATGTCAGCGTCCTTTTTCAGTGGGAGAAAGAAAAGCTGGGTGAGTCGATGCGTTTAAAATGAAAGTATCGTTGATAACTCCCCGCCAGTCCGGCGGGGATAAAGCGTATGGTTTCGTCGTCAGTAAACCATGACTGGATGACAGAATCAGGCGCGTTGCGCCAGCGCTTCCTTGTGTTTCTTCTCGTTGATCATGGTCAGGATCAACAGCAGCACCGCCAGTACGCTACCACCGATCATCACCAGGAAACCGCCGTCCCAGCCGAAGAAGTCCACGGTGTAACCGACGATAGCGCTGGCCGCCACAGAACCGCCCAGATAGCCGAACAGGCCGGTGAAGCCAGCGGCGGTGCCGGCGGCTTTCTTCGGCGCCAGTTCCAGCGCATGCAGGCCGATCAACATCACCGGGCCGTAGATCAGAAAGCCGATAACGATCATGCAGAGCATGTCCACGGTGGGGTTGCCCGCCGGGTTCAGCCAGTACACCACGGTGGCGATGGTCACCAGGCTCATGAAGAACACGCCGGTGGCGCCGCGGTTGCCTTTGAACACTTTGTCGGACATCCAGCCGCACAGCAGCGTGCCCGGAATACCGGCGTATTCGTACAGGAAGTAAGCCAGCGACGACTTATCCAGCGCGAAGTGCTTCACCTCTTTGAGGTAGGTGGGCGACCAGTCGAGAATGCCGTAACGCAGCAGGTAGACGAACACGTTGGCAAAGGCGATGTACCACAACAGTTTGTTGGGAAACACATACTGCATGAAGATTTCTTTGGCCGTCAGCTCCTGTTCGTCTTTTTCGCTGTAATCCGCCGGATAATCGTTTTTGTATTCTTCGATCGGCGGCAGGCCACAGGACTGCGGCGTGTCGCGCATTATAGCGAAGGCGAACAGCGCCACCAGAATCGCGGCGAACGCCGGCATATAGAGCGCGGCTTTCCAGTCGTGGAACCAGGCCATCCCCAGCAGGAACAGCAGCGGCGGAATGCCGCCGCCCACGTTGTGGGCGCAGTTCCACACCGACACGATGCCGCCGCGTTCTTTCTGCGACCACCAGTGCACCATGGTGCGGCCGCAC
The DNA here is from genome assembly GCF_000406145.1 of Dickeya dadantii NCPPB 898. Taxonomy (NCBI): domain Bacteria; kingdom Pseudomonadati; phylum Pseudomonadota; class Gammaproteobacteria; order Enterobacterales; family Pectobacteriaceae; genus Dickeya; species Dickeya dadantii. The sequence continues at coordinate 4,430,540 of NZ_CM001976.1, read as the reverse complement.
GGCGGCCAGCCCATGCCCTGGAACCAGCCGCAGATGAACAGCAGCACGAACATGACCATGATGCTGGAGGTCGCCCACGGCACGAAGCCCATAAACAACATCACCGCCGCCGCCAGAATCAAACCGGCGGGCAGGAATACGCGCGGGTTGGAGCGGTCGGACACCGAGCCCATGATGAATTTAGAAAACCCGTAGGCAATCGAAATACCGGACAACGCGAAGCCCAGATCGCCTTTGGAGAAGCCCTGTTCGACCAGATAAGGCATCGCCAGCGCGAAGTTCTTCCTGACCAGATAGTAGGCGGCGTAGCCGAAAAAGATCCCCAGAAAAATTTGCCAGCGCAGACGGCGGTAGAGCGGATCCACCCGATGTTCCTCTACGCGCGGACGATGTGCCGCAGGCTTGAAAATACTCAGCATAAATAAACGATCCCCGATAGTTATGTTCTATAACGCTCGCCAGCGTAGCGAATGCGCGTGCTTTTCAGTGTGAGTAAACGCGCAATTGTTACACTTTTATGACGAGGGAGGCCATTTTGAGCTGTGAATAACACAAATGAAATAACCATTTTTCATTTCTGAGTGATTTGAGTCACATATTCGTGGTCTTACCGTCGTTCGGTTTTCGTTTTTTGAGTGTTTTTGTTCTTTATCAATCATTTTTGCGGTGATTTATGTCCCACTACATACAAAGACGATCCGAATTGAGGTGGGACGGTAATGGCGAACGATGGTTTGCGGCGTGAAACGGATGTGGTGATTATCGGCGGCGGCGCCACCGGCGCGGGGACCGCTCGCGACTGCGCATTGCGCGGTTTGCGGTGCCTGTTGCTGGAACGGCACGACATCGCCACCGGCGCTACCGGTCGTAATCATGGGCTGTTGCACAGCGGGGCGCGTTATGCGGTTACCGATGCCGAATCCGCCCGCGAATGCATTGAAGAAAATCAGATTCTGCGCCGTATTGCCCGCCACTGTATTGAACCGACCGACGGCCTGTTTCTGACGTTGCCGCAGGATGACCTCGACTATCAGGCGCGGTTTGTCGCCGCCTGTCGGCAGGCGGGGATCCCGGCGCAGGCGATCGATCCGCAAGAGGCGTTGCGACTGGAGCCGGCCGCCAATCCGGCGTTGATCGGCGCGGTAAGGGTGCCGGACGGTACCGTGGACCCGTTCCGGTTGACCGCCGCCAACATGATCGACGCCTGCGAGCATGGCGCGGAAGTGCTGACCTACCACGAAGTCATCGGGTTGATTCGCCAGGGTGACCGCGTCATCGGCGTGCGCGTTTTCGACCACAAACGCCACCTGGCCTGCGAGATTTATGCGCAGGTGGTGGTGAACGCGGGCGGCATCTGGGGGCAGCGTATCGCTGAATACGCCGACCTCACCGTGCGCATGTTCCCGGCCAAGGGCGCGCTGCTGATTCTGGGCCACCGTATCAACAACCGGGTGATCAACCGCTGCCGTAAGCCGGCGGACGCCGACATTCTGGTGCCGGGCGACACCATTTCGCTGATCGGCACCACCTCGACCCGCATCGACTACGACCAGATCGACCGCATGACCGTTACCCCAGAGGAAGTCGATACCCTGATCCGCGAAGGCAGCCTGCTGGCGCCGCAACTGGCGCAAACCCGCATTCTGCGCGCCTACGCCGGGGTGCGACCGCTGGTGGCGAGCGATAACGACCCGTCCGGGCGCAGCGTCAGCCGCGGCATTGTGCTGTTGGACCACGCCAGCCGGGACGGGCTGGAAGGGTTTGTCACCATTACCGGCGGCAAGCTGATGACCTATCGGCTGATGGCGGAATGGGTGACGGACAAGGTATGCGAGAAGCTCGGCCATCGAGCCGAATGCGCCACCGCGTCACGGCCGCTGCCGGGGTCGGAAGTCTCTGATCCAGACAGGCCGCAGGCCGCGTCGCCGCTGTCGGCGCCGTTGCGCGGCTCGGCGATTTATCGCCACGGACATCGCGCCGCGCCGCTGGTTTCCGGCCAGCGGGTGGACAGCAGTCTGGTGTGCGAATGCGAAGCGGTGACGGCGGGCGAGGTGCGTTATGCGGTGGAGTCGCTGCAGGTCAACAACCTGACCGACCTGCGCCGCCGTACCCGCGTCGGCATGGGCACCTGTCAGGGGGAGCTGTGCGCCTGCCGCGCGGCCGGTCTGTTGTGTCGGCTGGGGCAGTCCACGCCGCAACAGGCGGTGTCGCAACTGAGCCAGTTTCTCAATGAGCGCTGGAAAGGTATGCGTCCCATCGCCTGGGGGCATACGTTGCGGGAAAGCGAATTTACCAGTTGGATTTATCAGGGGCTGTGCGGGCTGACCGAAAACCGGGAGCAGGAGAACAGCGATGCGTTATGACGTGGTGATCATTGGCGGCGGGCTGGCCGGGTTAGCCTGCGGCATTCGCTTGCAAGAGCAGGGTAAACGCTGCGCCGTGGTCAGCGTCGGGCAAAGCGCGCTGACCTTTGCGTCCGGCGCGCTGGACCTGCTGGCGACGCTGCCGGACGGCACGGCGGTCGACCAGCCGTTGACGGCGTTGGATGCGTTGGCCGCCCAGGCGCCGCATCATCCTTACACCCTGATGGGCAAGGCGCGCGTCAGCCAACTGGCGTCGGACGCCGAAGCGCTGCTGGCGCGCTGCGGGCTGTGGCTGCGAGGGGGAAGCGGGAGTAATCATCAGCGCCTTACCCCGTTGGGCAAGTGGCATCCGTGCTGGTTAAGCCCGTCGGACAGCGTGACGCGCGGCTTGCCGGGGTCGCCGGCGTGGCGGCAACCGCTGGTCGCCGGTATCGACGGCTTTATGGATTTTCAATCCCGGCTGGTTGCCGGCGCGTTGCAGGCGGAGGGGATCGCCGCCCGCGCCGATGACCTGCGTCTGCCGCTATTGGATGCTTTACGGCAAAACGCCAGCGAGTTTCGCTCGCTGGCGATTGCCCGGTTGCTGGATACCCCGGCGGGGACGGCGGCGCTGGCCGAAGAACTGCTGACGCGGGCGAACGGCAATGACGCCGTGATCCTGCCTGCCTGCATCGGTCTGGAGGCGCAGGCGCGGCTGAATGCGGCGCTGGGTAAACCGGTGGGGTTATTGGCGACGCTGCCGCCGTCGTTGCCAGGCATGCGCATGCATCAGGCGCTGCTGAATCGCTTTCGTCAGATCGGCGGAACGCTGATGCCGGGAGATCGGGTGTTGTCGGCGCAGCCGCGGGAAGACGGTGTGGCGCTGTATACCCGCAGCCACGGCGAGATACCGCTGCGCGCCGATCATGTGGTATTGGCGAGCGGCAGCTTTTTCAGCAATGGTCTGGTGGCCGAGCGCGATCGGGTGGTGGAACCGGTGTTCGGGCTGGACGTCGATTTCCTGCCTGCTCATGAAGACTGGAGTAAGCCGAATCTGTTCGCCGCTCAGCCCTACCTGCAATTCGGGGTGGTGGCGGATGCGCAGTTGCATCCGGCTATCGGCGGTCATACTCAGCACCGTTTGTATGCGATTGGCTCGGTATTGCGGGGATATGACCCGTTGCGACAGGGATGCGGTGGTGGGGTATCGCTGCTGACCGCGTTGTACGCCGCCGAGATGATCATAAGAGAGAACCCATGATGAACCGGCCTGACACCAGTTTCGAAAACTGCATCAAATGCACCGTCTGCACCACAGCCTGCCCGGTGGCGCGCGTCAATCCGCTCTATCCGGGGCCGAAACAGGCGGGGCCGGATGGCGAACGGCTGCGGCGCAAAGACCCGGCGTTGTTTGACGAAGCGCTGAAGTATTGCACCAACTGCAAGCGGTGCGAGGTGGCTTGCCCATCGGATGTCAAAATCGGCGACATCATCCAGCGCGCCAAAGCCAGCCATAGCCAGCACCGCCCGACGCTGCGCGACGCCATTCTCAGCCACACTGACCTGATGGGGACGGTCGCCACGCCGTTTGCGCCGCTGGTGAACACCCTCACCGGGCTGAAACCGATGCGCCAGCTGCTGGATAAAGCGTTGAAAATCGACCATCGCCGCCAGCTGCCGCGTTATTCCCACGGCACCTTCCGCAACTGGTATCGCCAGCAGGCGGCGCATCAACGGCAATTTGCCGAACAGGTGGCTTATTTCCACGGCTGTTACGTCAACTACAACCACCCACAGCTGGGGCGCGACCTGATCCGCGTGTTTAACGCGATGGGGGTCGGGGTGCAGTTGCTGACCAAAGAGAAATGCTGCGGCGTGGCGCTAATCGCCAACCGTTTCCTCGATAAAGCGCGCAAACAGGCGCGTTTCAATCTGGCCTCGCTGGATGACGCCATCAACAGCCGGGGCTTGCCGGTCATCGCCACCTCGTCCAGTTGCACCTTTACGCTGCGCGATGAATATCCCCATCTGCTGGGGCTGGACAATCACCACGTGCGCGACGGCATCGAACTGGCGACTCGCCATCTTTATCGTTTGCTGGAGCAGGGCCGGACGCTGCCGTTGCAGCCCTTGCCGCTGCGGGTGGTGTATCACACGCCCTGCCATCTGGAACGCATGGGGTGGACCGCCTATACGCTGGAACTGCTGCGGCGGATTCCGGGGCTGGAGTTGCAGGTGCTGGATTCCCAGTGTTGCGGCATCGCCGGAACCTATGGTTTCAAGAAGGAAAACTACGACACCGCGCAAGGAATTGGCGCGCCCTTGTTCCGGCAGATTGACGCAAGCGGCGCCGATTTGGTGATCACCGATTGCGAAACCTGCAAATGGCAGATTGAAATGTCGACGGGGAAACCCTGCGAACATCCCTTCAGCTTACTGGCTAAAGCGCTGCCTGCGGAGTAAACGGTTGGCGCGGGCTTCGATGCACGGCCGCCCTCTCAATGTTGACGCGGAGAGGGCGTTTATTTTTATTCCCTCGCGCCGCGTATGGTTAATTGTTAACCAATTGATTCTGAAAAAATAATCCTTCATGGTAACGGCAGGATCATCGAAATGTCAGGCAGGCCGGCGATCTCAGGGGGGATTTTTCTTTGTATTGAGCAAAAAAACGCTTTACAGATGCAAATGATAATGATTATTATTGCCATGCGTTCCGGGAAAGCCAAATGAATCCATCCTTGTGACTCATCGCGGTTTTGCTGTGAAGGCACGACATTGCTCACATTGCTTCCAGTATTACTTAGCCAGCTCGGGTGCTGGCTTTTTTTTATCCTGAATTTTTAGGAATCTGGTTTCCTATTTGTTTGTCGCGGTGCGACATCAAAAATTTCTCCCGGAAATTTTTTGTGGCGTGCCATCCCTGGCCGCCACCCTACGGGCCGTCGCGGTGCGACATCAAAAATTTCTCCCGGAAATTTTTTGTGGCGTGCCATCCCTGGCCGCCACCCTGCGGGCTGTCGCGGT
>NZ_CM001976.1:4302379-4425074 GCF_000406145.1 Dickeya dadantii NCPPB 898 | reverse complement strand
GTCGCGGTGCGACATCAAAAATTTCTCCCGGAAATTTTTTGTGGCGTGCCATCCCTGGCCGCCACCCTGCGGGCTGTCGCGGTGCGACGTCAAAGATTTCTCCCGGAAATTTTTTGTGGCGTGCCATCCCTGGCCGCCACCCTACGGGCCGTCGCGGTGCGACGTCGAAAATTTCTCCCGGAAATTTTTTGAATAGAGCGGTGAGTTTTTTCGGCTTTCTTATTCCCGGCCGGCCGCTAGACTGAAAAAAAACATTCGAGGAGCGCAATATGATTTATCTACGCAAAGCACAAGATCGTGGTCATGCCAATCACGGCTGGCTCGACAGCTGGCATACTTTTTCATTCGCCGATTATTACGACCCTGATTTCATGGGCTTCTCCGCGCTGCGGGTGATCAATGAAGACCGTATCGAGGGCGGCCAGGGTTTTGGAACCCACCCGCACCGGGATATGGAAATTCTCACCTATGTGCTGCAAGGCACGGTGGAACATCAGGACAGCATGGGCAACAAAGAGCAGATCCCGGCGGGCGAGTTCCAGATCATGAGCGCCGGCACCGGGATTCGTCACTCGGAGTACAACGCCAGTCAGGACGAACTGCTGCACCTATATCAGATCTGGGTGATCCCGGAAAAAACCGGCCTGACGCCGCGTTACGAACAGCGCCGTTTTGACGCGCCGCAGGGCCGTCAACTGGTATTGTCGCCGGATGCTCGCGACGGGTCGCTGAAGGTGTTCCAGGACATGACGCTGTGGCGCTGGGCGCTGAAATCGCAGGAAGAGTCGGTTTACCAGACCCAGCAGGGTCGTCACCTGTGGATTCAGGTGGTACGCGGCACCATTGAGATCAACGGTCAGCAGGCCACCGCCAGCGACGCGCTGGCTATCTGGGATGAGGATTCCATCACCGTGCGTGCCAGCGAAGACAGTGAAATCCTGCTGTTTGATTTACCGCCGGTCAAGTGACGGCGGCGGCGTTTAGAGGGGCGTTCCCGTGCCGGAACGCCCTGGTTCGCCGCCGTGCAGCGGAGGTATAATTCGCTACCAAACTGCCAGTGGTTGAGGCTGGTTGCGCTCCCGATAGGCTTATGCTTCTACACCCTCATTGCTAATTCGGACGCCTTTACGCGCCAGCTGCTGCCGCCAGTTGTTGTCCCAGTTCTTCTGATGAACATCATTCGCTGAGCCGTCCCGAGCGGCGTAACGAGCGCGATTTCTTGACAGGAGTTCTGCGCCGATATCGATGGTTTGGGCGTAGTTGTCCCGGTTAAAGGCGATTACGGCGTTAGGACTTTCAGCCTCGAAGAGCGCGATTTGGGTATCGGCCAGTTTATTCGCCTGATCCACCAGCTCGCGGGATGAATTAAGCGCCCGTTCCAGCCGCTGAATCTGCTCCTGGCTCAGCCCTTCTGCTCCGGTGACCACGATCCTGTTGTACTTACTCACGCTGAAACCGAAAGTCGCTCCCTTTAAATCCGGATTATCTTTGCCAAGCTGTTCCAGGAAAGACATATAAGTCGACTCAATTTGAGAAGACACCGAACGCAGGTTGAGTGTCTCCTGGTCCACTATTTTCATCCGCTCGGTCCAGGTATCAGTCGGCTTCATCAACTCGGCAAGCTCTTCTTCGCTGAGCGCATCAGGAACGTCAATCGCTGTTCCTTCCGAGATAGTCAACTGAGTAGAGGTAGCATCACCCGCTTTGCGCGCTTCAATATATGCCTGATATTTACCGAGAGCTTCTGCGCTGATATTGACATCCTGACGGTCAATTTTTACGTCGTCCGCGACAGCCCCATTATTATCGCCTGGTTGTTCCGTCGTGCTGTGCGTTACTCGCCAGCTCTGTTCTGTGTTTGGATCCGCCACCGTGTACGATCCAAATGTTGGAATAGTCGTCATACTAATTGCTCCTGAATGTCATGATTTTGTGCTGTGCAACAACGTTTGCCTGCAAATGTGCCCAAATGCGACAGGACTGACATGGCGGGTTTAGCCATAAACACATAACTGGGCGAGGTGATGGTATTAAAACGGTTCCGGGTCGAGGCCATCATCGTTATTCTGGCGATATCCGTGATGATAATCGCGGTCGATGTCATCAAATGGCCGATATAAAAATACGGTTGTTTCCATTTCCACCCGCTTGCTTTACTGCATGAATAAGAATGTAACATCAATATGTGAAGCTACTTATAATAAAAATTATTCATTGCCTATTTTCTTATTAATATAAAAATCCAATTTATTGGCGATATAGCCGTCATACTTCACGTTGCAGGTGCGTTGGCTTTATTACTCGGCCCATCCCTGGGCCAACGCGTGATGTTGTTCAACACGCGAGCCTGTTGTCCTGTAACTCGAATTATTTAGGGTATATATTCCTATTGGTTGTTATTTATAATTAATAATCAGCAAACAATAAAAATATAAATAATGTCAACGTGTATTATTTGCGCGACTGTACCCTGTCCGATTTTATAACCTGTGTTCAAGTACATATTCTGCTAACCATTTCTTTAGTACAATCGGTGTTTTCAGCCACGGGGATGTCAACGGATGATCAAGAAAAAAAGGCCGGTTCTTCAGGATGTCGCCGACCGAGTCGGGGTGACCAAAATGACGGTCAGCCGCTATTTGCGCAACCCCGAGCAGGTGTCCGCGGCGCTGAGGGGAAAAATCGCCGCCGTACTGGATGAACTAGGGTACATTCCCAACCGAACGCCGCACATTCTCGCCAATTCCACCAGCCGGGCCATCGGCGTACTGCTGCCGTCGCTCACCAACCAGGTATTCGCCGAGGTGTTGCGCGGCATCGAAAAAGTGGCGGAAGCGCAGGGATATCAAACCATGCTGGCGCATTACGGTTATCAGCCGGAAATGGAAGAGCGACGTTTGATGTCATTGCTGGCCTACAACATTGACGGACTGATCCTCGCCGAGCGCAATCACACCGCCCGTACCCGCCAGATGATCGCCGTGGCCGGGATCCCGGTGGTGGAGTTGATGGATTCCGTGTCGCCCTGTCTTGATATGGCGGTAGGGTTCGATAACGTGGATGCCGCGCGCCAGATGACGCGTTACATGATCGCGCGCGGCCGTCGCCATGTGGTCTACCTTGGCGCGCGTCAGGACGAACGAACGCTAATGAAACAGCAAGGCTACGCCCAGGCGATGGCCGAAGCCGGTCTTGCCAGTTACAGCGTGATGAGCGAAAGCCCGTCGTCCTATACGCTGGGCGGCGAACTGTTGCGCCGGGCGCAGGCGGAATACCCGCAGGTGGACAGCCTGTTCTGCACCAACGATGACCTGGCTATCGGCGCCATGTTCGAATGCCAGCGGCAAGGGTTGCGCGTTCCCGAACAGATGGGCATCGCCGGTTTCCACGGTCACGATATCGGCCAGACTACGGTGCCGCGGCTGACCAGCGTACTGACGCCGCGTAAGCGCATTGGCGAAGTCGGCGCCGCGCAACTGCTGGCGCGTTTGCATGGGGAAACGTTGCCGACGGCCAGCGTGGACGTCGGCTTTACCCTGCAGGTGGGAGAGAGCGTCTAGGCCGGTGCTTTCAGCGCGACGGGTGCGCGCGTAACGCCGCCGCGCACCGCTCCACGACCTGATCCATCGGGCCGTTGATATCGACGGTGATGACATCGGTTTCCGTCTCATCCGGTTCTTCCAGTGCATCAAACTGGCTTTGCAGCAGTCCGGTCGGCATAAAATGCCCGGCGCGCGCTTGATGACGCTGCAGAATCACCTCGAAACTGCCTTTCAGATACAGGAACACCATGCCGTCGTTGCCTTCGCGCAGCCGGTCACGGTAGCGCTTTTTCAGCGCAGAACAGACGATAATGCCGGTTTCATTTTTATGCAGCAGGCTGTAGGCGGCGTCGTTCAGGCGCTCCAGCCAGGGGGCGCGGTCGTCGTCGTTGAGCGGCTGACCGCTGGCCATTTTCTGGATATTGGCTCTGGGATGCAGATCGTCGCCGTCGATGAATTTGGCGTTGATTTCCCGTGCCAGCCGGGCGCCCACGCTGGATTTCCCGCTGCCGGAAACCCCCATCAGAATAATACTTTGTCCTGACATAATTTGATCTCTATCCCAAACTGTAAATTAAATGCTTCGTACCGGTTTCAGACTTTAACATGTTACCGGTATCATGATACCGGTAACATCGTGCGTTGTGATGTATATCACACGGGTTAAGCGCTACCCGAACGCCTGACTCTACTGTAGCGAAGGCACGCCCGAAACACCGGGAGAATTCGCAAAACACAAGAAAATCCCCCCTGTCGTTGCCCGACTCGCGCAGGCAGGGGTTGCCGGAGATCGTTATGCCACTCGTGATTGTCGCTGTGGGTGTCGCACTGCTGTTGGTGCTGATGATCCGCTTTAAACTGAACGGCTTTATTGCACTGATTCTGGTTGCCCTGGCCGTGGGCATCATGCAGGGAATGCCGGTGCAGAAGGTGATGACGTCCATCAAGAACGGGGTGGGCGGCACGCTGGGCACGCTGGCCTTGATCATGGGCTTTGGCGCCATGCTGGGGAAATTACTGGCCGACTGCGGCGGTGCGCAGCGTATCGCCACCACGCTGATTAATCGCTTCGGTCGCAAGCATATTCAGTGGGCGATTGTGCTGACCGGTTTTACCGTCGGCTTCGCGCTGTTCTACGAAGTGGGCTTTGTGCTGCTGTTGCCGCTGGTGTTCAGCATTGTGGCGTCGGCGCGTATTCCGCTGCTGTATGCCGGCGTACCGATGGCGGCGGCGTTGTCCGTCACTCACGGCTTCCTGCCGCCGCATCCGGGGCCGACGGCGATTGCGTCGCTGTTCCACGCCGACATGGGCAAAACCCTGCTGTACGGTACGCTATTGGGGATCCCGACGGTGATTCTGGCGGGCCCGGTTTACGCCCGCTTCCTGAAGAAAATCGATAAACCGATTCCGGAAGGGCTGTATAACCCGAAGCAGTTCAGCGAGCAGGAAATGCCGAGCTTTTTTGTCAGCGTGATGACCGCGCTGGTGCCGGTGATCCTGATGGCGTTGCGCGCCGTAGCGGAAATGATATTACCGAAGGGACATGCCTTGTTGCCGTATGCCGAGTTCTTCGGCGACCCGGTGATGGCGACCCTGATTGCGGTGCTGATCGCTATTTTCACCTTCGGCCTGAACCGTGGCCGCAGCATGGATGAGGTGATGGGCACCATTACCGACTCGATTAAAATCATCGCCATGATGTTGCTGATCCTCGGCGGCGGCGGCGCGTTTAAACAGGTGCTGGTCGACAGCGGCGTAGACAAGTACATCGCCGGGATGATGCACGGTAGTAGCGTGTCGCCGCTGCTGCTGGGTTGGCTTATCGCCGCCGTGCTGCGCCTGGCATTAGGGTCTGCCACCGTGGCCGCGCTGACCGCGGGCGGGATTGTGGCGCCGATTATTGCCACCAGCGGCGTCAGCCCGGAATTGATGGTGATCGCGGTCGGTTCCGGCAGCGTGATTTTCTCCCACGTCAACGACCCCGGTTTCTGGCTGTTCAAGGAGTATTTCAACCTGAGCATTCCAGAAACGCTGAAGTCGTGGTCGGCGCTGGAAACCATTATCGCGGTGTGCGGTCTGGCCGGCACCCTGCTGCTGAGCTACGTGGTGTGATGATGGCTGGCGGAATGTAACGGTCTTCTCTCAGTCTCCGCTTAGGCAGGGAGACTGAGAGCGTCTACTTTGCGGTTACAGTTTCAGGTAGGCCCGAATGCCGTCCAGGAACATCTGGGTGGAGAGCATGACCAGCACCAACCCCATCAGCCGTTCCAGCGCGTTGACGCCCTTGTCGCCCAGCAGGCGCAGGAACAGGTTCGACAGCAGCAGTACGACCACCGTGATACCCCAGGCGATGAACAGCGCCAGCGTCAGGTGCGGCATCTGATTCGGATACTGGTGCGAGAGCAGCATCAGTGCGGCCAGAATCGACGGCCCGGCCACCATCGGGATAGCCAGCGGCACCAGAAACGGCTCGTCGCCGGCGGGCAAGCCGCTGGTAAAGCCTTCCTGCGTCGGGAAAATCATGCGGATGGCGATCAAAAACAGTACGATTCCGCCGGAAATGGAGACGGTTTCCGTGCGCAGGTTCAGTACCGCCAGAATCTTCTCGCCGGCGAACAGGAACACCAGCATCACCCCCAGCGCGATGATCATTTCCCTAATCAGCACCACGCGTCGCCGTTTGGGATCCAGGTGTTTCAGCACGGACATAAACACCGGCAGATTGCCGAGCGGATCCATAATTAACAGCAACAGTACGGTTGCCGAGATCATTTCAGTCATGGTGGCGGTAAGCTCCTCTCATCCCCAATCTTCGCCGGACGCATTAGGCGTGTTGCTGAAAACGCCCGAGTCATCGAATAAATTCACTTGCGACTTCTGATACATTTTGTAAGGTTGACAGACATCACTTAAAACTATGCTCCCTGCCTGAAACGGCAGTCGGATTGCTTTTTGTCACCCCCAGGCAGGACGGTTACCATGAAAAATGTTGGTTTTATTGGCTGGCGCGGAATGGTCGGTTCGGTACTCATGCAGCGCATGGTGGAAGAACGCGATTTTGATTTAATCCGCCCGGTATTCTTCTCTACCTCTCAGCACGGCCAACCGGCGCCGGCGCTGGGCGGCCAGCAGGGTGTCCTGCAGGATGCCTACAATCTGGACGCGCTGCGCGCGCTGGATATCATCATCACCTGTCAGGGCGGCGATTATACCAACGAAATCTATCCAAAGCTGCGTGAAAGTGGCTGGCAAGGGTACTGGATCGACGCAGCATCTTCTCTGCGAATGAAAGATGACGCGATTATCATCCTGGACCCGGTCAACCACGGCGTGATCAAGTCCGGTCTGGACAACGGCATCAAAACCTTCGTCGGCGGCAACTGTACCGTCAGCCTGATGCTGATGTCGCTGGGCGGCCTGTTCGCCAACGATCTGGTGGAGTGGGCGTCTGTCGCCACCTATCAGGCGGCATCCGGCGCGGGCGCGCGCAACATGCGCGAGCTGCTGGTGCAGATGGGCCAGTTGAACGCCGAAGTGGCGGCTGAACTGCGCGACCCGGCTTCCGCCATTCTGGATATCGAACGCAAAGTGACGGCGCTGTCGCGTGGCGGTCTGGATGTGGAAAACTTCGGCGTGCCGCTGGCTGGCAGCCTGATTCCGTGGATCGACAAACAGCTGGAAAACGGCCAGAGCCGCGAAGAGTGGAAAGGTCAGGCGGAAACCAACAAGATTCTGAATACCGCCAGCACCATTCCGGTGGACGGTCTGTGCGTACGCATCGGCGCGCTGCGCTGCCATAGTCAGGCTTTCACCCTTAAGCTGAAGAAAGATGTGTCGATTCCGGAAATCGAGCAGATGCTGGCAACCCACAATGACTGGGTGAAAGTGGTGCCGAACGACCGCGAGATCACCATGCGCGAACTGACCCCGGCTGCCGTAACCGGTACGCTGTCCACCCCGGTGGGTCGTCTGCGCAAACTGAACATGGGCCCGCAGTACCTGTCCGCCTTCACCGTCGGTGACCAACTGCTGTGGGGCGCCGCCGAACCGCTGCGCCGTATGCTGCGTATCCTGTTGTAATCGGCGTTTCCCTTGAAAGTAACGCGCCCCTCCGGGCGCGTTTTACTTTTTCTTCCGTCACCTTTTAGGTCATGCGTTCCGATGTGCCCGCTCGGGGATTTGTGCGCCATATTGCGCTGAATCACGATCATCGTGACTAACCCCGGCATAATGGGCGACCTGCGCGCCGCCGCGCCGGGATTCTTTTCGCTTTTTTGTGAGGCCGACATGCAACGACTGACGATTTCTCTGGATGACCCGCTGGCCGAGGCGCTGGACGCGCTGATGCTGCGCAAAGGCTATGCCAACCGGTCGGAAGCGTTTCGTGACATGTTACGGCGCGAGCTGGGCGAAATGACGGTGGCGCAGGATAAAAACGCAGAATGCGTGGCGGTGCTGAGCTATGTGTACGACCACCACGAACGTCAGTTGTCGAGCCGGCTGGCCGGTATGCAGCATGAGCATCATCACCTGACGGTGTCGACCATGCATACCCATCTCAGCCATGACGAATGCGTGGAAACCGTGATTCTGCGCGGGCCGACCGAGCGCGTAGAACAATTTGCCACGTCGGTTATCGCCCAGACCGGCGTGCGCCACGGCCGGTTGAACCTGATCCCGATGGAGAATGCCGCTAATGGGACGGAACCGGTAAACCACAAATAATCAGCGCTCCGGTGGGAGAGCAGGTTGTGGCGTGGCGTTGTCCTGCATTCTGTGCCGTGGTTTCGGCCTGGAAGCCGGTAATGTCGAAAAAATAACCCCGGCCTAACTCATTAACTTTATGAATTATAATGAATATAAAATATTTACATCTCGCGATAATACATAACGCTTGCATTCATTCCGGATGAATGCGTTAATAGTGCCACGGTTTGTGAGTCAGACCTATTTATGCAAAGCATTTTACTAAAGCAGTCCTCAGTCCAAGCGTTATCCTCGATATCACTTCCCCTGAATCTCTTTTTTTCTTGCTCATAAGTATTTCCTGCGATGCATACCTATATCGCCCTCTAACGGGCTGGAAAAAATTACGAGGTAATATAATGTCTAATAAAATGACTGGTTCAGTAAAATGGTTTAACGAAACTAAAGGTTTTGGTTTCATCACTCCGGCTGACGGCAGCAAAGACGTGTTTGTTCATTTCTCTGCCATTCAGAGCGATAGCTTCAAGACTCTGTACGAAGGTCAGAAAGTTGAATTCGTTATCGGCAACGGTCCGAAAGGTCCTTCCGCTGAAAACGTAGTAGGGCTGTAATTTCCCGGGTAATCATCACTTCCGATAGCGAAGATGGCGTTAGCCGGAGCAGTGAAGTTGATGTAATACCCAGGTTTGCCTGAAATAAAAAACGGCTTCCCCACAAGGGAAGCCGTTTTTTATTGTCGCTATACCCGCCATACTTCACGTTGCAGGTGCGTTGGCTGCCATTTCATGGGGCTCGCCCAAACGCTACGCTATAGCCGCCGTCCCCCGTCCCTTTACGCGTTTACCCCACCCGTAGCGGCACCCGCACCCGTACGCGGGTAAAGCGTTCCGGTTCGCTGATGACGGTGATGCCGTAGTGATGGCCGTAACGCGCCTTGATGCGCCGGTCTACCAGATTCATACCCAGCCCGTCGCCGCCGTTGCACGGGTGATAGGCCCCGGCGTTGTCCTCCACCGTCAGTTCCAGCATGTTGGCGTGGGTGCGGGCGTCAATGCGCAGGTAGCCGTTGTCCAGCATTTGAGAAATGCCGTGCTTGATGGCGTTTTCCACCAGCGGTTGCAGGGAGAAAGCCGGTAGCCTGGCGGCTCTGAGCGAGGGCGGAATGGCGATGTCCACCGTCAGCAGGTTGGCGAAGCGCGCCTTCTCGATTTCAAGGTAGGCGTCGACATGCTCCAGTTCATCGCTGAGAGCCACCTCGTCGCTGCTGCGCTTGAGATTTTTGCGAAAGAAGGTGGACAGCGACAGCACCAACTGGCGCGCCTGATCCGGATTGCGGCGGATAATCGCCGACAAGGTATTGAGGGCGTTGAACAGGAAATGCGGGTTGACCTGCGCGTGCAGTAACTTGATTTCAGACTGCGCCAGCAATTGTTTTTGTTGCTCGAAGCGGCCGGCGAAAATCTGGGCCGACAGCAAGTGGCCGATGCCTTCCCCCAGCGTCCGGTTGATGCTGGAGAACAGCTTGTTTTTCGGTTCATACAACTTGATGGTGCCGATCACCCGCTGTTCTTCGCCGCGCAGCGGAATCACCAGCGTGGAGCCGAGTTTACAGTGCGGCGAGATGGAACAATCGAAAGGCGCTTCGTTGCCGTCGGCGTACACCACCTGATTGTGGTCGATGGCCTGATGGGTGAACGGAGAGGTGATCAGCGAACCGGCCGTGTGGTGATCGTCACCGGTGCCGATGAACGCCAGCAGTTTTTCCCGATCGGTAATGGCGACCGCGCCGACGCCCAGCTCTTCATACAGGATGCGCGCCACCCGCATACTGGTTCTCGAATTAAACCCTTCCCGCAGCGCCCCTTCGGCGCGAGCGGCAATCTGCAATGCGCGGGCGGAAAACGCCGAGGTGTATTTCTCGAACATCGCCCGGCGGTCCAGCAGGATACGCATGAACATCGCCGCGCCCACGCTGTTGGTGATTATCATCGGCAGCGCGATGCTTTTGACCAGCGCCAGCGCGTCGCCAAACGGCCGCGACAACAGCAGGATGATGCTCATCTGCAACACTTCCACCAGCAGGGTGGCGGCGGCGATGACCAGCGGCTGGAACAACAGGTCGATGCGATGGCGACGGGTCAGGTAGCGGTGCAGCAGGCCGCCGGCCAGCCCTTCCGCAATGGTGGAAACCATGCAGGCCAGCGCGGTCATGCCGCCGAGGGAGTAGCGATGCAGACCGCCGGTCAGCCCGACCAGAACACCCACCGACGGCCCGCCCAGCACGCCGCCCAGCAGCGCGCCGATGGCGCGGGTATTGGCGATGGAGTCGTCGATATGCAGGCCGAAATAGGTGCCGAGGATGCAGAACATCGAGAAGGTCAGGTAGCAGATCAGTTTATGCGGCAGGCGGATGGTGACCTGCGTCAGCGGAATAAACAGCGGAGTTTTGCTCAACAGATAGGCAATGACCAGATAGACGCATGTTTGTTGTAGCAATGACAGAATCAGATCGATTTGGCTTATCATAAGCAGTACACCTCCCTGTTGATGCTTCCGATTTTACCCGTCGCGGTCGAACAATCTCCGGACAGGATCAACATTCGCTAACACTATGATTAATTATTTTTTCTTATAAGTCCCGACCGCAAAAATTTATCCATAATCTCAAATGTTTTCTCTTTTCTTTACTAAGCTGAATCTTAGGCTCATCTGAATAATGCTTCGCAGCCTCACTGGTTGCCACGAGGTATTTTCCTTCAGATTAGTTCTCTTTTATGGGGTCAGGCTGGTTCCTTTTCTGTTATTGACGCAGGGCATTTCCACATCAATAAGAATGCCGAAGAAATGTTCTGTCTCTTTAACATGTTTAACTTATTCAGATGGTTAATTCAGAGGATGGATGCCATGTCAGGGTTTTCCGATCAGAACATTATTAATCTCCTTTTTTCCGGCCATTACGCCGATCCTTTTGCCGTACTGGGTATGCATGACACGGCATCGGGGCTGGAAGTACGTGCCCTGCTTCCCGATGCTAGCGATGTCTGGGTCGTGGACGCACACAGCGGACGTAAAGTGGCGAACCTGCAATGTCGGGACCCACGCGGTTTTTTCGCCTCGGCGATTCCCCGTCGCAAAAAGCCGTTCAGCTATCGTCTGGCGGTGACCTGGCCGCAGGATACGCAGGTCATTGATGACCCTTATCGTTTTGGCACCCTGCTGCAGGAGCTGGATATCTGGCTGCTGGCGGAAGGGCGCCATTTGCGGCCGTTTGAAACGCTGGGGGCGCATCCGTCCACGCTGGATGGCGTCGTCGGCACCTGTTTTGCCGTCTGGGCGCCGAATGCTCAGCGGGTGTCGGTGGTGGGCGATTTCAATTTTTGGGACGGCCGCCGCCATCCGATGCGGCGGCGGCGCGAAAACGGCGTATGGGAACTGTTCGTGCCGGGCGTCGGGCCGGGCCAATTGTACAAATTCGAAATCATCGACTGTTACGGCAACGTGCTGGTGAAGTCCGACCCGTATGCCTTCGAATCCCAGATGCGGCCGGACACCGCGTCGGTGGTCAGCCGTCTGCCGCCCGCGCTGCCGGTGGATGAAGCGCGGCAGCATGCCAACGATCTGCAGTCGCCGATTTCCATTTATGAGGTGCACCTGGGGTCATGGCGGCGTCACACCGACAATAATTTCTGGCTCAGTTACCGCGAACTGGCGGACCAACTGGTGCCGTACGTGAAAGAGATGGGGTTTACCCATGTTGAGCTGATGCCGGTGCACGAACACCCGTTTGACGGCAGTTGGGGCTATCAGCCGCTGGGGTTATACGCGCCGACCCGCCGTTTCGGTTCGCCGGACGACTTCCGCTATCTGGTGTCGGCTTTTCACGAGGCGGGCATCAATGTGCTGCTGGACTGGGTTTCCGGCCATTTCCCGGCGGATAGCTATGGGCTGGCGCGTTTCGACGGCACCGCGCTGTACGAATACGCCGATCCGAAAGAGGGCTACCATCAGGACTGGAACACGCTGATTTATAACTTTGACCGTCACGAAGTCCGTAACTATCTGGCGGGTAACGCACTGTACTGGACTGAGCGGTTTGGCGTCGATGGGCTGCGGGTAGACGCGGTAGCATCGATGATTTACCGCGATTACAGCCGCCGCGATGGGGAATGGGTGCCGAACTACTTCGGCGGCAAGGAGAATCTGGAGGCGATCGGCTTCCTGCGTTACACCAATCAGATGCTGGGGCAGCACCACGCCGGCGCGGTCACCATCGCCGAAGAGTCCACCGATTACGCCGGGGTGACGCTGCCGCCGGAGCATGGCGGGCTGGGTTTCCACTACAAATGGAACATGGGTTGGATGCATGACTCGCTGGCCTACATGCAACTGGACCCGGTGCACCGCAAATACCACCACGACCTGCTGACCTTCGGCATGCTGTACGCCTATAGCGAAAACTTTGTGCTGCCGCTGTCGCATGACGAGGTGGTGCACGGCAAACGCTCGCTGCTGGATCGGATGCCCGGCGACGTCTGGCAGAAGTTCGCCAACCTGCGCGCCTATTACGGCTTCATGTGGGCCTACCCCGGCAAGAAGCTGCTGTTCATGGGCGGCGAATTCGCACAGGGGCGGGAGTGGAACCACGACACCAGTCTGGACTGGCACCTGCTGGACGAGCCGGAGGGCTGGCATGCCGGGGTGCAGCAACTGGTGCGCGATCTCAACCACTGCTATCGCCAGCACCCGCCGCTCTATCAGTGCGACTACCTGCATCAGGGCTTTGAGTGGGTGGTGGTGGACGATCGGGAAAACTCGGTGTTCGCCTTTATCCGGCGCGATGCCGACGGCAACGAAATGCTGATTATCAGCAACTTTACGCCGGTGCCGCGCGACAGTTATCGCGTCGGCATCAATCAGCCGGGGGCCTGGCGCGAGGTGCTCAATACCGATTCCTGGCATTACCACGGCGGCAACCTGGGCAATAAGGGGCTGGTGTATAGCGAAACGGTGGGCAGCCATTCCCGGCCGCAGTCGTTGGTACTGACATTGCCGCCGCTCGCCACCCTGTATCTGGTGAAGGAGGCGTGATGGGTGAACTGTTGGCGGGGCGCCCGCGACCGTTAGGCTCTCATTTCGATGGCGAAGGCGTGAACTTCGCCTTGTTCTCATCCGGGGCGTCGCGGGTGGAATTGTGCATTTTCGACGGCCTGCGCGAGCAGCGTTTGCCGCTGACGGCCCGTACCGGCGATATCTGGCACGGCTACCTGCCGGATGCGCAGCCGGGTTTGTGTTACGGCTATCGCGTCGATGGTGTGTTCGACCCGTCGCGCGGGCAGCGTTTCAACGCCAATAAGCTGTTGCTTGACCCTTGCGCCCGGCAGATGGACGGCTGGGTGGTGGATGACGAACGGCTGCACGGCGGCTACCACCAGCCCGACCCGTCCGACAGCGCCGAGGTAATGCCGCGCAGCGTGGTGGTGGACGAACATTACGACTGGCAGGATGACCGGCTGCCGCGCACCCCCTGGAGCCAGACGGTGCTGTACGAAGCCCACGTGCGCGGATTGACCCGCCGACATCCGGGCATTCCGGCGGCGATACGCGGCACCTATGCCGCGCTGGCTCACCCGGTGATGCTGGATTATCTGACGCAACTGGGCGTGACCGCGCTGGAGCTGATGCCTGTCCAGCAGCATGCCGACGAGCCGCGCTTGCAATCAATGGGGCTGCGCAATTACTGGGGCTACAACACGCTGCTGCCGTTCGCGGTAGACAGCAGCCTGGCGGCGAGCGACGACCCGCTCAACGAGTTCCGCGACACGGTGCGGGCGCTGCATCAGGCCGGCATCGAGGTGATTCTGGATGTGGTTTTCAACCACAGCGCGGAGCTGGATGTGGATGGCCCGACCCTGACGCTGCGCGGTATCGATAACGCCAGTTACTACTGGCTGACGGAGAGCGGCGATTATCACAACTGGGCGGGGTGCGGCAACGTGTTGCGGCTTGAGCACCCGGCGGTGCTGCATTGGGTGATCGAGTGCCTGACGTTCTGGCACGAAGTCTGCCATGTGGATGGTTTCCGTTTTGATCTGGCGACGATTCTGGGGCGCCTGCCGGATTTCTCCTCTTCCGCCCCGTTCTTTACCGCCCTGCGCAACCACCGGTCGCTGCGCGACTGCAAACTGATTGCCGAACCCTGGGACATCGGCCCCGGCGGTTACCAACTGGGGCAATTTCCGGCGCCGTTCGCGGAGTGGAACGACCGTTTCCGCGACGACATGCGCCGTTTCTGGCTGCATGGCGATTTACCCATCGGGGTGCTGGCCCGCCGTTTCGCCGCCTCCAGCGAGGTGTTTGAGCGCGGCAGCCGGCAGCCCTGGGCGTCGGTCAATATGTTGACCTCTCATGACGGTTTTACCCTGCGCGATTTGGTGTGTTTCAACCACAAGCACAACGACGCCAACGGGGAGCAGAACCGGGACGGCACCAACAGCAACTTTAGTTTTAATCACGGCACCGAAGGGCTGGAGGCGGATGAGGCGACGCAGGCGCGGCGGCGCGTCAGTCAGCAGGCGCTGCTGACCACGCTGCTGCTGTCGCAGGGAACGCCGATGCTGCTGGCGGGCGATGAATTCGGCAACAGCCAGCAGGGCAACAACAACGCCTACTGTCAGGACAACGCGCTGGCCTGGCTGCACTGGGATCAGGCGGATGACGCGTTGCTTGCGTTTACTTCCGGGCTGATCCGCTTGCGCCGGTCTATCCCCGCGTTGCAGCGGGGACGCTGGTGGCGCGACGACGAGGACGATGTGCGGTGGCTGAATGCGCAGGGAGAAGCATTAACGCCGCACGAATGGGAACAGGGAGCACACCAGTTGCAAATCCAACTCTCCGAACGCTGGCTACTGTTGGTTAATGCCACGCCGCAGGTCAGTGATTTCTCCCTGCCGGAAGGGGAATGGCGGGTCGCGCCGCCGTTTAGCGCGGCTGACCATCTACTCGACGGTCAGACCTGGCGCGGGCAGGCGAATGCGGTGTGCGTACTGGTAAAACAATAATAAGGAGCCTGACATGGTGAGTACTGACAAACACGATCCTCTGATGCTGGCCAGACAATTGCCCCTGAAGTCCGTCGCGCTGATTCTGGCGGGCGGGCGTGGCACCCGACTGAAAGATTTGACCGCATACCGCGCCAAGCCGGCCGTACATTTTGGCGGTAAGTACCGGATTATCGATTTTGCCCTTTCCAACTGCCTGAACTCCGGCATCCGGCGGATTGGCGTCATCACCCAGTATCAGTCGCACACGCTGGTACAGCACATCCAGCGCGGCTGGTCGTTCCTGAATACCGAAATGAACGAATTCGTCGATTTACTGCCGGCGCAGCAACGGCACGATGAAAACGATCACTGGTATCGCGGCACCGCCGACGCCGTGTGCCACAACCTGGATATTATCCGGCGCTATCGGGCGGAGTACGTGGTGATTCTGGCCGGCGACCACATCTACAAGATGGATTATTCCCGCATGTTGCTGGACCACGTGGAGAACGGCGCCGAGTGCTCGGTGGCCTGTATCCCGGTTCCCATCAAGGAAGCGCACGCGTTTGGCGTGATGAGCGTGGATAAAGACAACCGGATTATCAGTTTCGATGAAAAACCGGCCAAGCCGACGCCGATGCCGGATAACCCGGACATGGCGCTGGCCAGCATGGGGATCTACGTGTTCAACGCCGACTATCTCTATCGGCGGCTGGAAGAAGACGTGTGCACTTCGGACTCCAGCCACGATTTCGGCAAAGATCTGATCCCGAAAATCGTGGCGCAGGGGCATGCCTGGGCGCACCCCTTTACGCTCTCCTGTGTCACCTCTTCGGACAACGCGCCGCCTTACTGGCGGGATGTGGGAACGCTGGAGGCTTACTGGCGCGCCAATCTCGACCTGGCGTCGGTGATGCCGGAGCTGGACATGTACGACCATAACTGGCCGATTCGTTCGGCGATGGCGGCGTTACCGCCCGCCAAATTCGTGCAGGACCGCTCCGGCAGCCACGGGCTGACCATGAACTCGCTGGTATCCGGCGGGAGCATTGTCTCCGGCTCGGTGGTGACGCACTCGGTGCTGTTCCCGCGGGTGCGCATCAACTCCTTTTGCAGCATCGATTCGTCGGTACTGTTGCCGGATGTCAACGTAGGGCGCTCATGCCGTCTGCATCGCTGCATTGTCGATCGCGCCTGCGAGATTCCGGAAGGCATGGTGATCGGCGAGAACGCCGAGGACGATAGCCGCCGCTTTTATCGTTCCGAAGAAGGCATCGTGCTGGTGACGCGCGCCATGCTGGCCAAACTCAAACCTTAGCCGCGATGCCCGGTCGAGAGCGGCCGGGGGATTGATGTCGCCGCGCCTGAGGCGAGGCGGCTGAACGGGAGACAAGATGCGGGTATTACATGTGTGTTCAGAGCTGTTCCCCCTGCTGAAAACCGGGGGACTGGCGGATGTGGTGGGGGCATTGCCCGGCGCGCAGATCGCCGCGGGAATGGATGTGCGGGTGCTGCTGCCGGCGTTCCCCGACCTGAAAAAAGGCATCCCGGATGCGCAAGTGGTGCGGGAACTGGATACGTTTGGCGGTCGCGTCACGCTGCGTTATGGTCATTACAACGGCGTGGGCATCTATCTGATCGATGTCCCTCACCTGTATGAACGGGCGGGCAGCCCGTATCACGACACCTCATTGTTTGCTTATTCGGATAATTTTTTGCGCTTCGCTCTGCTGGGCTGGATGGGGGCGGAAATGGCCAGCGGCGTCGATCCGTTCTGGCGGCCGGACATCGTGCACGCTCACGATTGGCACGCCGGGTTGGCCTGCGCTTACCTGGCGGCGAAAGGCCGACCGGCAAAATCGGTATTTACCGTCCATAATCTGGCTTATCAGGGATTATTTGATGCCCGTCACATATCGGAGCTGCGGTTGCCGCCGGAGTACTTCAGCATGTACGGGTTGGAGTTCTACGGCCAGATCTCGTACCTCAAGGCCGGGCTGTACTATGCGGATCACATCACCACCGTCAGCCCGACTTATGCGCATGAGATCACCCAGCCTGAATACGGCTACGGCCTGGAGGGGTTGCTGAAGTCGCGGGAAGACGCCGGTCGTCTGTCCGGCATCCTCAACGGCGTGGATGACGATATCTGGAACCCGGCGCACGATTCGCTGCTGACCGCTACCTACAGCCGCGATGAGCTGGCGCGCAAGGCGGATAACAAACGGCATCTGCAAACGGCGATGGGGCTGAAGGTGGATGACCGGGTGCCGGTGTTCGCCATCGTCAGCCGTCTTACCAGCCAGAAGGGGCTGGATATCGCGTTGCAGGCGGTGCCGGATTTGCTGGAGCAGGGCGGGCAACTGGTGGTGCTGGGAGCTGGCGACGCCACCCTGCAGGAAGGCTTTCTGGCGGCGGCGGCGGAGTATCACGGCCGCGTCGGCGTGCAGATCGGTTATCACGAAGCGTTCTCGCACCGCATTATTGGCGGCGCGGATGTGATTATGGTTCCTAGTCGGTTCGAACCCTGCGGTTTGACCCAGCTGTACGGCCTGAAATACGGCACGTTACCGCTGGTCAGGCGCACCGGCGGGCTGGCGGATACAGTGGCAGATTGCTCGCTGGAAAATCTGGCTGATGGCCTGGCGAGCGGTTTTGTGTTCAGCGATTGCAATACAGCGTCGCTGTCTCGGGCGATTCGTCGGGTCTTTGTGTTGTGGTCGCGCCCTTCGCTCTGGCGTTATGTACAGCGTCAGGCAATGGCAATGGATTTTAGTTGGCAGGTTGCTGCCCAGGCCTATCGTGCGCTTTATCAACGTCTGTGGTAGTACGCATCAGTGGGAATGACATATGAACTCTCCATTTATCTACAACTCACCTACGCTTAGCGTAGACGCGCTGAAACACTCCATCGCTTACAAGCTGATGTTTACCGTCGGCAAGGATCCCAGCATCGCCAGTAAACATGACTGGTTGAATGCCGCGGTGCTGGCCGTGCGGGATCGCATGGTCGAGCGCTGGCTGCGCTCTAACCGCGCGCAGTTATCGCAGGATGTCCGGCAGGTTTACTACCTGTCGATGGAATTCTTGCTGGGACGCACGCTGTCCAACGCGCTGCTGGCGATGGGCATGTTTGACGATCTGAGGGACGCGCTGGAAGCGATGGGCCTCGATCTGAACGAACTGCTGGAAGAAGAGGACGACCCGGCGTTGGGCAACGGCGGCCTTGGACGGCTGGCGGCCTGCTTCCTCGACTCGCTCGCCACCATGGCGCTACCGGGGCGCGGTTATGGCATCCGTTACGAGTACGGGATGTTCCGGCAGAACATCGTCGACGGCAGGCAGGCGGAGTCGCCGGATTACTGGCTGGAATACGGTAATCCGTGGGAATTCGTCCGCCACAGCACCCGCTACAAAGTGCGTTTTGGCGGCCGTATTCAGCAGGAAGGCAGTAAAACCCGCTGGCTGGAAACCGAGGAGATCATTGCCTGCGCCTACGATCAAATCATCCCCGGCTTTGATACCGATGCCACCAACACCCTGCGGCTGTGGGCGGCGCAGGCCAGTAACGAAATCAACCTCGGTAAATTTAATCAGGGCGACTATTTCGCGGCGGTGGAAGACAAAAACCACTCCGAGAACGTGTCGCGCGTGCTGTATCCCGATGACTCCACCTATTCCGGCCGTGAGCTGCGTTTGCGTCAGGAATACTTTCTGGTGTCCGCTACGGTGCAGGATATCCTCAGCCGCCATTGGATGATGCACAAAACCTACGCCAATCTGGCGGAAAAATTCGCTATCCACCTCAACGATACCCACCCGGTGCTGGCGATTCCGGAACTGATGCGCCTGTTGATCGACGAGCATAAGTTCAAGTGGGACGCCGCCTGGGGAGTGGTCACCAAGGTGTTCTCCTACACCAACCACACCCTGATGGGTGAGGCGCTGGAAACCTGGCCGGTTGACATGATGGGCAAAATTCTACCGCGCCATCTGCAACTGATCTTCGAAATCAACGATCGCTTCCTGGAAGAGGTGCAGGAGCGTTTTCCCAATGAGCACGACCTGCTCAAACGGGTATCCATCATTGATGAAGATCACGGGCGCAAAGTGCGCATGGCGTGGCTGGCGGTGATCTGCAGTCATCGGGTGAACGGGGTGTCCCAGTTGCATACCGACCTGATGGTACAGTCGCTGTTTGCTGATTTCGCCCGCATTTACCCGGACCGTTTCTGCAACAAAACCAACGGCGTGACGCCGCGGCGTTGGCTGGCGCTGGCGAACCCGTCGCTGTCGAAAGTGCTGGATGACACCATCGGCAAAACCTGGCGTACCGATCTGAGCCAACTGGCGGATCTGAAGCCGCACATTGATTTTCCGGTCTTCCTGCAGAAAGTGCGCAAGGCTAAACAGGAAAACAAAAAGCGGCTGGCTATCTACATCGCGCAGCATCTGGACATTGTGGTCGACCCCAACGCGCTGTTTGATGTACAGATCAAGCGTATCCACGAGTACAAACGCCAACTGCTCAACGTGCTGCACCTGATTACGCTTTATAACCGTATCAAGGATGACCCGGAGCTGGATCGCGTGCCGCGCGTCGCCATCTTTGCCGGCAAGGCGGCATCCGCTTACTACATGGCCAAGCACATCATTCACCTGATCAACGATGTGGCCAGCGTGGTGAACAACGATCCGGAGGTGAAAGACAAACTGAAGATCGTTTTCATCCCCAACTACGGCGTCAGCCTGGCGCAAATCATCATTCCGGCGGCCGACCTGTCGGAACAGATTTCGCTGGCGGGCACCGAGGCTTCCGGTACCAGCAACATGAAGTTTGCCCTGAACGGCGCGCTGACCATCGGCACGCTGGACGGCGCCAACGTCGAAATGCGCGAACGGGTGGGGGAAGAGAATATCTTCATTTTCGGCAACACCACGGAGCAGGTGGAAGAGCTGCGGCGCAACGGTTACAACCCGCGTGAATTTTACAATCAGGACGAGGAGTTGCATCGGGTGTTGACGCAGATCGCCACCGGCGTGTTCAGCCCGGACGATCCGCGCCGTTATGCCGATCTGTTCGACTCGCTGGTCAACTTTGGCGATCACTACCAGTTGCTGGCGGATTACCGCAGTTATGTGGATAGCCATGACAAGGTGGACGACGTGTACCGCGACGAGGACGAATGGACGCGCCGTACTTTGCACAACATCGCCAACATGGGTTATTTCTCCGCCGATCGCACCATTCAGGAATACGCCGACGATATCTGGCATATCAAGCCGATACGGTTGTAGTTGAGCTGACTGTGTAATGGGGGAATATCGTGAAATGCTTCCCTTACAGGGCCATCAGACCGGGGGCTAATCGGTTCAACACGACAGGGCTTTCTGGCGTCAAAACTGCGCTGAGGTGGGCGACTTCGTCGGGTGAGCCGCATGGACGCGGCGAAAGCCCGTGCCGCGTCTGGAACGCGTCACGGGCGGCCCGAATAACGAAGGCGAACGCCGAAGGGACCGCGGCAGCGGCGCAGTTTAGCCTTCAGCCAGTGGTCAAGGAGAGGCGGCGTTTGAGCCTCTCCTTGTCGTGCGTGCGATGATGCTGCAAAGGAATAACCGATGTTATCAAGCACGAAATTTTTCACTGTTCTGACATGAATCGCTAGTGAAAAAACGACATCGTAGCTGCGGCTTCCTAGCTACGGAAGCCTCACGGAAGCCTATTAACCAACTTTGAGTATTAACCGGCCTTGGCTAACTGGCTGCGGTAGTCCGCCAGCCATTCACTAATACGCTGCTGCTGGGCGTCGTCCAGCCACATGCCGAGCTTGGTGCGGCGCCAGATAGCGTCTGCCAGCGTGACAACCCACTCATGTTCTACCAGATAACGTAACTCGGCTTCGTACAGGTTATGGCCGAAATGTTCACCCAGATCGCTCAGCGCCTGCGCGTTACCGAGTATTTTCTCGCTCTGGGTGCCGTAAGTGCGGCTGTAGCGACGCGCCAGCGCTTCCGGCAGGTTGTAGCGGCGGCGCAAGGTTGCGGCGTAATCTTCGCGGCTGCCGCTGATATCGCCGCCGGGCAGGATGGCGCGGTTGGTCCAGGCCTGGCCCGCTTGCGGGTAGTACTTCGCCAGCTTATCCATGGCGTGTTCCGCCAGTTTCCGGTAGGTGGTCAGCTTGCCGCCGAACACCGACAGCAGCGGCGCTTTACCGCTTTCATCCGCCACCGACAGCGTATAATCGCGGGTGATGGCCTGCGGCGAATCCGATTCGTCGTCGCACAGCGGGCGCACGCCTGAGTAGGTCCAGACAATGTCGTCGCGCGTCAGCTGTTTTTTGAAGTGATCGTTGTATACGTCCAGCAGATAACGAATTTCGTTGTCGTCAATCTTCACCTGATGCGGATCGCCGTGGTACTCCACATCGGTGGTGCCGATGATGGAAAACTCATCCTGCCACGGAATCACAAACACGATGCGGTGGTCTTTATTCTGCAGAATGTAGGCCTGCTCTTCCTGATGCACGCGCGGAACCACGATATGGCTGCCTTTGATCAGCCGGATGCCGTACGGCGACGGCAGCGCCAGACTGTCGTCAAAGAACTGGCGTACCCACGGGCCGGTGGCGTTGACCAGCCCTTTCGCCTGCCAGCGATGGGTCTCGCCGCTCAGGGCATCTTCGGCTTCCACCACCCACAGGCCGTTTTCGCGGCGGGCGCGGGTGACGGTCATGCGCGTTTTCACCTCGCCGCCGCGGCGCACCACTTCCTGCGCGTTCAGCACCACCAGGCGGGCATCGTCCACCCAGCAGTCGGAATATTCGAAACCGCGCGTCAGTTCTGGTTTCAGCACCGATTCGCGGCCGAATCGCAGCCCGTGGCTGGGCGGCAGGCTGACGCGTTTGCCCAGATGGTCGTACATGAACAAACCGGCGCGAATCATCCAGGCCGGACGCAGATGCGGCTGGTGCGGCAGGCGAAAACGCATCGGAAAAATGATGTGCGGCGCCATTTTCAGCAGTACTTCGCGTTCGGACAGCGCTTCCCCCACCAGCCGGAACTCATAGTGTTCCAGGTAGCGCAGGCCGCCATGAATCAGTTTTGAGCTGGCGGAAGAGGTGGCGCAGGCCAAATCCTGCGCTTCCAGCAACAGAACGGACAGTCCGCGCCCGGCGGCATCCGCCGCTATGCCGGTACCGTTAATGCCTCCGCCGATCACGATCAGATCTTTGGTTTCCACGTTTTCTCCTCCGCCACGTCAAAAGCAGTCATATTCGTTAAAAGCGACAATTTTGCCCAAAGCCACATTTTTGTTTGCCAAAAGCAACACTTTCGCCAAAAGCCATAATGTTCGTTTTCGCTCACGATATTAATCGAAAACAAACATGTTAGCCAAGCGTTAACCAATTAAAAACATTTACGCGTGATGCAGCTAACAGTTTCGCGCCTGATTTACTTAAAGATAACCGCTTTGGTACGGCTGGAACGGGGTTTTCCCGGTGATGTTTGGCCTGTAATCCCCTATATCCCTGTGGTTTATCCGGTCTATCGGCGCGGTGAGTGGGTTACAATGCGCGCAATGCAGTGCAAGGCACACCATTCGATAATAACCACCATTCATTAAGAAACATGAGGCAGGCAATGGAGCAGTTCGAGGCAATCGATATTGAACAGGCGTATCAGCGCTGGCAGCAAGGCAATGTGCTGGTGGATATTCGCGATCCGCAGAGCTTCGGCGCCGCACATGTGCCCGGCTCGACCCATCTGACCAACGAAACCCTGGCGGATTTTGTACGCGGCGCCGATTTTGAGCAGCCGGTGATGGTGATGTGCTATCACGGCATCAGCAGCCGCAACGCGGCGAATTACCTGTTAAGCCTTGGTTTTGAAGCCGTATACAGCGTGGATGGCGGTTTCGACGCCTGGCAAACACGTTTTCCGCAGGATGTCGCGGCGGGATGACGGTGAACCGGTACGGCGCGCGCCTTCGTTGTTGGTTAGCGTGCCGCCATTAACCGGTAACGGCGGTGGAAGAACGCTCTGGCTGGCGGTCTTCGATGAACTGGATAATGTCATGACATGCTTTGCGCAGATGCGCCTTGTCGTCATCATTCAGCTCAGACAGTTGGTTTACGTCGATTTTTATACGTTTCAGCCGGGTGGTCAGGAAACGGAATTCCTGCGAGTTTAGCGTCCGTATGTTCTGCTTACGCACATACTGGTTCATGCTGGCGGCCAAACAAAGATAGTTGATGATAGTCAACTCGCTAAGCAATGAATCGATGACGTCTCTGAGTGTCGCCTCTGCTGGTATATACATATTTTCCCCGGTGCGATAAAAGTGGTGCGATAAAATTAAAGTCATGCGGTATTTTCAGAGCGTGGTTTCCGCTTTTATTCCCGCCATATTTCCAGTCGCCGTTTCGCTGAAACTGGAATTATTAGGCGCGGTTATATTACCGGCGATAAGCCTGTATAAATGTTGTCAACCGACTGGCCTCGATGGGGTTGGAAATGATAAAGCCCTGTATACGATCGCACTGCAATGTTTCCAGCATGCGCAGTTGCGCTTCGCTTTCCACGCCTTCCGCCGTAACGGAAATATCCATCTTGTGCAAAACCCGGATTAACGATTCAACCAGTAGATCGTTCTTTTTGTTTTTACCGAGCTGGGCGATGAGGCTTCTATCCATTTTCACCTTGTCGAATTCATACTGGTAAAGATAATGAATGTCTGCGTAGCCTGATCCAAAATCATCCAGAGCGACGGTAATACCCAGATCGCGTAATTGGCGAATATTCTTTCTGACGTGGTTGGTATTATTCAGTTGATGGTTTTCGGTGATTTCGATTTCAATTTTTCCACCGTTGCAACGGGCGTGCTCCAGCGTCATGGCGATGTTATCGGCAAACCCTTCCTGCTCCAGCTGCTGAGGGGAAACATTGATTGAAAGGCTGCAATTCGGGATTTCCCTGTGCTGTCGACAGACTTCGGTGAGTACCCAGTCTCCCAGTTTGTTCATCAGCCCGGCCTGTTCGGCCAGTGGAATGATCAGCACCGGAGAGACGAGCCCCTGCTCGTGATGACGCCAGCGCAGCAGCGCCTCAGCGCTGTCGATTCGTCGAGTGCCAACATTTAGAATAGGCTGGTAGCTGAGCGCCAACCCACGATTTTCCCTGATAGCCGCTTCGAGTTCGGCTGCGGTGATATTCATGTAACCCGCGTGCTCCCTGAATATGGTGTGATTATGGTCGAATGAGACCAGGCAAGGGGGTGCGCAACGCATGGTCGCCTATAGTCAGAATAATAGTGCTCCATAATTCTCCCTGCATGCCGTAAAACATCGTGGCGGAGAATTGGCGACGCAGTTCGTCACTGTCTATGCCGGTCAATATTGCGCCGTCGCTCCATGTATTGATATCGTCTAGCATTTTACGAAAGAAATTCATATTCCCGTATCGCAACATGAAATCTCTGTTGATTTTAATATGCTCAAATGTCCTCATTTTTAATGAAGTGACACTGGTGTTACCGGTGCCGAAGTCGTTTAGCCATATTTTTGATATCGCAGATAATTCTTTTATTAGTCGATAGTCATTACGGTTGTTGATAATGTCTATGCTGGCGTCAATAATAAACCTCACCTCTTTTATAGAGGCGATCTCTTCCTTTATGTTTTTATCATTTAGAATAAAAACCAAAAGATCCCGATCCAACCCGATGACTATTTTTCTGGAAGGGGACGATGAAAGTGTGGATGTCTCCCTGATATAGTTTAATTTGATAAGAAAGAGCTGAAATTTATTCGTTATCCATGATGAATGACCTGTGTTTCCCTTGTTGGTAGGATTGATGGATATTCTCTGGTTTAGGAAGAGCTCGAAAGCAAAAATTCTTTTTTCTTTCGTCAATACCGGAATCAGGCGTATCACGAATAGTTCATTCATTGCATAAATAATCACCGCTATTAGTGCTGTTATTTTCTACAAATTAATCTAGCGCTTATGTAACCAATATGAAAATCGTTTAAAACGATCATTAACCCTATTTTAATTTATATAATCTATCATTTTCCTAAAACCGATCGATAAAAGTAATACTGTGAATAAAGTATTTATGCTGAGGAATGTTGAGATGATGAAGTAAAACGCATTATTGATTTATAAATCAATAGTTTGACTTTTTATGGGCTGGGCTGACCGTTAAGGTTGGTTACTGATAATGCAGCGTAGGTTCTGTACGACGAAGGGCGCCGTAAGTCACCCTTCGTCGTAGCGGATGGTTATTTTTCAATAAGCGGCTTTTTGACGAACAGGCCGTAGCTCAACGCCCCGAGCATCAGCAAGCCCGCACCCAGAAAGAAAACATTGGTGAACACCCCGGTGGCATCCAGAATCACGCCGGTGATGATGGGCGCGCTGGCCGCCCCCAGAAAGCCGCCGAAGTTCTGAATAGCGCCGAGTGACGCGACCTGCTCTTTGGGCGCAATGTCGGTCGCCAGCGTCCAGATGACCCCGGAGGGCAACTGCGAGCAGAAATAGCCCAGCGATAACAGCAGAATGGACAGTGAGGTGTTGCTGACGAACGGAATCGGCGCCACAAAGCAGGCTGCCAGCGCCGCTCCCATTACGATGGGGATTTTACGGGCGGTGATGGTGTTGACGCCGCGGCGAATCAGACGATCGGAAATCGCCCCGCCGCACAGCACGCCGAGAATGCCGGCGAGGAACGGGATGGAGGCAATCCAACCGGTTTGTTTCAGCGTGAAGCCGAGGGATTTTTCCAGATAGCCCGGCAGCCAGGTCAGATAAACCCAGATGGTAAACATGATGGAGAAGTTACCCAGAATCATGAACCAGGTGGTTTTATGCCGGAACAGCGCGCCCCAGCCTGGCTGGCTTTTGGCCGTCTCGTCGCTGGATGTCGCCGCCGCTGCCTCGACGTGAATGTCGCGCTCTTCGGCCGCGGTCGGTTCGCGATAAAACTTCAGCCAGACCAGCAGCAGCGGTATGCCCGCCAGACCGATGGCGATGAACATGCCGCGCCAGCCCAGCGTCAGCAGCAGCACGGTCAGAATCGGCGGCGCAACGGCGTTGGCGATCTGCGAACCGGTATTGATGATGGCGGTCGGCAGGCCGCGTTCGCGGGCGGAAAACCAGCGATGGGTGATTTTAATGCCCGAGGTGAAAAAGGGCGACTCGGCGATACCCAGCAACATACGCAATCCATAGAACATGGAATAGCCGTTGATGAACCCGGCCAGCACGGTAAAGGTTGACCACAGCCCCACCGCGCCGGAAAACATTTTTTTCGGCCCCAGTTTGTCCACCAGCCAGCCGGCCGGCAGATTGGCGAGCGCGTAAGGCCACAGGAAGGCGGAAAGCAACATGCCCATCTGGGTAGCGCTGAAACCGAACTCTTTGGCGATGGTGGTATTGGCGATACTTAAGTTGGCGCGGTCCAGGTAATTGATGACTGCCGCCATTAACAGAATGAAAATGATTCCCCAACGTAAGCGGGTAATCGGCGAGGTGGTGATAACCGTATTATCTTGTAAGGTAGAGGTGGCGTTTTTCATAATAATCAGCAATCCGTAAATAAACTGATGTGAATTTTAATAACCGCTTTGCGAATAAAAGACTGGCCCTGGCTTTGACAGCATGGCCGGTGCAGATCTTCCGGAAAGAAAACGGCAAACATGCCTGGTGTTAATGAAATAAAACTTTCGTTTTGAATATCACGATAAAAGACAATATCGTGGTGCTCGCTTTTGTCTTCAATCACGGTATTGTTGCGGCTGCCGCGTGCGACGCCGATGGTTTCTTCCCCCTGTAATAAATATTGGATGTCGACAAACTGGAAATGTGATTCCGCCAGCCTTTCCTCCGCAGGCTCTGTCGTGAATTCCTGTAATAGGCAGAACATTTTTCCGGGAATAATGTCGTATTTCCCGGTCGGCATAGCAGTGAAGTCGGTCGTGGAAATATAATCGATAGCCTGATGAATAATCGGATGTAACGCGTATTTCTCCCGACCCCAATCTTGTTGATCGCAAATAATCATAGCGGGTTATTCCTGGTGAATGACAAGAGCATGCCATTAGCCGGCGGGCGGAAATAACGGTATTATTTCCACTCGCCGGACAATATACCTGACGGCAGTGACGTTATCGTTGCTGAATTTTTTTCTGGTAGTGTTCCGTTCCCTGATGAATCTGATCCAGGATCACCGTCAAGGCCCAGAATTTCTCCAGTACGTTGTCTTTGGTCACCCGACAGTTATCGTGTTCAAAGGTGCCGAGGCGCTGATGGTAGATTTTGGCGTTCTTGGGGTAACCCAGCGTTTCGGTGACCGCCGCCAGCGACAGAAAGGTCGCCAGTTCCTGCGCCAGTTCCGGCTGCTGCTGGCTGTGCGAATACAGCCACTGATACAACTCCGGGTGGAAGTTGGTGAACACGCCGCTAAAGCCTTTGGAGCCGGCGCGCATCGCCGGAAAAGCGATGGCGGCGTTGGCGTTGATGATATTCAGCGGCGTGCCGGCGGTGAGTTTGACCCGGCGTTCTACCGTTGGCAGGTCGCAGCTCACGTCTTTGAGCACCACGAAGCGGCCGCTGTTGGCGCAGTGCATCAGTTCGTCATCCGTCAGCAGGCGGCGATACGGCGCCGGACATTCGTACAGGCCGAGCGGCAGCGTTGCCGGCAGCGCCGCCAGCAAGGTGTCCAGCGTGCTGAAAAACGTCGCTGAACCTTGGTTTTTCGGGTCCAGATGATTGGTGACCAGCACCAGCGCGTCGATGCCGGTTTCCGCCATCGCTGTCAGTTCGGCAATCTGGTCGTCGATAGCGTCGCTGATGTGGCCGGACGCGATCACCGGTATGCGCCCCGCGACGCGCTCCACCACGAAACGCGCCAGATCCACACGCTCCTGCAGGCTGAGAAACAGCATTTCACTGGACTGGCAGACGGCGAACAGCGCGTCCACCCCCTTGTCCAGATACCAGTCGATCAGCTTCGCCAGACCGGGGTAGTCGATGTCGTTTCTGGTGTTAAACGGGGTCAGCATGACGGGAACGATACCTTCGATGCTCTTCATTATTTTTCTCCTTGCCCGACAATCTGTTCGGGGTGTTTAAAATAAGGTGTGGGTAAATCAGCGCTGCGCCAGCCGGTTCGTTACCTGCTGCTGGGTTGGCATATTGGCGGCGCCTTCCCGTTCGACCGCCAGAGAGGCGAACGCATTGGCATAGGTGGCGGCCTGCGCCACGCTTTGTCCGCCGGCTACGGCGGCGGCGAACGCGCCGTTGAAGGCATCGCCGGCGCCGGTGGTATCCACGCTGACGGCGGGAAAGGCCGGGATGTGCTGGAATTGCTGGCCGTCGAACAGCAGTGCGCCGTTGGCGCCCATGGTGATGATGACCCGCGCGGCGCCAAGCGCGTGGATTTTCTGCGCGGCTTGTCTGGCGCTGTCCAGATTGTTGATCTCAATGCCGGACAGCAATGAAGCTTCGGTTTCATTCGGGGTGATGATATCCACATAATCGAGGCAGGATAAAACATCGTCGGAATACGGGGCCGGGTTGAGGATAATTTGCGTGTCGAGCGCCTTTGCCAGTTTCATGGCGCTCAGCGTGGCCGGGAAATTATTTTCCATTTGCAGCAGTAATACGTCCGCGTCTTCCAGCTCGGGCATAATTTCGGCAATTTCTTCGTCGGTCAGCGTTTTATTGGCGCCGGAATAAATGGCAATCATATTTTCGCCATTCTGTAGCGAGACATAAATAATGGCGTTGCCGGTTGGTTCCGTGTCGGACTGATATAATTTAAATGAATGAATGGCGGATTTTGATAAATGCTCGTAAGCGAAATGGCTGAATTGATCTTTCCCGACTTTGGAAACGAAATGCACTTTCGCGCCGGCCATGCTGGCGGCCATGGCCTGATTCGCGCCTTTCCCTCCCGGACCCAGCGCGCTGCCTTGCGCCAGCAACGATTCCCCGCCTTTGGGAAAACGCGCGACCCTGGCGACAATATCCACATTAAACGAGCCAAGAATACAGACTTTACCCTTCATGGTTTTATCCTTTTTTCCTACGCTTTTATTTCTGACCTGATTTTTTATTTTCTTTAACAGGACCTCGAAATCTTTTCCGGTTTCGGTAATCAGCTGAGATTGCAGGCTGCGGCGAATAATAACGGCGCCGCCGTGGCAACGCTGAATCAGCCGTTGCCGGGCCAGGGCGTTCAGGTCGCTGCGTATGGTTTCTCTGGTGACAGAGAAAATAGCGGCCAGATATTCCACGCTGACGCGATCGTATTGATCCAGATATTCCAGAATCTTGTTTCTGCGTTCTTCAAGAAACATACCCTTAACACCTCTTGAATGAGAGTAATGGAGCCACCCTGGTTGAAAAGTGACCGCGATCATAGGATGTCGGACAAAACGGAAGTAAACAAAAATTCGCCGCACTCCCGCCGGGCGGCAAGGGAGCCTGTCACGACGAATGCCTGATAGATGTGAAAGCCATCACATCCAAACGGAAATAGCAGAGGTTATGAACGGTTATTGCGCTGCGCTCCGGGCGGTAAATGTTTTAGAATCGAAGACATAAATTCATTGGCGGGAAGCGTTGGGCTATTGTCATGATCCGAATTGTTGCGTTATCCAATCCGCGTCTGGCGCAGGCGTTTGTCGACTATATGCACACGCATCAGGTGCGGCTGGTTGTCCGCATCAACGGGAGCGAAGTGGATATCTGGCTGCCGGACGAAAGCCAGCAGGAGCGGGTGAAGCAGGAACTGGCGCGCTTCCTGCAAGAGCCCTGGCATGAGCGTTATCAGGCGGCCAGCTGGCAGAACGGCACCACCGACAGCGGGCTGCGTTACCCGTCGTTTTCCTACCTGCAGACGCTGCGCCAGCGCGCGGGACCGTTGACGCTGGGGGTGCTGGTGGTCGCCATCGCCGTCTACCTGTTGATGCAGGCCTACGGCGTAGAGCGCATGATGGTGCTGTTAGCCTTTCCGGACAGCACGCAGACCCTGCAGCTCTGGCGCTGGTTCAGCCACGCGCTGCTGCATTTCTCGCTGCTGCATCTGCTGTTCAACCTGATGTGGTGGTGGTATCTCGGCGGCCCGGTGGAGCGCGTGCTCGGCACCCGGCGGCTGTGCGTGATTCTGTTATTGTCGTCTGCGCTCAGCGGGTGGGTGCAGTCCTGGTTCAGCGGCGTCTATTTCGGCGGCCTGTCCGGCGTGGTGTACGCCCTGATGGGGTACGTCTGGCTGCGCGGCGAGCGTGAGCCGGATGGCTCGCTGCATCTTCAGCGTGGTTTGATGGCGTTCGCGCTGGTGTGGCTGGTGGCGGGTTATTTCGATATTTTGGGCATGTCGATCGCCAATGCGGCGCATGTCGCGGGGCTGGTCATTGGCTTGCTGATGGCATGGTGGGATACACGCAACAGACACCGTTAATGGCATCATACCGTTTACCGAAATCCGAATGAGTGGCAGAAGGGCGCGCAGTGGCTACTGCATGGCCGTGCGTTGTTTTGCCTGCGAGGCGCGGTTTCTTAATTGGCCGGCATGACGGCATGTCGGTGTTTGAAGGGATCTGTTTGAGGGGATCAATGTGAAGCAAACACAGCGGCATGACGCCATTATCGACCTGGTGCGTCGGCAGGGATACGTCAGTACCGAGGAGCTGGTGGAGCATTTTGCGGTCAGCCCGCAGACCATTCGCCGCGATCTGAACGATCTGGCGGAGCAGAACAAGATCCATCGTCATCATGGTGGGGCGGCGTTGCCCTCCAGTTCAGTCAATACCGCCTATCACGATCGCAAAATGATGTGGTCTGATGAAAAAGCCAGGATTGCGAGGCAAGTCGCCAGCCAGATTCCGGATGGTGCTACGCTTTTTATTGATATCGGCACTACGCCGGAGGCGGTGGCCCACGCGCTGATGAACCATAAAGATTTGCGGGTGGTCACCAACAACCTGAATGTGGCGACGTTGCTGACCGCCAAAGAAGATTTTCGCCTGATTCTGGCGGGAGGCGAGGTGCGCAGCCGGGACGGCGGCATCATCGGCGAGGCCACGCTGGATTTTATTTCTCAGTTCCGGCTCGATTTCGGCATTTTGGGAATCAGCGGTATTGATATGGACGGCTCGCTGCTGGAGTTTGATTACCACGAGGTACGCACCAAACGGGCGATTATCGAAAACTCCCGCTGCGTGATGCTGGTGACGGACCATTCGAAGTTTGGCCGTAACGCTATGGTCAATTTGGGTAACATGGATTTGATCGACTATCTTTTTACCGATCAGTTACCACCGCCCAGTGTGCTGAAAATCATCGAACAACATAAGGTACAGTTGGAGTTGTGCTGATCCCGACGTGCCTTTTTCCATCACTGACAGAGGAGAGAGGCACGATGTCACCATCATTCAATCCTTCCCGGTTCGCCGCCGACCTGCAGCGTCAGTTGCAGGCGTGCGCTCAACCGTCCTTGCAGGCGCTGTCGTTGCGTCAGTGCTGGCAACTGGTGAGCGCTGCGCTGACGGAGCAACTGGATGTGTTGACGTCTGCCGACCTGCTCCCGCCCGACGCCGCGCCTGCGGCGGCGCGGCATGTCAATTATCTGTCGATGGAATTCCTGCCCGGCCGCCTGACCGGCAACAATCTGCTCAATCTGGGCTGGTATGACGCGGTGGCGGAGGCGCTGGCGCAGCAGGGGCTGGCGCTGAGCGACGTGCTGGAGCAGGAAACCGACCCGGCGCTCGGCAACGGCGGGTTAGGGCGGCTGGCGTCCTGTTATCTGGACGCGATGGCGACGGTCGGCCAGCCGGCGATCGGTTATGGTCTGCATTATCAGTACGGTTTATTCCGCCAGCATTTTGACGCCGGCTTTCAGCGGGAAACGCCGGACGACTGGCTGCGCGACAGCTACCCCTGGGCGCGTCCGCGTCCGGAGCTGGCGGTGGAGGTTGGTTTCGGCGGCGAACTGGTGAAACAGGCGGACGGCAGCGAACGCTGGATACCGGAGCAGGTTATCGTCGGCGAGGCCACCGATATCCCGGTTATCGGTTATCGCAATGGCAGGGTGCAACCGCTGCGATTGTGGCAGGCCACCCATAGCGACCCGTTTGATCTTGAGCAGTTCAACGCCGGCCATTACCTGAAAGCCGAACAGCAAGGCATCGCCGCCGCCAGTCTGACTAAGGTGCTTTACCCGAACGACAATCATGCGGCAGGTAAAAAACTGCGCCTGATGCAGCAGTATTTTCAGTGCGCCTGCGCCGTGTCGGACATCTTCCGGCGGCATGAGCGCGCAGGAAGGCCGCTGGAGACGTTGCCCGAGTATGAAGTGGTGCAGTTGAACGATACCCACCCGACGCTGGCGATCCCCGAAACCCTGCGCCTGTTGCTGGACGAGCACGAAATGCCGTGGGAACAGGCCTGGCGGCTGACTAGGCGCCTGTTCGCCTACACCAATCATACCCTGATGCCGGAGGCGCTGGAGTGCTGGGACGAACGGCTGTTCGGCCGGCTGCTGCCGCGTCATCTGTCGATTATCAAAACGATTAATGAGCGCCTGCATCAGCAGGTGGAGGCGCGCTGGCCGGGCGATCGGCAGGTTTGGGCGCGGCTGGCGGTGGTGCATCGCCGTCAGGTGAGAATGGCGAACCTGTGCGTGGTGGCCTGTTTTGCGGTCAATGGCGTGGCGCAGATGCACTCCGATCTGGTGGTGCGCGACCTGTTTCCGGAATATTACCAGCTGTGGCCGACAAAATTTCACAATGTCACCAACGGCATTACGCCGCGGCGCTGGCTGAAACAGTGCAATCCGGCGCTCTCTTCGCTGATTGACGATACTCTGTGCACCGAATGGGGCAACCGGCTGACGCTGCTGGGCGGGCTGGCGCCCTACGCGCAGGACAGCGCGTTCCGGGCGCGTTACCGCCACATCAAGCAGGACAACAAAACGCAACTGACGCAATTTTTGCAGCGCGAATACGGCATCCGTGTCGACCCTGCCTCGCTGTTTGATGTGCAAATCAAACGGTTGCATGAATACAAGCGGCAGCATCTGAATTTGCTGCATATTTTATCGCTGTATAAGCGATTGCTTGCCGACCCCGGATTGGATATCGTGCCGCGCCTTTTTCTGTTTGGCGCCAAGGCGGCGCCGGGGTACGTGCTGGCAAAAAACATTATTTACGCCATCAACTGCGTGGCGGAGCACATTAACCGGGACAAGCGGGTGAATGACCGCCTGAAAGTGGTCTTTTTGCCGGATTACCGTGTGTCGCTGGCGGAGCGGATTATTCCGGCCGCTGACGTGTCGGAGCAGATTTCCACGGCGGGCAAGGAGGCGTCCGGTACCGGCAACATGAAGCTGGCGTTGAACGGCGCGCTGACGGTGGGCACCCTGGACGGCGCCAATGTGGAGATGGCGCAGGAAGTGGGCGCGGAGAATCTGTTTATCTTCGGGCATACCGTCGAACAGGTGAAAAAACTCACCGCCGGCGGCTATAAACCCGCTCGCTACATTGCCGCGCATCCATTGCTCAAGGAAATCCTCGACGAGCTGGCCGACGGAACCTTCAGCCATGGGGATAAAACGGCGTTCGCCCCTCTGCTGGATAGCCTGCTGAAACTGGGGGACCCCTATCTGGTGCTGGCCGATTTCGCACCTTACTGCCAGGCTCAACAGCGTGTGGATGAGCTGTATCGTGAACCTGATGAATGGACGCGTCGCTGCATTTTGAATACCGCCCGTATGGGGATGTTCAGTGCCGATCGGGCAATTCATGATTATCAGAAACGCATCTGGACGATGCGTGATTAAGGAATCAATACCATGGCGTTGAAAGCAAAAAAATCTGTACCCCAACATCCGGGGATCGCTGATACCTATAAAGATGCTTACGGTAATGAACAGGCGATAGACCAGGAAACCCGCGATAAACTGCTGCAACTGCTTGATGTGGCGGATCCGGCGGTAGCGCCGTTGCCTTCGGTGTGCGTGTTCCGTCAGGGGCAACAGAATAAGTTGCCGCTGCGCGACGAGGGCGAGTATGGCTGGACGCTCACCTATGAAAAAGGCGGCATCATCGAAGGGCGATCGACCGGGCAGGCGGAGCTGGCGTTGCCGGACAACCTGCCGCTCGGCTATCACCAGTTGATACTGACGCAGGGCGAACAGCAGTGGCCGTGCCGGGTGATTGTGGCGCCGGCGCGGTGTTACGAACCGGACCCGCTGACGCAGGGCAAACGCTGGTGGGGCGTCATGGTGCAGCTTTATACCCTGCGCTCGTCGGATAACTGGGGGATCGGCGATTTCGGCGACCTGAAAACGCTGGTGGAACAGGTGGCGCGCCGGGGAGGCGCGTTTGTCGGCCTTAACCCGTTGCACGCGCTTTATCCGGCAGAGCCGGAGGCCGCCAGCCCGTACAGCCCGTCATCGCGCAACTGGCTGAATGTTATCTATATCGATGTGAATCAGGTGGATGATTTTCATCAGAGCGATGCCGCCGGCGAGTGGTGGAAACAGGACGACGTTCAGCGGCGGCTGACCGCCGCCCGTGCCAGCCGCTGGGTGGATTACGCCGCGGTCACCAGCCTGAAACTGACGGCGCTGCGGCTGGCGTTCAATCACTTCAATCGCCGCAACGCACTGGACCCGCGCAAGACCGCCTTCCAGCAATTTCTGAAAACCCACGATGAAAGCCTGTTGCAGCAGGCGACTTACGACGCGTTGCAGGCGTGGCTGAAGACGCAGGGCCAACCGGCCGCCGACTGGTTGCAGTGGCCGCGGGAATACCACGACGCGCGCAGCGACGCCTCGCTGCGATTCCGCCAGGAGCACGCCGACGACGTGCGGTTTTATTGCTGGCTACAGTGGCTGGCGCATGAACAGCTGGCGGC
Source organism: Dickeya dadantii NCPPB 898 (assembly GCF_000406145.1). Taxonomy (NCBI): domain Bacteria; kingdom Pseudomonadati; phylum Pseudomonadota; class Gammaproteobacteria; order Enterobacterales; family Pectobacteriaceae; genus Dickeya; species Dickeya dadantii. The sequence goes on along the minus strand of NZ_CM001976.1, from coordinate 4,389,862 downwards.
CTGTTTTTCCCACAGCAAACAACTGGGCATGCCTATCGGCCTGTACCGCGATCTGGCGGTGGGGGTGGCGCAGGGCGGCGTGGATACCTGGGGCGATCAGCAATTGCACTGCATGTCGGTGACGCTTGGCGCGCCGCCGGACCCGCTGGGGCCGGGCGGACAGAACTGGAACCTGACGCCGATGCACCCGATTCTGCTGCGCCAGCGCGGCTATCAGCCGTTTATCGACCTGCTGCGCAGTAATATGGCGCACAGCGGCGCGCTGCGTATCGACCATGTGATGGGGCTGCTGCGGCTGTGGTGGATTCTGAACGGCCACACCGCTACCCACGGCGCCTATGTGCGGTATCCGGTGGATGACCTGCTGGGGATCCTGGCGCTGGAAAGCCATCGTCATCGCTGTCTGGTGATCGGCGAGGATCTGGGGACGGTGCCGGAGGAGATCGTCAATAAACTGCCTGACAACAGTATTTATTCCTATAAGGTGCTTGTTTTTTGAAAAGGATCAGCACGATCGTTTTCGCGCGCCGGACGCGTATCCGCCCCGCTCAATGGCGACCATCACCACCCATGATCTGGCGACGCTGCGTGGCTACTGGCAGGGCGTCGACCTGACGCTGGGCAAGGATCTTGGGCTGTATCCCACCGACGCATTATTGCAACAGCAGCACGACGCGCGGGAAAGCGCCAAGCAGGGGCTGCTTGACGCCCTGCATGAGCAAGGCTTGCTGCCGCAGCGGGTCGGGCGTAATGCCTCGCTCACGACCATGAGCGCCCAGCTTAACCGTGGGGTGCAGCGCTATCTGGCCGACAGCGCCAGCGCGCTGCTGGGATTGCAGCTTGAGGACTGGCTGGACATGGCGACGCCGGTGAATGTGCCGGGCACTCATCAGGAATATCCCAACTGGCGGCGCAAGCTGAGCCGTTCGCTGGATTCCATTTTTACCGACCGCTATCTGGAGCGGCTGATTCGGGATATCGATTTGCGCCGTGGCGGACCGGTGCCGTCGCGGACCCGGAAAACGGTGAAAACGGCAGGTGATGAGAAGCCAGAAGAGACGAAGAAAGAAGACAAAAAAAAGAAACGAAAAAAGAAACGAAAAAAGCCTGAGTGGCGAGTGAGCGTCGCCGGGAAAAACGACGGGCGGTCAGGTGACTGGCCGCCCGTGATAATCAAAACCGGCTCGACGGAACCTATCGTCAGCTTCGCATCAGGTAAGCGCCGTACCGCATCATGGCATCCGAGCGGTATGACGTCCTATCAATTATCGGCATGACGTTCTATCGATATTGGCGTGACGTCCTATCAATATCGGCGTGACGCCCTATCAATAATAGGAGTGCTCGCCGCGCTGATGCTCGGTGAGGTCACGCACCCCGTTCAGCTCCGGGAATTTCTGCAACAGCTCTTTTTCGATGCCTTCCTTCAGGGTGTAATCCACCATGGAACAGCCGTTGCAGCCGCCGCCGAACTGCAGAATGGCGTAACCTTCCTCAGTGATTTCCATCAGCGTTACGCGGCCGCCGTGACCGGCCAGCTGCGGGTTGATCTGAGATTGCAGCACATACTCCACGCGCTCCATCAGCGGAGCGTCGTCGCCGACTTTGCGCATCTTGGCGTTCGGCGCTTTTAACGTCAGCTGAGAACCTAACTGGTCGGTCACGAAGTCGATCTCGGCGTCTTCCAGATACGGCGTGCTGAGTTCGTCCACGTAGGCAGACAGTTTCTCAAACTTTAGCTCGGTATCGTTCGGTTCGACGGCATCGGGCGGGCAGTAAGACACCCCGCACTCGGCGTTCGGGGTACCGGGATTGATGACGAAGACACGGATCTGGGTGCCTTCTTCCTGTTTGGTCAGCAGCTTGGCAAAGTGCTCCTGAGCAGCGTCGGTAATACGAATCATAATGTTAACTCAATAGTTGACTACGCCAGTTGGTTATAATACGCCCATCCCGGCGGTTACGACAAGGTGCGGCATAGACACCACACCTGAACCTGCCGCGCGCCGGCGTGGCGTAAGGCCCGGCTGACTTCCGCCGCCGTGCTGCCGGTGGTCACCACATCGTCCAGCAACACTAACCGTTTGCCATTGACGTCATACCGACACTCGAACGCGCCGCGCAGGTTGCGGCGACGGGAACGGGCGCCCAGCGTCTGCTGGGGAACGGTAGGACGCACGCGGACCAGCGCGGCGGGGTGATACGCGCAGCCCAGCCAGCGCGCCAGCAGACGCGCGAGCAGGTCGGTCTGGTTGAAGCCGCGCCGCCAGTGGCGCCGTCGGTGCAGAGGAACGGTGACGATGGCGTCAGGCCGCGGATACGCGGCGGGCAGGCTCAGGGCGGTATCCCGGCGGCGTGCCAGCCATTGCAGCAGCATCAGCCGCGCCAGCGCCGGCGCCAGTTCGGTGCGCCCCTGAAATTTGACGCGTTTGAGCAGCGTGCTCAGCGGCGGCCGATAATCGCTGACAAACAGCAACGACTGCCACGGCGGCGGCTGTTGTAGGCACCGTCCGCACGGCAGGGTGCCGGACGCCGAAGGCAGGCCGCAGCGCGGACAGCAGGCGACCGGCTGCGGCAGATGACGGCGACAGTGACTGCAAATCCCGTGATGACTATGATAGAGCGGCTGCTGGCAGAGCCAGCACTGTGCCATGATCGTCAACATCGCATTTCCCTGAGTCATCAGGCATGCCGGGCGGCGTGGCCTGAATCATTCCATTTCTGACGGAGGACAACATAACCCATGGAAGCACTGCACTGGCAAACGGAAGGGGAAGGAACATGCGAACTTGTGATGCTGCACGGTTGGGGAATGAATTCGCAGGTGTGGAACAGCATCGTCATGCGGCTGGCCCCGCATTTCAGGCTGCACCGGGTGGACCTGCCGGGTTATGGGCAGAGTCAGGGATTCGGGGTGATGTCGCTTGCCGATATGGCGCAGCAGGTACTGTCGCAGGCGCCGGAGCGGGCGGTGTGGTTAGGCTGGTCGCTGGGCGGGCTGGTGGCCAGCCAGGCGGCGCTGAGCGCGCCGGAACGGGTCAATGCGCTGATCACGCTGGCGTCGTCCCCTTGCTTTGAAGCGCGCGATAGCTGGCCGGGCATCCGCCCGCAGGTGTTATCCGGTTTCCAGCAAATGCTGAGCGACGATTTCCTCGGCACCATCGAGCGCTTTCTGGCGTTGCAGACGCTGGGTACCGAAAACGCCAGAAAAGACGCCCGCTTGCTGAAAGTGGCGCTGTCCGGCCAACCGGCGCCTACTACCGACGTGCTGAACGCCGGGCTGGGGATTCTGCGCGATACCGACCTGCGTGAACCGTTGACCACACTGACGATGCCGTTCCTGCGCCTTTACGGCGCGCTGGACGGGCTGGTGCCGCGCAAAGTCGCCGCGCTGATGGACGAACAGTACCCGCACTCTACTTCCGTGGTAATACCAAAAGCCGCCCACGCGCCGTTTATCTCCCATCCGGAAGCGTTTGTGGAGCATGTGGTGGGGTTTGTGGGGGAAAGTCTATAGATGCGGTAGATTAATGAGAATGGTTTATCAAAATGCGGGGATTGTAATACAAGGATCTCTGCGATTCGGTTGCTGTATTTAAATCAGTTCGATGTAATGCTAGTTTTAAAAGAAAGTATTACACGTGGATGATTGAATAGAAAAAAGGATGTCAAATGTCATATCTTATTTACCTAACTTTGGAAGGTGATCAGCAGGGATTAATTTCTTCTGGCTGTTCTACTATAGATTCTATCGGTAATCGTTATCAGTCTGGACATGAAGATCAGATACAGGTATTAGGATTGAACCATACTATAACACGAGATGATAATGTAGCTCATCATCCGATACAATTAGTAAAGCCTATCGATAAATCCTCTCCGCTCTTAGGGGTTTCCATTACCTCAAATGAAAAACTAACGGCACATTTTTTCTTCTATAGAACGAATTCTGCTGGGAAGTTGGAAGTTTTTTATGAATTAACATTGGCTGATGCCAGAGTAGTATCTGTATCTTCATCGTATCCACACTCTATAAATAATACAGAATCAATCCCGTATGAAGAGATTATGCTTAAATATAAGAGCATATCTTGGTCGCATAAAGCTGCAGGTACTTCTGGTTATAGTATCTGGCATGATGGGATATAACGAATAGATTAATATTATTTCTAATGGCCTCCGAAACATATACCCTAAACTGAAATTTGAAACATGATGGGTATAGTATGCACTTCGGAGGTTAGTCGTAAAGCCAGCACCCTAATCTTGCAGATTCTATAAGCATTGCTACAGATAATATTTTTAATTCTGGTTTTTCTATCTTTTTAAAAGGGTTTAAAAGAGATAGAAAGCTATAATCTGAATAATCATAATAATAATTTTTCACATTAAAATTATCTGGAGTGACGTCGAATTCTTTAAAGAAATCAGACATCAATGCCTGTATCTCATCATCATCAAAATCAAAATCTGAGTTTATTATACTTTCCTCTGTTATTTCTTTTTGATATGGGGTTATTGACACTCCAGCGTGTCTCTTTACCAAGTTTATTATTTCCTTCTTGTTAATTTCCATATAGTTTATCCTCTCCTCTGGCTATCTGATTGTAGTGTCGTACAGTATTATAGGATATGGTGCTTACATCGCAAATTAATATTGCCCAACCTAAGACAGGTATTGTCCTGCCAACAAATGTCCCTAGGTTCCTAACAAATCTTATCTTTAATCCTTGGATTGGACCACCAATAATCGTTGGTAATGATATTCCCAGTGGGATTTTTGTTTTTTTGAATATTCGCCTGGAGTATATGCTAGATAATGACGTTCCTTTTATTGCACCGGACGGTTTTCTTCTTGTCTCTTGATCATTTCGCCCTAAAAGAATCATGCTCATAGCGAGGGCATCATCAATGCCAAAGTGTTTCATGGTTTCATCAACCATGACCCAGAAGAATAATTCTCCTGCGCTTAAATTTATCATCCCATTATAAAAATATGTTCCACCTATTTCTTCCACTGTATCCATGTGTAATTTCCTTTTGAGTTATTTAAAATAATTTTCATACAGCTAGCCTTGATAAAAATTGTTGTTCTTTAGCATACGCACATCATTCGGACATGATACGCCGGTCACCGTTCCTGAATACAGGGTTCAGGCTCGATAGCCTGAACCCTGACAGAGATATCACCGCTTCTTAAACGCCGCCGCCAGCGCGTCGCTCATGGCGCTGTTGCCGCTTGCCGGGGCGTTGCTCTGGCGCGGACGAGCCTTGTTCCCCGCTTGCGATGGGCGCGATGCATTATTATTGCCGTTGTCGCGCTCGCGTCCGCCGCTGCCGCGACGGCTGTTGCCCTCGCCCGGCTGTTCGTCCAGCCGCATGGTCAGCGCAATGCGCTTACGCTGCAGATCCACTTCCAGCACTTTCACCTTAACGATGTCACCGGCTTTCACCACCTGATGCGGGTCTTCCACGAAGCGATCCGACAAGGAGGAGATGTGCACCAGTCCGTCCTGATGGACGCCGATATCCACAAACGCGCCGAAGTTGGTGACGTTGGTGACGGCGCCTTCCAGAATCATGCCCGGCAGCAGGTCGTTGAGGGTTTCCACCCCGTCGGCGAAGCTGGCGGTCTTGAATTCCGGCCGCGGGTCGCGCCCCGGTTTTTCCAGCTCTTTGATGATGTCGGTGACGGTGGGCACCCCGAAACGATCGTCGGTAAAGCTGGCTGGTTTCAGGCTGCGCAGCGCGCTGGCATTGCCCATCAGATCCTGCAGTTTCTGCTCGGTGGCGGCTAGAATACGCTCCACCACCGGGTAGGCTTCCGGGTGGACGGTGGAGGCATCGAGCGGGTTGTCGCCGTGGTTGATGCGCAGGAAGCCGGCGCACTGCTCAAAGGCCTTCGGGCCGAGGCGGCTGACTTTCAGCAACTGGTCGCGGTTGTTGAAGCGCCCGTTTTCGTCACGCCAGCTCACGATGTTCTGCGCCATCAGCCGGGTAAGGCCGGCTACGCGGGTCAGTAGCGGCACCGAGGCGGTATTGAGGTCGACGCCGACGCCGTTCACGCAGTCTTCTACCACCGCCTCCAGTTTTTTCGCCAGTTGGGTCTGGCTGACGTCATGCTGGTACTGGCCGACGCCGATGGATTTCGGGTCGATCTTGACCAGTTCTGACAGCGGGTCCTGCAAGCGGCGGGCGATGGATACCGCGCCGCGCAGCGACACGTCCAGATCCGGGAACTCCAGCGCCGCCAGCTCGGAGGCGGAATACACCGACGCGCCCGCTTCGCTGACGATGACTTTCTGCGCTTTTACGTCCGGGAACTGTTTCTGGGTGTCGAGGAAGAAACGCTCGGTTTCGCGCGAAGCGGTGCCGTTGCCGATGGCGACCAGTTCCACCTGATGCTTGATGCATAGCGCCGCGACCACGGTGGCCGCTTTGGCGGCCTGACCGGTGTGCGGATAAATAGTATCGGTCGCCACCAGCTTGCCGGTGGCGTCCACCACCGCCACTTTCACGCCGGTGCGCAGGCCGGGGTCCAGCCCCATCGTCGCGCGCATGCCGGCGGGCGCCGCCATCAGCAGGTCGTGCAGGTTGCGGGCAAATACGTTGATGGCTTCGTCTTCGGCTTTTTCGCGCACGCTGCCCATCAGTTCGGTTTCCAGATGCAGCAGCACCTTGATGCGCCAGGTCCAGTTCACCACCGCGCGCCGCCAGCCGTCCGCCGGTGCGTTGCCGAGACGTAATCCCAGATGCTCGATGATGATGTGCTCGCAGTGGCTCTCTTTCGGCGGTTCGTCAAACTGCGGATCGGCGTTAAGCGACAGTTGCAACACGCCTTCGTTACGGCCGCGGAACATCGCCAGCGCCCGGTGTGACGGCACCTGCGACAGCGGTTCGTGGTGGTCGAAGTAGTCGCGGAATTTCGCGCCGTCTTCCTCTTTGCCTTCCACCACGCGGGACACCAGATGGGCGTTTTTCCACAGGTAATCACGCACCTTGGCCAGCAGCGCGGCGTCTTCGGCAAAGCGCTCCATCAGAATATAGCGCGCGCCGTCCAGTGCGGCTTTGACGTCGGCCACGCCGTTATCGGCGTTAATGTAAGCCTCGGCGACGAGTTCCGGCGTCTGGCTCGGGTCGTTCCACAGGCTGTCCGCCAGCGGCTCCAGTCCGGCTTCGATGGCGATTTGCCCACGCGTGCGGCGTTTGGGTTTGTAAGGCAGGTAGAGGTCTTCCAGCTCGGTTTTGCTGAGGGTGGTGTTGATCGACGTCGCCAGCGCGTCGGTCAGCTTGCCCTGTTCCTCAATCGATTTGAGGATGGTCTGGCGGCGCTCTTCCAGCTCGCGCAGGTAAGACAAGCGAGTTTCCAACTGACGCAGTTGGGTGTCGTCCAGCCCGCCGGTGACTTCTTTACGGTAACGGGCGATAAAAGGAACCGTGTTGCCCTCGTCCAGCAGTTGGATGGCCGCACTGACCTGTTCGTTACGTGCCTGCAGTTCGCTGGCAATAATCTGGCTTAATGCATTCGTCATAGTGTTATCAGCAAGATAGTTTTATTAGCGAGATAATGAATGTTGAAAGGATAAATGACTGGGGGACAGTTATACGGATTGACGGCGCAAAATGCCAGTCAGACAAACGGAGGGTTTGAGGCGGCCCGACTGGTGCCGGTGCCGCCGAGCGCTATACCTCGTTACTGAGCACTATGTCTAGTTACTGACCACTATGTCTAGTTACTGAACATTTTCCTCGTTGCAGAACGGCGCGATGTAGCGCTGATGGCGAGAGGCTTTCAGTTGCTGTAAATCCACCAGTACCAGGCCATCGACGCAGTTGTTGAAGTCCGGATCGAGGCCGAAGTCGATAAACTGCACGCCGCCCGGTTCACACAGCTCCGAGTACTGCTTATACAGCGTGGGAATGGAGCACCCCATATTGCTGAGCATACTTTTCAGGCGCGTCAAATCCTGTTGATAGTCGTCGCCCTCGAATTGTCTCAGGACTTCCGGCAGCGAGGCCGGGTAGGGCCGGCGTGAACGGGCCAGCGCCTGACTGGGCGCGAAGTGCAACCGGTAGAAGGCGATCAGCAGATCCCGCGCCGGCGACGGCAATGAGCCGGATAAGGATACCGGGCCGAACAGATAGCGGTATTCCGGATAACGCGCCAGATAGGCGCCGATACACAGCCACAGGTAGTCCAGGCCGCGTTTGCCCCTGGATAAAGCTGCGGCCCAACTCGATTCCGCTGGCCAGCACCGGGGCCATCTCTTCGCCGTATTGAAACAGGCTATGACTGTACAGACCGCTGATGTCTTTTTCCGCCAGCAGGCGCGCCGTCGGCGCAAACCGATAGGCGCCGACGATTTCCAGTTCACGGTCGTCCCATAGCACCAGATGCAGATAATCGTCGTCGAAGCTGTCGAGGTCGCGGCGTTTGCCGGAGCCTTCGCCGACGGCGCAAAACGCGATTTCCCGCAGACGTCCCAGCTCACGCAAGATGGGGACGTAATCTTCGCTGCCGCGGCGATAGAGATAAATTTTCTTGCCGTCCGGCGTGGTACCGAGTGCTTCGCACGTTTCCAATGCCCGTTTCAGCAGCGTGCGTTCTTCCGGTAACGCAATCGGCTTGTCGCCGTTAAAACAGCCAGGTTTGCCTTGTCCTAAACGGTAGACATGGCGGCGAAAGCGGGCGGCCAGATCGTTGGGTTGCCACTCGCCCTGGCTCCAGGTTGGATAGGGGATTTGTGCGCCGATGCGAAAACGCAGCCGGTTGCCGCGCTGACGAAACATTTCCCGCACCAGCAACAGGGTGGACAGCGGGCGATAGATCAACGACGACAGGTAGAACAGGTTGCTGTTACGACCGCTGATATGAATCGGCACAATCGGCGCGCGCGCTTTGGCGGCCATGCGGATAAAACCGCTATGCCAGTGGCCGTCCCGTATGCCTTTCAGGCTCATGCGGGAGACTTCGCCGGCAGGGAACATGATGATCGCGCCATCGCCGGCCAGGTGTTCCTGAATGGCGGCGAGCTGGTGGCGCCGGGTGCGGTTGCTAAAGTTATCTACCGAAAAAAACAGGTTTTTCAGTGGTTCGATATAGGAAAGTAATTGGCTGGCGACGACACGCACATCCGGACGTACGCTGGCGACGGTGCGCAGCAGCGCCAGTCCATCCAGCGAACCGATCGGATGGTTGGCGACCAGCACCACCGGCCCCCGGCTGGGAATGTTTTCCAGATCGCCTTCCACCATTTCACAATTAAGGCTGAAGTGATCCAGAACCTGTTCCACCAAGTCCAGTCCTTTGAGATGAGGGTAACGCTGGGCGAATTGCTGAAATTCATTCTCGAATAACAAGCTACGCAGCAATGAACGCTGCCAGGTCGGAGTGGAACGATGTGGAGCAAGTTCTTGTAATAGGTTATCCAGGCTAAACATAAACGGCCCTCCGTAATCATCGAGGCCACGGTAAGGGAGGGAAATGACATCTTTATGTCAAAGTAAGAATAAATATGTAAAATAGAGAATTTATATATCATAAAAAGAATAAATATTACTAATTGAAACACGATTTGATATATGGCATCTGGGAAAGGCGAACGCAGCAGGCGCTACCGGGAGTGCGCCCGCCGGTATAACGGGCGTCGGGGAGGTCAGTCGATAGGGTTGCGATAGCCGATGGGGTTGCGATAGTCGATTTTATTGACGTACCAGACCTTTGGACCGGTTGGCGTATTGACCACCGCTTCTTCATCCACCGCTTTTTTCAGCAGCGCGCGCGCCATCGGGGCGTCAATCGAGATGTAATCCTTGCGGCCGTAAATTTCATCCGGCCCGACGATCCGAAATCGTTTCACATCGCCGTCTTCGTTTTCCACCTCGACCCAGGCGCCGAAAAATACCTTGCCGTCCTGCTGGGGAGAGTAATCCACCACCCGCACCACTTGCAGGCGTTTACGCAGATAGCGCACCCGGCGGTCGATTTCACGCAGCAGGCGCTTATTGTAGAGGTAATCGGCGTTTTCGCTGCGATCGCCCAGGCTGGCGGCCCAGGCCACCTTCTCGGTGATTTCCGGGCGGCGTTCCTTCCACAGATAATTGAGTTCCTGATGCAGGGCTTCATAGCCTTCGCGCGTGATCAGATCGGTTTTCATACGCTTTTCTGAAATGTAAGGATCATAAAATCGTTATAATCGTTGGCTGTGAGATAACATAGCGGATAAATCGTCATTTGTGGCGTGATTTGCAGTACTCAGCGACAGGAACGGTTTGATTACACCGTATTTTTATATCCTTTGTAACAATTTTGCCTAGAATATATACCAGAAACGACTGTCAGTTCATTGCCGGTTTCTGAACAATATCAGATTGTGCTTCGTAATAAAGCCAAGCGCTGGCGGCTATCACGTCTTTGGAGAAGAGAGATGCAAGAGAATTATAAAATTCTGGTTGTGGATGACGATATGCGCCTGCGTGCGTTGCTGGAACGCTATCTGACCGAGCAGGGTTTTCAGGTCCGTAGCGTCGCCAACGCCGAACAGATGGATCGCCTGCTGACGCGCGAATCCTTCCATCTGATGGTGCTGGATCTGATGTTGCCGGGGGAGGATGGTCTGTCCATCTGTCGCCGTCTGCGCAGTCAAAGTAACCCGATGCCGATCATTATGGTGACGGCGAAAGGTGAAGAGGTGGACAGGATCGTGGGTCTGGAAATCGGTGCGGACGACTATATTCCCAAACCGTTTAACCCGCGCGAACTGTTGGCCCGTATCCGTGCGGTGCTGCGTCGTCAGGCCAACGAATTGCCGGGCGCACCGTCGCAGGAAGAGGCGATCATCGCGTTCGGCAAGTTCAAACTGAATCTGGGCACGCGCGAAATGTTCCGCGACGACGAGCCGATGCCGCTGACCAGCGGTGAGTTCGCCGTACTCAAGGCGCTGGTTAGCCATCCGCGCGAGCCGTTGTCTCGCGATAAGCTGATGAACCTGGCCCGCGGACGTGAGTACAGTGCCATGGAACGCTCGATTGATGTGCAGATTTCCCGTCTGCGCCGCATGGTAGAAGAAGATCCGGCGCACCCGCGTTATATCCAGACCGTATGGGGGCTGGGCTACGTCTTTGTGCCGGACGGCAGTAAAGCATGATTCGATGGCGCTTCTCTCCGCGCAGCGCCTTCGCTCGTACGCTGTTGCTGATTGTCACTCTGCTGTTCGTCAGTCTTGTCACCACCTATCTGGTGGTGCTTAACTTCGCGATTCTGCCCAGCCTGCAGCAGTTCAACAAGGTTCTGGCCTACGAGGTCAGAATGTTGATGACGGATAAGCTGCAACTGGAAGATGGTTCCACGCTGGACGTGCCTCCCGCGTTCCGGCGCGAGATTTACCGTGAACTGGGCATCTCGCTCTACACCAACGCCGCGGCGGAGGAGAGCGGGCTGCGCTGGGCGCAGCACTACAAGTTTCTGAGTCAGCAGATGGCGCAGCAATTGGGCGGGCCGACCGAAGTGCGGGTGGAAGTGAGCAAGAATACCCCGGTGGTGTGGCTGAAAACCTGGTTGTCGCCGGATATTTGGGTGCGGGTGCCGCTGACGGAGATCCATCAGGGCGATTTCTCGCCGCTGTTCCGTTATACCCTGGCGATTATGCTGCTGGTGATCGGCGGCGCCTGGTTGTTTATCCGGGTGCAGAACCGGCCGCTGGTGGAGCTGGAGCATGCCGCCATTCAGGTGGGGAAAGGTATTATTCCGCCGCCGTTGCGCGAGTACGGCGCGTCGGAGGTGCGTTCGGTGACGCGCGCGTTCAATCAGATGGCGTCCGGGGTCAAGCTGCTGGCGGATGACCGTACGCTGCTGATGGCCGGCGTCAGCCACGATCTGCGCACGCCGCTGACCCGTATTCGTCTGGCGACGGAGATGATGGGTCAGGAAGATGAATACCTGGCGGAGTCGATCAATAAGGATATCGAAGAGTGCAACGCCATCATTGAACAGTTCATCGACTATCTGCGCACCGGTCAGGAAATGCAGATGGAAGTGGCCGACCTCAACGCGATTCTGGGCGAAGTGGTGGCGTCGGAAAGCGGCTACGAGCGCGAGATCGAAAGTGAGCTTGCCTGGGGTGAGTTGCCAATGAAAGTCAGCCCGTTATCCATCAAGCGGGCGGTGGCGAATCTGGTGGTGAACGCGGCCCGTTACGGCAACGGCTGGATTCGCGTTAGCAGCGGTCGTGAATTGCAGCGCGCTTGGTTCCAGGTGGAGGACGACGGCCCCGGTATCGACCCGTCGCAGTTGACGCACCTGTTCCAGCCGTTTGTGCGTGGCGATAGCGCCCGCAGTACCAGCGGCACCGGGCTGGGGCTGGCGATTGTGCAGCGCATCATTGACGCGCATAACGGATCGCTGGACGTCGGCGCCAGCGAACGCGGTGGGTTACGGGTGCGGGCTTACCTGCCGCTGGCATTCCCGAATCAATCCGGCGCGATGCCGGCGCGCGATAGCAACCGACGAACGTCGGTTCCGGCAAACAGCAGAAAGAGAGAAAAGTAGCGGCGTGCGCCGCCGGCAACACGGCAAAAAAATAGCAAAGAAAAAGGCGCGTTCATCGCGCCTTTTTGCTGTCGGTCGGGCGCTGCCGGGGGAATGGCAGCGCGTTGCCGTCATTATTGTTTCGGACCGGCGGAAACCAGCGCCGCACCGGCAGGGGTGTCGGTGTACTTGTCGAAATTGGTGATAAAGCGCTGCGCCAGATCGTGCGCCTTCTCTTCCCACTGCGCCGGATCGGCGTAGGTGTCGCGCGGATCCAGAATCGCCGGATCCACGCCCGGCAGCGCGGTCGGGATCGACAGATCGAAGATCGGCAGCGTCTGGGTTTCGGCGTCGTCAATGCTGCCATTGAGGATCGCGTCGATAATGCCGCGCGTGTCCTTGATGGAGATACGCTTGCCGGTGCCGTTCCAGCCGGTGTTGACCAGATAGGCTTTGGCGCCCGCCGCCTGCATGCGCTTCACCAGCACTTCGGCGTACTGCGTCGGGTGCAGCGTCAGGAACGCCGCGCCGAAGCAGGCGGAGAAGGTTGGCGTCGGTTCGGTCACGCCGCGTTCGGTGCCCGCCAGTTTGGCGGTAAAGCCGGACAGGAAGTGGTACTGGGTCTGGTCTGCGGTCAGGCGGGACACCGGCGGCAGCACGCCGAAGGCATCGGCGGTCAGGAAAATCACCTTGGTGGCGTGCCCGGCTTTGGAAACCGGCTTGACGATGTTATCGATGTGATAGATCGGGTAGGACACGCGGGTGTTTTCGGTTTTGGAGCCGTCGCTGAAATCCACGCGGCCATCCGCCAGCACAGTCACGTTTTCCAGCAGCGCGTCGCGGCGGATAGCGTGATAAATATCCGGCTCCGCTTCAGCGGACAGATTGATGGTTTTCGCGTAGCAGCCGCCTTCAAAGTTGAACACGCCGTCGTCGTCCCAGCCGTGTTCGTCATCGCCGATCAACTGCCGTTTCGGGTCGGTGGACAGCGTGGTTTTGCCGGTGCCGGACAGGCCGAAGAACACCGCCACATCACCTTTTTCGCCCACGTTGGCCGAGCAGTGCATGGACGCGATGCCCTTGAGCGGCAGCAGGTAGTTCATGATGGAGAACAGACCTTTCTTCATTTCGCCGCCGTACCAGGTGCCGCCGATGAGCTGGATGCGCTCAGTCAGGTTGAAGGCCACGAAGTTTTCCGAGTTCAGTCCTTGTTCCTGCCACTGCGGGTTGGTGCATTTCGCGCCGTTCATCACGATGAAATCCGGCTCGAAACCCTGTAACTCCTCATCGCTGGGGCGGATAAACATGTTTTTCACGAAGTGCGCCTGCCAGGCGACTTCGGTGATGAAACGAACCTTCAGACGTGTGTCGGCGTTGGCGCCGCAGAAAGCATCAACGACAAACACGCGTTTACCTGATAACTGGCGGGTGACCAGCTGTTTCAGGTGTTGCCAGGTTTCCTGGCTGAGCGGATGGTTGTCGTTTTTGCCTTTGCCCTGATCGGACCACCACACGGTGTCGCGGGTCACATCGTCGCGGACGATGTACTTATCCTTCGGGGAGCGGCCGGTGAAAATGCCGGTATCAACGGAAACGGCGCCCAACTGGGTTTCGATACCGCGTTCATAGCCTTGTAGGGTAGGGGATGTTTCTTCAGTAAAAAGTAAATCGTAGCTTGGGTTGTAGACAATTTCGCGGACATCATGAATGCCATAAGCCGTCAGTGCTTCTGGCGTAATGCCTTTTATCTGCATGTTGCTACTCCTAGATCGTTATAGTCGTACTGGTAGTAAGTCTAGAAGGTGAGCTTATTTTAACCGCGATAACAATCAAAAAATTAAATAAATTCATTAATAACTTTGCTTATACATGTGAATAAAAAGTAAGCAAATGGTTGTTATGTAAGCGAAATAATCCGGTGAGAGAACGGGCGGTTGCTTGTGGTTCAATCGCTCTGAAAAACGAGAATCGGCCCGCAGGCGGGCCGCTCAGATTGCTGACAAACCCTATAAGTGCAAAATGAAGGTTTTTTCCGGCGTTAAAACTGTGCTGAGGTGAGCGACTTCGCCGGGTGAGCGGCATGGATGCTGCGAAAGCCCGTGCCGTGCCGGACAAAAACGCCGGGAGCGTTTTTGAACAGCGTTTACGCTGGCCCGTAGGGCGAGCCCCAGGGATGGGGCGAGTAATCACGTCACGAGCGGCCCGAACAGCGAAGGCGAACGCCGAAGGGACCGCGTCAGCGGCACACCATTTTGCAACGCAAAATGGAACAGCGCTTGCGCTGGCCCGCAAGGGTGAACCCGTCAGGGTTCATAATTTAGCCACCAGCCAGTGGTCAAGGAGAGGTGGCGTTTGAACCTCTCCTTGTCGTGCGTGCGATGGAAAGGCAGAGAAACGACACCGTTTATCCCGCACGAAACTATTCACTGACCAGACAAAATTCATCGTTCGTAAGACAACATGGCTGTTTGTCAACAGCCTCAACAGCCCGCAGGCGAGCCGCTAAAACGAGGAATCAGTGCAGGGTCGGTTCGGCGCCGGACTGACGAAGGTCGGCAATGTCCTGCACGCTGAACAGATAATGGCTGCCGCAATAGTCGCAGTGCATATCGATTTGCCCGTCCTGCCCCAGAATGTCGCTGACCTCGTCCGCCGGCAGGGTCATCAGCGCGTCAGCGCAGCGTTCCCGCGAGCAGTGGCACTGGAACGCCACCGGCTGCGGTTCATACAGCGTGACGTTTTCCTGATGGTACAGACGATAAAGCACCTCGTCGGCCGGCAGACCGAACAGCTCTTCGCCCTTGACGGTGGCGGTCAACTGGGTCAGGTGGTCGAAGTCCTCGCGGTTGCCGTGCTGCGCGGGCAGCACCTGCAGCAGCATCCCGGCGGCGCACTGGCGGCCGTCATGTTCGCCGGTGCGGATGAACAGGCGCGTCGGCAACTGCTCGGACTGCTGGAAATAGTTTTCCAGACAGGCGGCCACATTGTCGCCGTCCAGCCCCACCACGCCCTGATAGCGCTCGCCCTCGGTCGGGGTAATGGTGATCACCAGATAGCCGTTGCCCACCATGTCGTGCAGCGAACTGTCGGCGGCGATGTCGCCCTGCAGGCGGGCGACGCCGCGCATCTGCTGTTGATGGTTGCCGTTAATCACCGCCAGTTTCAGCGGGCCGTCGCCTTGCAACTGCACGGTGATGTCGCCGCTGAATTTCAGCGTGGCGGTTAACAGGCTGGTGGCGACCAGCATTTCACCCAGCAGGTTTTTTACCGGCACGGGGTAGTCGTGGTTGGTCAGCATCTGCTGGAAGGTGTCGCTTACCGTTACCAGTTCGCCGCGAACGGCGTGGTTTTCGAACAGATAACGGTGCAATTGGTCATGGTTGGCCATAATGTTCTCTCGTGGTGAGGGCGGCTTAGAGCCTGGCCCGCCAAGGCTATTTTACTTGCCATTTTGGACCTGGGCAGTGCTCGAAATCCTCACGTACTCCGTGTACGCTCCGGGTTACTCGCTGCGCTCGCCCGTTGGGCCGGACAAAGTGCTTTGTCCGTTCAACATGCGTTGCATGTTGTCTGCGCGCTGTCCGTGTCCAAACTGGCTGCGCCAATTACGCTTGGTGGGCCAGGCTCTCATTCCGCGTCACTGTATTTAAATTTGATTAAATCCCGGCGCTCTTTTTTATCCGGCCGCCGGTCCGGGTGAGGCATCGACAGGGCGTTCAGTTTTCTGGCTTGCGCCAGTTTTTCGCGCTTTTCAATGCTCTGCTGCGTCTCTTCATACAGCGCCTGGGCCTGTGCGGCCGGGCGCCGTTGTGCGCTGAGGGCGCGGACAATCACCGTGCGCGCGTCATTGCCCTGACGCAGCGTGATTTCGGCATCCAGCTCTACCAGCTTGCCGGGCTTGCTGCGCTGGCCGTTATAGTGCACTTTGCCGCCGTCGATCATCTCGCGCGCCAGTGCGCGGGTTTTGTAAAAACGCGCCGCCCATAGCCACTTGTCCAACCGGACCGCATTGTCATCGTCATGCTGGCTGTCTTTGCTCATGAACACTCCTGATTGCCGACGGGAACCGACTGGTGGATGCCCGGGAGCAACGCCAGATAGTCGTTCATCGACGGGTGCTGCCGGAAGCGGGTTTCCTGCCGGCAGGTCGAATCAGGATTACTGACGCCCAGACAATAACGAATGCCAAACGTTCTGGCGGCATCCAGTATGGGCTCGTTGTCATCCACAAACAGCGTACGCGCCGGGTTAAACCCGGTTTCCGCCTGAACGGACCGCCATAGTCGCTGATCTTCTTTGGGATACCCATAAGTATGGGTGGAAAGTAATAAATCAAGGTGCCGATCAAGCCCGGTGTGAGCTACCTTGACCGACAGGCTGTGCGGATGGGCGTTGGTTAGTAAAATAGTTCGGCGGCCGCTTGCGCGCAGCGCATGCAGAAACGGCGTAGTATCGTCCCGCAGGCGGGCGCGGTGGCCGATATCGCTAGTCATCTGGTAGATATCCAGTCCCAACCGGTCGCTCCAGTAATCAAAGCAATACCAGTTCAGGGTATGGCGCACCGCCTGATATTCCGTGGTGATCAATTGCTGAGCCTGATCCAGGCTGATATTGCGCTGACGGCTCAGGGATTCCGGCACCAGTTGCAGCCAAAAATAGCTGTCGAACGCCAGGTCAAGCAGCGTGCCGTCCATATCCAGCAGGACGGTATCGATCTCATTCCAGTTCAGTTCGGGATTCATGCACACTCCAGGACATATGCCCCGTTTCCGGTTAGGCCGGAAGCGGGACCGTCAATGTTATCAGCGTAGCATAACCGCTAAACGCGGCCGATCGCACTCGCCGTTTGAGGTAACCGGCCGTTCATGCCGGCCGGTTACCTTATCTGGGAGTGGAGTACTGAGCCGGGAGCGACGTCCGCCGATCCGAGCGCAACGACATTATCCGTACATGGCGGTGGCGACGGGCGTTTCCGGCACCAGATGGCGAGCGTAGTATTGCTGGATATTGGCGATACGCTGCTGACTGCGGCGGCGTTTCACCAGCAGCAACACCAGATTCAGTATCAGAATGACGCTGAAGGCCAGCAACAGCAGGCAGGCGCCCAGCGAGCGCCACATGGTGACCGCATCAGGTTCGCTGTGCAGCGAAATATGGCGGGTGCCGTTGGCATCGATGCTCAGTTGGGTAATCACGCCATTGGCTTCGAACGGCGTGTGCAGCAGCATTGATGACAGACGTTGCAGTTCCTGCCATTGCTCCTGCGGCGGGAAATCGCGCAGCGGCGTGGCGGGCATTTGATGATTGACGAACTGGCGGCCTTCGTCGCTGCGAATCAGAAAACCGCCCGGCGGCGGACTGTTCAGCGAATTGGACGCGGTGATGATTTCGCGGCTGTAGAACTCGTCGGTCGCGTTTTTCACCAGCGAATCCAGTGACTCGGCGCTCACCGGGCGCAGCACCACGCTCATGCCTTTCAGCGCGCCGGAACGCGCCCGTTTGACCAGCAGCTCCCAGTTCTTGGCGTTGCCCAGATTGATCAACGCGTTTTTGAGCCGGGTGCAATCTTCTTCTTTTTCACACAGTGCATCGGTTTTCAGTACGATATCCGAGAAATTATTCAGCAGAATCATGCCGGATTTCTGGATGGCGTCCGCCAGTTGCGAACTGACCTGATTGTCGCTGGCGGCCGGGTGTAACTGCTCGTTGACCGTCTTTTGCAGCGCGGTGGTTTTCTCAATGGTGTCCGACTCGGGCAGCGGCAGAGGCGCGGCCTTGTTCCAGTAAATGGCGGCGCAATCAAACGGCGCAAACGCGGAAGCTCGGGAGGACGTCGGGTTAAGGTTGATCGGCGGCACGTAGCACATGCCGGCTCCGCGCACCTGCAATTTGTCGCCGATATGCAGCGGCATACGTTCCAGGTCTTCTACCTGAGTCACCTTAACGCTACTTGTGCCCTGCACCCAGGCCAGGCTGAGCTTCAGCGGCAGATCAAGCGGCACCGAGGTCAACAGCAGAATCAGGCTCAACAGCGCGCCAACCGCCAGTACGGCGTTTTTGCCCCATTGCTGTAGCGGGAAGAATTTGACTTCATTGTGTAATGACAGGTAATGGCCCTGGCGCACGACCTGACGGGTCAGGTAGATATCTACATCGGTTTTTCTGCCGAGATCGTAGCCGATATAAGGCTGCCAGTGAGGGGGATAGATGAGGTCAATATTGCCGAGAGAGACATTGCCGATCTGGCTTTGACTGGCGTCGCTGAACAACCCCATGCATTGTGGCGTGCCGTGCAGACAATGCACTTCGCGGAGTTCTTTCTGCGAAGGTGGGCGGAACAGTTGCCAGCATCCCCAGCCAGCCATGAGGCAGGCGGCGCCAGCCAGCCAGGGCAACATGGCCAGCGGGCTGGTCAGACTGAACACCAGCAGTAAAAACGCCAGACTCAGCACCCCGGTTTCGCGCAGGCCGCGTGAGCGGTGTACGGCGTGTTCTTCCAGCGTTTCCCGACGAATCGCCACCAGTTCGGTGTGCTCATGGACTTCCGGCCGAATCGACGCCTGCTCGCCGGGGATGTCGACACCGGCGCTGGAATCCATCTCATTGATGAATTCCGTCAGCGAATGACCGTTCAGTGAAACCACCAGTGGGATCGAGCGGGTTTTGATCAGCTCGATCTCATTGTTCTGGGTGATGTATTGCTCCCAGCGCGCGGGCAGGTGAATCTCCTGAGTGTCGATGTAGTAGCGCCATTTGTTGGGCGCATCGGTACTCAACCCATAGCGGGTAATGCTATGAGTTATGGGGTAAACCCGGTTGCCCGGCAGCAGACGGGGCAGACGCGGCGACGCGACCGAAACGGATGACGAAACCGGGCCGTCCAGATGGGACATGGCCAGATAGCGTTCAATGGCAATACGTTCCGACGCCGTCAGCTGACGATGTCCCGACGGTGTTACTGGCAAACGCTTGGCGAATAGAAGACGACGATACATGAGATAGCCAATGATCCCCCCTACCGCAATCAGACAGGCAAACAATACAGCCAATATGATGAGTATTGTGCGCATATTATCTCCAGCCAACAGCGTAAGGTTCCCTCTGTTATTTCCGGATAGTAACAAAACTACACGAACAATGTTAACCCGCGTCGCATGGTTAATGACTGAATTAACCGACTATTAGTTGTTTAACAGCGTATGGTAGCAAGCGGGAGATATTGTCGAAATGAGGAAATTCTGAATTTTTTCTGATGAATTATTAATAATTGATCGTGAGCAAGTCGTGATTTTTGTATAAAAAAAATTAATGTGTATGTGGTGTTGCTAATATGTAAATTCACGATGATAGAGTTGCAGCTACTGTTAATGTTAACGCAAAATGTGACTCACTGAATATTCTGTAGGAAACTGTGGCTCTACCGGTTTTTTGTTCCGTGCCGAGATTGGCCTGAACAGGGAAAGCCTGTTGATGTTTCCTTATAGAGGCCACGATGAATAATAACCTGCAAAAACCCAAAATCCTCAAGGTTGAGACCGTAGCCCGTTCACGTCTGTTCAATGTGGAATCCGTTGATCTGGAGTTTAGCAACGGCGAGCGCCGCGTTTACGAACGTATGCGTCCATCGGGCCGTGAAGCGGTGATGATTGTACCGGTGAGCGGTGATGAGCTGCTGTTGATTCGTGAGTACGCGGTAGGGATTGAGCAGTATGAGCTGGGATTTCCCAAGGGCTTGATAGACCCGGGTGAGACGGTGTTTGAAGCGGCTAACCGTGAACTGATGGAAGAGGCCGGGTTTGGCGCGGAACAGTTTGAATTGTTATCCACCCTGACGATGGCGCCGGCCTATTTTTCCAGTTGCATGAATGTGGTGGTGGCGAACGGGCTGTACCCGCAACGTCTGCAAGGCGACGAACCGGAACCGCTGCAACTGGTGCGCTGGCCGCTGGCGGACATGATGTCGTTGCTGAAAGAGCCGGATTTCCGTGAAGCCCGCAACGTCAGCGCGCTGTTTTTGGCGCAACAGTGGTTGGGTCGGCAATAACCGATAGCGACGTCCAGGCTTGAGCCAGAGCACTGATAACCAAAGAAAAAGGCGCGATATTCGCGCCTTTTTGTTATCTCGATCAGAAATGCATCTCGATCAGAAATGTATCTCGATCGTAAGCGTATCGCCGCCGGGATCAGAACAGCTCTTCCGCCTGACCGCTGCTGGTATTGAACAGCGTGGTGCCGGCGTCATGCACTGCCCGTTCGGTCGGCTGGGTGCCATCGATAAAGTATTCCTGACGGCTGTTCGCGCCGCCATCCGACAGTTTGCCGCTGCTGCGATCGATGGTTACGGTCACGATGCCTTGCGGCGGCGGTGTTTTCTGCTCCGGTACGCCCGCCAGCGCCACCTTCATAAAGTCATCCCAGGCGGGTTCGGCGCTCTTCGCGCCGCCTTCGTAACCGGAAATCTGGTCGCGAATCACGCCGGATGCCGACGTCCGGCCAAGGTCGCGGCGGTGATCGTCAAAACCAATCCACACGGAAGCGACGATATTGGGGCCATAACCTGAGAACCAGGCATCCTTCGAGTTGTTGGTGGTACCGGTTTTACCGCCGATATCGCGGCGTTGCAGCACCTTGCCCGCGCGCCAGCCGGTTCCCATCCAACCCGGCTCGCCGAACACATTACTGTTCAGCGCATCCTTGATCAGGAAGGACAGCGGCGTGCTGATGACATGCGGCGCGTAAGGCTGCGTCGCCGCTTGTCTGGCGACTTCCGACGGCGTGGCCGGGTCGGCCTGCGGGGCGGCCTGCACCGGGTTTTCCTGCGAGGTCGCCACGTTTTCCATGCTGTCGTCCGACAAAACGGCGGAACGTTGGGTATCCCCGTAGATCACCGGCAGATTGCAGGTATCGCACACCACTTTCGGGATGGCGGTGAAGACGGTGCTGCCGCTGGCGTTGTCGATTTTGGTGATGAAGTACGGGTCGACCAGATAACCGCCGTTGGTCATCACCGCATAGCCGCGCACCACCTGCAGCGGCGTAAAGGAAGCCGAGCCCAGCGCCAGCGATTCGGTATGTACGATATTCTGTTCCGGGAAGCCGAAGCGCTCCAGATAATCGGCGGCGTAATCCACGCCCATGGCGCGCATCGCACGAACCATCACCACGTTTTTAGACTGCCCCAGCCCCTGACGCAGACGGATCGGGCCGTCATACTCCGGCGGCGAGTTTTTCGGACTCCAGTCGGAACCGGCGCCTGGATCCCAGCGCGTAATCGGGGCGTCGTTGAGAATGGTGGCCAGTGTCAGCCCCTTGTCCATTGCCGCGGTATACAGGAACGGCTTGATGTTCGAACCGACCTGACGCAGTGCCTGCGTAGCACGATTGAACTTGCTCTGGTTGAAGTCGAACCCCCCGACCAGCGCCAGCACGGCGCCGTCTTGCGGATTGAGCGACACCAGCGCGGAGTTGACGTCCGGCACTTGCGCCAGCCACCAGTCGTTGTCGACTTTGCGCACCCAGATTTGCTGGCCGGCTTCCAGCACGTCCGTCACGCGTTTTGGCGTGGGGCCTTGCTGGTCATCCGAACGGTAGGCGCGCGCCCAGCGTACCCCCGCCAGCGGTAGTTCGATTTTATCGCCGCTGGCCATCATGGCATGGGCTTTGTCGGCGCTGGCGTCGGTCACCACCGCCGGAAACAGCGGCCCGTAAACCGGCAGCTTTTTCAATGCCTCGACGATTTTATCCTGGGTCAGAGCCGGGGTGCCCACTTTCCACAACACCTGCTCCGGCCCGCGGTAGCCGTGGCGCATGTCATAAGCGATGACGTTGTTATGCACCGCGTCTTCCGCCGCCAGTTGCAACTTGCGGGTGATGGTGGTGTAGACCTGATAACCGTCGTTATACGCATCCTCACCGTAACGCTTCACCATTTCCTGACGAACCATTTCGGCCAGATAAGGCGCGGAGAAGGCGATTTCCGGCGCGTGATAATCCGCCACCAGTTTTTCGCTGCGGGCCTGATCGTATTGCGCCTGCGTAATGTAATTTTCGTCCAGCATGCGGGACAGCACCACATTGCGGCGAGCGACGGCGCGATCGTAGGAATAGAGCGGGTTGAAGGTGGACGGCGCTTTTGGCAGACCGGCGATCATCGCCATCTGCGCCAGCGTCAACTGGTCCACCGGGCGGCCGAAATAGACCTGCGCCGCCGCACCGACGCCGTAGGCGCGATAGCCCAGATAAATCTTGTTCAGGTACAGCTCAAGAATTTCTTCTTTGGTCAGCGTTTGCTCGATGCGAATCGCCAGAAACACTTCCTTGATTTTACGCAGCAACGTGCGCTCAGGACTCAGAAAGAAATTTCGCGCCAACTGCTGGGTGATGGTGCTCGCCCCCTGCGAGGCATGGCCGGACGTCAGGGCGATCACCGCCGCACGGATAATCCCCTGCGGGTCAACGCCATGATGTTCGAAGAAACGGCTGTCTTCGGTGGCGATAAACGCGTTCACCAGCGTGGGGGGAACTTGATCCAGCTTCAACGGGATACGACGCTTTTCGCCAAACTGGGCGATCAGTTCGCCATCGGCGCTGTAAACCTGCATCGGAGTCTGCAGGCGGACGTCCTTCAGCGTGGCGACATCGGGTAACTGTGGCTCGATATAGCGATAGAGGCCATAGAGCGAAGCGGCTCCCAGCAGAATGCAACTCACTGCAAGGATGAATAAGTACTTTACGAACTTCACCGGAGATTTTCCATTCAGTAGCAATTGAATAGTTTATAAACAGACGGGCGCTAGTATAAAGGGAAGCCAGCAAGGTGGATATACCCGTCATCTTTCAGGTTACAGACGCGTTGGTCGCCCTCTGCCACGGCCCTTCTCTGGACCTCGCCCCGTCAGGATCGCTGCAAACCGGGGCGAATCAGCCCGGCAGATTGGTCACCCTGCCGTGACCGGGTTCCGTTCCCAGTGGTTCACCCAGTCGGTGGCCGCCTTATCTGTACCTCGACATCCATCGGGCATCTGTTCTGTTATGAAACGATAAGGAGATCGAACACTCATGGCTTATCCCATCTGGCAGGTTGGACTGGATATCCAGAATGGTTTTATGCGTGCTCTGGCCGTACAGCGCCGCAGGCATGGCTGGCAATTGCGTCACTGGTGGCAGTTGCCGTTGCCGGGCGGCACATTAAGCGGCGGTAGTCTACATCATCCCGCCGCGCTTTGTACGGTTCTTCGTCAATGGCGGCAGGAATTGCCACGATTTGTTTCATTACGGTTGGGATTTCCCGCCTCGCGGGTACTGCAACAACGGCTGGCGCTGCCTGACCACCGTTTGCGTGAGCCGCGGCGCGGCGAATATATCGGAAAGATGGCGGCAAAAGCGTTGCCGGTCAGCGGCGACGATCTGGCGCTGGATTATCGCCCCGACCCGCAAACGCCGAATACGCTGCTGGTCACTGCGGCGCGCCAAACTGAATTGAATGTCTGGCTGGATTGCCTGCGCGATGCCGGCCTGCAACCCGACGCCGTCGATATTACCCCCTGCGCGTTGCGTTGCATGGCCGCTCAGGCCGGGTTGGCGACCGATCGCCTGTTGTTGCATCGTTTCGACGATCATTGGCTATGGGTTGCCCCGCTGGGGGAGCCGCTGACATTCGGGACTTTTTATCCGGATGACATACATCCAGATGGCATGACGGGTCACCCGGATGACATGACGAGCCGCTCGGATGGCGTTGCGAATATGCCTGACGTACTGAAGTATGTAAGTACCTGCTATCAAAATAACGCTTATCATCAGGCCTATCTCAGCGCCTCTTCGCCGGAGTATCTGCAGCAGGTTTCCACTATGTTGATTCCCTGGTCGCCCCTGAGCGCGTTTGATCGGCAACAGCCTCCGCTACCGGCGTTTCCCGCCGCCTTTGCCATTGCCGGTGGTCTGGCTGTGCGCCCGGAGGACACGCCATGCTGACGGTGAATCTTCTGGCATGGCGCCAGCGTCTGTTGTATCGACGTCTGCGGCTGAGCCTGCTGGCGCTGGGTTTGTCGCTGCTTGCTATCGGCTGTGTCGCGGTTATGGCCGGTTGGTACTGGCAGCAACAGCTGACGGGGCTGCGGCAGCGACTCGATCACACGCAGTCGCAACAGGCGCGATATGAACAGCTCTACCGTCAGACGCGGGATGCCTTGCAGGCGCGGGAAGAGCGGCTGGCACAGCAGGCGGCGCAGGAGCGGGGGCGGCGGCAGAACCAGCGTTATCAGGCGTTGCTTGAACAGTTGCCGACGCTGGTGCCCGATTCGCTCTGGCTGACGGAAATCGGCGATAACGGCGCGCATCTTCAGATATTCGGAGTGAGCAATCACTATTCAGCCATCGTAGCGCTGGCGAAGGCGATGGCAACGTTACCGCAGGTAGCGCACGCCAGCTTACAACAGACGCAGCGCGACGCGCAGGACAGTACGAGGCTGAATTTCTCGTTGCGCCTGTATTGGCAGGCGTTGGCCGAGCCGGGAGCCAGAGGATGATGACATGGCTGTATCCTCTGGCCGCCCGCTGGCTGGCGACGCCGCTGTGGCTGCTGTTGCTGGCGCCGTCGGCGATGGTGATGCTTGTGGCGCTTATCGTCGGCGGGGTATGGATTTCGGCAGAACGGCAGTTGCTGTTGCAGCTTGAGCAGCAGTGTCGAGGCAGCGCGCAAGCCATTGAGCAGTGGAGGGAGAAAATTACTCGAATGCCAGCCTTAAACGCGCTGCAGCGCTGGCTGGCTGACCAGCCGCCGCTGGCGACGGATTGGCCGTCGGATCGCGTGGCATCGTTGCTGGAAGCGCCGTTGCGTGATAGCGGCGCTCATCTGGTGGCGTGGCGTCCGGTGCAGGCGGAAGGCGTGAACACGACATCCCCTGTCTGGCTGCTGGTTTTTAGCGCGGAGTATGCCGCGACCCTGAATTTTTTGACGCGTGTCAGGGCGCTTCCGGTAGTGCTGCGCATCGATCATATGACGATCCGAAAAGCGCCGGACGGGCTGCGCATCGAACTGCGGCTGTCGTTGCCACTGTCAGCGGAGGCAGCGCAATGAGCGGATGGCGAAGCGTCGCGCTGTGGCTCGGTTTGCTGTCGGGAATGGTGATGGCGGAGACGATGCGCGATCCATTTCAACCGCGGCAGGACGTTTCGTGTGAAAGCCGAGCGTTACCGGATGAATGGCGATTAAAAGGTATGGTCGGGTCGTCATCGCGGTGGGT
The DNA here is from genome assembly GCF_000406145.1 of Dickeya dadantii NCPPB 898. NCBI lineage: Bacteria > Pseudomonadati > Pseudomonadota > Gammaproteobacteria > Enterobacterales > Pectobacteriaceae > Dickeya > Dickeya dadantii. The sequence goes on along the minus strand of NZ_CM001976.1, from coordinate 4,364,092 downwards.
CGGATGGCTGGCGCAGACGCAAAGCGGCTGGCTGCGCGTTCGCGATGGCGACGTCATCCCGCCCGGCGACTTTCGGGTTACGCGGCTGGATCGCACTGGCGCCACGCTGCGCCCGGCAGACGAGACGACGCGCTGTGGGGCGGCGGAGTTTCATCTTGGCTCGCCCTTTCGTCACAAAAGGAATAACGCATTTAAGGAATGACGCATGAAGACAGGATGTTTTTCCGGCAGATGGTTGTATCGATACGGCGGGCTGATGATGCTGTTGTTTAGCTGCATGCTGGCCGAAGCCCGAGGCGACGAGCCGGTTTCGCTGGCGTTCGACGATGTACCGGTTCAGCGAGTCTTGCAGGCGCTGGCCGATCACCAGCAGCTTAATCTGGTAGTGGCGCCGGGCGTGACCGGCAACGTCAGCCTGAATTTGCAGCAGGTTCCCTGGCAGCAGGCGCTGGATATTATTCTGCGCATGGGACAATTGACGATTGAACGGCAGGATAGCGTCATGATGGTCTATCCCGATACCTATATGAAAGACCGGCAGCGGCAGCAGGAGGAACTGGCGGCCAAACAGCGCCAGCAACTGCCGTTGCAGAATCTGTCCGTCACCCTGCAGTACGCGGAAGCCGCCGAGGTGGCAACAAGCTTGCAGAGTCAGCGCGGCACCCTACTGACCGAGCGTGGCAGCGTCACGGTGGACAAGCGCACTAATACGCTGTTGGTAAGGGATGTCGTTTCGGCGCTGGAGCAAATCCGTCCCTGGCTCGGGGAACTGGACAAACCGCTGGCGCAGGTGCAACTGGCGGCGCATATCGTGACCATCAGCAGCGAACATTTGAAGGCGCTGGGCGTTAACTGGGGACTGGGCGATGCCACGACGACGGGGCAGGCGCTGCAAATGAACAATTTCAGCGTCAGCCTGCCGGTGGAATCGCCCGCCGTTAATGCCGGGTTTCATCTGGCGAAGTTGAACGGGCGATTGCTGGATCTGGAATTGATGGCGCTGGAACAGGAAAATGAAGTGGAGATCATCGCCAGCCCGCGCCTGTTTACCGCACACCAGCAGACGGCCAGCATCAAGCAGGGCACGGAAATCCCGTATCAGGTGTCTAGCGGCGCCAGCGGTTCAACGTCGATTGAGTTCAAGGAAGCGGTGCTGGGAATGGAAGTCACGCCCAGGATTCTGCATGGCGGGCAGATTACGCTCAATTTGTTGATTAGCCAGAATATGCCGGGGCGTGCCATCAAACAGGGAGAAGGGAGCGAGATACTGGCGATCGATAAACAGGAAATCCAGACTCAGGTGACGGTTCTGGATGGCGAAACCATTGTGCTGGGCGGCATTTTCCAGCAACAGAAGAATCAGGGGGAACGGCAGGTTCCGGGATTGAGTGCGCTGCCGGGCATCGGGCAATGGTTTCGCAGCGGCAATCAGCAGCACACGCGCCGCGAGCTGGTTATTTTTATTACCCCGACGCTGATTCAGTCGGCCAGACGCGCTCCGGCGACCTGAAGGCGACAGAAAAACGGGTAGGGCTGCCTGTCTTGTGGGCCCGCTTTGTTAAATAGTGTCCTTCATCGTTTGACGATCCCCGCGTTTTAGCATACAAGGATAGCGGCTTGAGCACGGGAAGTGGTGTTACATCAGCGGTGTATACCCAGAATAATTCAAGTTGCAGGACAAAACGCTCGCGTTTTGAACAATGTAACGACCTGCAACTTGAAGTATGACGGGCGTAGATAAAACGCACGGTTTATCGCTGCCTGATTCGTGTGGCATTTTATTCGGTTGCCAAACTACCCTGAGTATTGAGATAATTTTTTGTCTGATTCTCGCACTATCGCTCATGAGGTTTCAGTTTAGGTTCCGCCGCAGGTTACATGGCGGGGCGGGTTATCATTAACGAATTTCTTAGTAATACCAAAAAAATGGCAGAGAAACGCAATATCTTTCTGGTTGGGCCTATGGGTGCCGGCAAAAGCACTATTGGCCGTCAGTTAGCTCAGCAGCTCAATATGGAATTTTTCGACTCCGATCAAGAAATTGAGCGACGTACCGGGGCTGATGTGGGCTGGGTATTTGATGTGGAAGGCGAGGAAGGCTTCCGCGAGCGCGAAGAGAAAGTCATTAATGAATTGACGGAAAAGCAGGGCATTGTACTGGCGACGGGCGGCGGTTCGGTGAAATCACGCGAAACCCGCAATCGTCTGTCTGCACGTGGCGTGGTGGTGTATCTGGAAACCACCATCGAAAAACAGTTGGCCCGTACTCAACGAGATAAAAAACGTCCGTTGCTTCAGGTTGAAACCCCACCACGCGAAGTGCTGGAGGCATTGGCGAAAGAGCGTAATCCGCTGTATGAAGAGATCGCCGATGTCACGATTCGCACTGATGAACAAAGCGCCAAGGTCGTTGCCAACCAGATTATCAGCATGCTGGAAAGCAACTGATTTTGTGTAATCCCCTGCACGCCGCAGGCTTCTGACAGATCAATGGAACGCGCATGGAAAGAGTCACCGTAACCCTAGGGGAACGCAGTTACCCCATTACGATAGCCGCCGGTCTTTTCAACGACGCGGCTTCTTTTATGCCGCTGAAGGCTGGCGATCAGGCCATGCTGGTGACCAATGAAACGCTGGCGCCGCTTTATCTGGATGCGTTGCGTGATCTGCTGGAAAAAAGCGGCGTACGGGTTGATCAGGTGATTCTGCCTGATGGCGAGCAGTTCAAGTCTTTAGCCGTGCTGGAGCAGGTGTTTTCCGCTTTGCTGGCCCGGCCGCATGGGCGCGACACCACGCTGGTCGCGTTGGGTGGCGGCGTTATCGGCGACCTGACCGGCTTTGCCGCCGCCTGTTATCAGCGCGGCGTTCGCTTCATTCAGGTTCCGACTACGTTGCTGTCGCAGGTCGATTCTTCCGTCGGCGGGAAAACCGCCGTCAACCATCCGTTAGGCAAAAATATGATTGGCGCGTTCTACCAGCCTGCTTCGGTGGTGGTCGATCTGGATTGCCTTAAAACGCTGCCCGCACGCGAGCTTTCCTCCGGTCTGGCTGAAGTGATCAAGTATGGCATCATCCTTGACCGTGCGTTTTTCGAATGGCTGGAAGACCATATTGACGCTGTGCGCAGCCTGCAGGATGACGCGCTGGCTTACTGTATCCGCCGTTGTTGCGAACTGAAGGCGGAAGTGGTGGCGGCGGATGAACGCGAATCCGGAGTGCGCGCCTTGCTGAATTTGGGCCACACTTATGGACATGCCATTGAAGCGGAAATGGGTTACGGCAACTGGCTGCATGGTGAAGCCGTAGCGGCGGGTATGGTGATGGCGGCCGAGGCCGCACGTCGTCTCGGGCAGTTTAGCGCCGACGATGTCAAGCGCATCAGGGCGTTGTTGCTGCGGGCCGGATTGCCTGTTACCGGACCGCGAGAAATGGCTCCGCAAGCGTATCTGCCGCACATGATGCGGGACAAGAAGGTGCTGGCGGGAGAGCTGCGTCTGGTTCTGCCCACGGCGATAGGTCAGTCGGAAGTCCGAGCTGGCGTATCGCACGAACTGGTGCTGGCATCCATTGCCGACTGCCTTCCCTGAACGCGTTCGTCTGCTGTCTGAATAGCAAGCAGACGGAGTTGCTGTAGTTTACGTTTAAAATACAATGCCTTATGATTTAGACTTTCGCAGTGTCAGATGTCCGCGGAAGCTAGCCTTTCAGTTGGAGGGTATAAATGGATGAGTTCAATCCGGAAGAAGAATTGAAGCCGGATACCAGCGATCGACGCCCTGCGCGCCAGCAGAGACGCAGCAAAGGCTTCTCTGCCCCCAGTGTTTCGCTATCCAGACAACACACCATGATTGGTATCGGTATTGTGGTACTGGTGCTGCTGATCATCGGCATTGGTTCTGCTCTGCAATCTCCCGGCCAGAATACGTCTTCGGCTCCGTCGCAATCAGCCGGTTCTGGCAGGAATATCGATCTGTCATCAGCCATGTCTTCCAGTCAGGAACCGGAAACACCGCCACCGGCGGCGTCTCAGCCATCTTCTCCGGCGCCGGTCGCCGCTCAGAGTGCGGGCACTGGCTCTGCGCAGACGCTGAGCGGTCAGCCTGTTTCCGGTACGCCCACTCAGGCGCCGTTGCCTTCGCAGAATAACAACCAGCAGCGTATTGAATTGCCGGGTAATATTACCGATGCGCTGTCGCAGCCTCAGCAACAGGACCGGGTGAACGCGCTGTCTTCCGGGTTGCCGACCGAACCAGCGACTGTGCTGGCGCCGGCAACCAAAGGCGGACGCGCTCAGCCTGCGGAGAAATCGCCTGCCCATGTTCAGGCGGAAAAACAGCCTTCTCCGGCATCTCATAAAAACGCCGCTGAGGCGAAAGAGAGCGCCAAACCTGCTGCGAATGCGCATCGTGCACCCACGACGGCGGTAACGCCCGCACCAGCCAGCAAGCCGGCGGCGGCGGTCAAACCGGCGGCGTCAGCCGCAAGCCAGAGCGCTACGGCTATCCAGAGTGCGCCGGCCAGCCACTTTACTTTGCAACTCAGCAGCGCGTCCCGCGAAGATTCCCTCAAGGCGTATGCCCGGGAGCAGCGGTTGGCGAATTACTGGGTATATGAAACGAAACGTGACGGGCGGCCCTGGTATGTTCTGGTGAATGGTGTTTACGCCTCGCCGGAAGATGCCAAACGCGCCATTGCGTCCTTGCCTGCTGATGTTCAGGCGAAAAAACCATGGGTCAGGCCGATCCGTCAGGTGAAGCAGGACTTGACCAAGTAAGACCAATTGGCCCTGATGTGCTGTCTTAACAGAGTACAATCCGTGGCTCTGAACTGTGTGAGTAATTAACGACGGCATGAAGAAAAACCGCGCGTTCTTAAAATGGGCCGGTGGGAAGTATCCGCTGGTGGAGGAGATTCGCCGATATCTGCCAGCGGGAGAGCGATTAATCGAGCCTTTCGTGGGCGCGGGTTCCGTATTTCTCAATACCGACTACGACAGCTATATTCTGGCGGATATCAACAGCGATCTGATTAATCTCTATAAAATTGTCAAAACCGAAACCGATGCCTTCATTCGCGATGCCCGCGAGCTGTTTATCGATGAAGTGAATACTTCGGATGTTTTTTACCGGTTGAGAGAGGAGTTCAATCTCTGTACCGATGATTATCGTCGGGCACTGCTGTTTCTGTATCTGAACCGTCATTGTTATAACGGCCTGTGCCGCTATAACATGCGTGGCGAGTTCAATGTGCCGTTCGGGCGCTATAAGAAACCCTATTTTCCGGAAGAAGAGCTTTACTGGTTTGCGGAAAAGGCGCAGAACGCCACGTTCGTATGCGAGCATTATCAGCAGACGCTGACTAACGCCACCTCTGGCTCGGTGGTGTATTGCGACCCGCCTTACGCGCCGCTGTCGGCCACGGCCAACTTTACGGCGTACCACACCAACAACTTTAATAATCGGGACCAACAAAATCTGGCGCAGCTGGCGCAACAGTTGTCGTCGCAAAGCCAGATCCCGGTACTGATTTCCAATCATGATACGTTACTGACTCGTGAATGGTATCGTGATGCCTCGTCGTTGTATGTGGTCAAGGCGCGTCGCACCATCAGCCGCAATATTTCGGGCCGCAGCAAGGTCAACGAGTTGCTGGCGTTGTATTGTCGGGCGACGTTCTGAGCGTGGCAAAGTGCGCCAGATGGATGACGAGGTGAGGAAGTAAGAGGGTTGTTCCCTTACAGAGTGGCTGCGCAGGTGTGCGATTAACCAACAGCGCCCGGCAGCGAAATGCAGACTTGATGGTTTGGAGAAACGCATGAAACCGTTTTTAATCGCCCCGTCTATTTTGTCGGCTGACTTTGCCCGTCTTGGCGAGGACACGGCGCAAGCCCTGGCGGCTGGGGCGGATGTGGTCCACTTTGACGTGATGGACAATCACTATGTTCCCAATCTCACTATCGGTCCGCTGGTGCTGAAATCTCTGCGCAACTATGGCATCACCGCACCGGTGGATGTGCATCTGATGGTAAAACCGGTGGATCGGCTGATCCCCGATTTTGCCGAAGCCGGCGCCAGCTTCATCACGTTTCATCCCGAAGCGTCCGAGCATGTCGACCGCACCCTGCAACTGATCAAAGATCACGGCTGTAAGGCCGGTCTGGTGTTTAACCCCGCCACCTCGCTGAGTTATCTCGACTACGTGATGGATAAGCTGGACATTATTTTGCTGATGTCGGTCAATCCGGGCTTTGGCGGCCAGTCTTTCATTCCGTCCACGCTAGATAAGCTGCGTCAGGTGCGCCAGCGGATTGATGACAGCGGCTACGATATTCGCCTGGAAGTGGACGGCGGCGTTAAAGTGGATAACATCGCGCAGATTGCGGCTGCCGGGGCGGACATGTTTGTCGCCGGTTCGGCGATTTTCGGTCAGCCGGATTACCGGGCGGTGATTGCGCGTATGCGACAGGAACTGGAGGCGGTACGTCATGGCTGATTTTTCTGCGATTCGCGGGCTGGCGTTCGACCTTGATGGAACGCTGATCAACAGCGCGCCGGGGCTGGCTGAAGCGGTTGATATGACATTAGGCGCGTTATCGCTGCCTCATGCGGGCGAAGAGCGGGTATCCACCTGGATTGGCAACGGCGCCGATGTGCTGGTGGAGCGCGCATTGCGCTGGGCGGGTATGGAACCGACGGCCCGGCAGGTTCAGGATACCCGTTCGCTGTTCGATAAGTATTATGCCCGCACGGTGGACAGCGGTAGCCAGCTGTTTCCAGATGTGCAGGACACGCTGACCCAATTGGCCGAACGCGGTTTTCGCATGGCGGTCGTCACCAATAAACCGACGCCGTTCGTTGCCCCGTTGCTGGAGATGCTGGGGATCGGCGACGACTTCGCGCTGATCATCGGCGGCGATGACGTGACCGAGAAGAAGCCGCATCCTGCGCCGCTGTACATGGTGCTGGGCAAGCTCGGTTTGCGCGCGAACGAGTTGCTGTTCGTCGGCGATTCGCGCAATGATATACAGGCGGCGCGGGCCGCCGGATGCCCGTGCGTCGGCATGACGTACGGCTATAACTATGGCGAGGCGATCGCCCTGAGCCACCCCGACGTGGTGCTGGATCGCTTTGCGGATCTATTGACCCTTGCCGGGTTACCCCTTTCAAACGATCAGGAAGCATGACATGAGTAAGCCCATTGTATTTAGCGGCGCACAGCCGTCAGGCGAGTTGACCATTGGTAACTACATGGGTGCGTTACGTCAGTGGGTCAACATGCAGGATGATTTTGACTGCATCTATTGCATCGTGGATCAGCATGCGATCACCGTACGTCAGGACCCGCAGCAACTGCGCAAGGCCACGCTGGACACGCTGGCGCTCTATCTGGCTTGCGGCATCGACCCGCAAAAGAGCACGATTTTCGTTCAGTCGCATGTGCCTGAGCACGCGCAGTTGGGCTGGCTGCTGAACTGTTACACCTATTTCGGCGAACTGAGCCGTATGACCCAGTTCAAGGACAAGTCCGCCCGTTATGAGGAAAACATTAACGCCGGCCTGTTCGACTATCCGGTATTGATGGCGGCCGATATCCTGCTGTACCAGACCAATCAGGTGCCGGTCGGGGAAGATCAGAAACAGCATCTGGAGCTGAGCCGTGATATCGCCCAGCGTTTCAACACGATTTACGGCGAAATCTTCCGTATTCCGGAGCCGTTTATTCCCAAGTCCGGCGCGCGGGTGATGTCGCTGCTGGAGCCGACCAGGAAAATGTCCAAGTCGGATGATAATCGCAATAACGTCATCGGCCTGCTGGAAGATCCGAAATCGGTGGTGAAGAAGATCAAACGCGCGGTAACGGATTCCGACGAGCCGCCGGTGGTGCGCTACGACCTGCAAAACAAGGCCGGCGTATCCAACCTGCTGGATATTCTCTCCGGGGTGACGGGGAAATCCATTCCCGAGCTGGAGAAGGCGTTCGACGGCCAGATGTATGGTCACCTGAAAGGTGCGGTAGCGGATGCCGTCTCCGGCATGCTGAGCGAGTTGCAGGCGCGTTATCACCGCTTCCGCGATGATGAAGCTTTCCTGCAGCAGGTCATGCGTGACGGCGCGCAGAAAGCCAGCGCCCGCGCGCAGGAAACGCTGCGTAAGGTGTATGACGTGGTTGGATTCGTGGCTCGCCCGTAATCTGCTTTTTACCAGACCGGTTCAGACAGCGCCGTTTTCCCTATCAGGAACGGCGCTTTTTTTATGTTCTGCTTTATGTTTTGATGGGCGGACGCTTGTAAATAGGGCAATTGCATAATCATCGGGCGGATAATTTTCACAAATGTTATAAATTGCCTAATGACCTCACGGCAGACTTCCTCAATAATCGATAAAAATAAAACGCAATTTTATTAAATCGGCACTGTGTTTTTATTCCCTATTCGTTCTCTTTATGGCTATAAGAACCCGTGCTGGCAGGCGCTTCACCTTCAGGCAGGTAATCAACGTGAAAATTGAATCGATCGACGTCACCGTCTTCACTTATCCCACTCGTCGCGTCTCTGACAGCGCCGGGCATTCCCATCCGGGCGATGAGCATCAGGCCAGTATGGCGTTGCTGACCATCACCGCCGATAGCGGCCACAAAGGCTATGCGTTTGCGCCGCCGGAAGTGATCCGCCCGTATGTGGTGAACAGCTTTTTCCGCAAAGTGTTGATTGGGCAGGATCCGTTTGATCGTGAGCGGCTGTGGCAGGATCTGGTGCACTGGCAGCGCGGCAGCGCCAACCAACTGACCGACCGGGCGCTGGCGATCGCCGAACAGGCGCTGTGGGATCTGGCCGGGCACGCGCTGAACCTGCCGGTGTATAAACTGCTGGGCGGCTACCGCGATAAAGTGCCGGCTTACGGCAGCACCATGTGCGGCGACGAGCTGCAAGGCGGCCTGTCCACGCCGGACGAGTACGGTCAGTTCGCCGAGAAGCTGGTGAAGCGCGGCTACAAAGCCATCAAGCTGCATACCTGGATGCCGCCGGTGTCGTTCGCGCCCAGCCCGCAAATGGACGTCAAAGCCTGTGCGGCGGTGCGCGAAGCGGTGGGGCCGGATATCTGCCTGATGCTGGACGGCTACCACTGGTACAGCCGCAGCGAAGCGCGGTACATCGGTCGTGAACTGCAAAAACTGAACTTCACCTGGTTCGAAGAGCCGATGGAAGAGCAGAGCATGGCGTCTTACAGCTGGCTGAACAAGAATCTGGACATCGACGTCATCGGGCCGGAAAGCCTGGGCGGGAAATACTTCAGCCGCGCCGACTGGGTGAAAGAAGGCGCCTGCGACATTCTGCGCGCCGGGGTGCAGGGCGTGGGCGGGATTTCGCCGTGTCTCAAGGTGGCACATCTGGCGGAAGCTTTCGGCATGGATTGCGAAATTCACGGCAACGGCGCGCCGAATCTGGCGGTGGTGGGGGCGATTAAAAACTGCCGCTGGTACGAACGCGGTCTGCTGCATCCGTTCCTGAACTATGACGAACCGGCGGCCTATCTGAATACGCTGGTCGACCCGATGGATGAAGAAGGGTATGTCCATTTGTCGCAGCGTCCCGGTTTGGGCGAAGACATTAACTTTGACTGGATTGATGCCCATACACTGAGCAAGCACTGACAAGACGTTTCGGACGTCTTCCTTTTGACGGTTTTTACCTCCCCCGGTAGCAAGAGTACGGCGCCGGGGGAGCGTGATTGTCGCCATCACAGGTTATCTGGGGGTTAAGAGCGCAAATAGTGCTCTTTTTATCGCCAATGGGTGGTCGGGATCGCGTAAAAAAAGGTAAAATGGGTGGCGCAGAAAGGTGTGGCTATTTAAAATCGGTACGCTTTCTGTCGTTGATCCTCAAAAGGAATTCTTCATGTCAAAACGTATATTGGCAGCGGTAGTAACCGTACTCTCGCTGACCGCATTTTCACCGGCTTTTGCCGCAACCACGTCCACCCATGTGTTGCTGACCACCTCTGCGGGCAACATTGAACTGGCTCTGGATGACCAAAAAGCGCCGGTTTCCGTGAAAAACTTTGTTGATTATGTCAACAGCGGGTTTTACAACGGCACCATTTTCCACCGTGTCATTCCGGGATTCATGGTTCAGGGTGGTGGTTTCAGCAGCGATATGAAACAGAAAGCCACCAATCCGCCGGTCAAGAATGAAGCGGACAATGGCCTGCGTAACCTGCGCGGTACCATTTCCATGGCGCGCACCAGCGAAAAAGACAGCGCTACCAGCCAGTTCTTCATCAACGTCGCGGACAACGCTTTTCTGGATCACGGCCAGCGTGATTTTGGCTACGCCGTATTCGGTAAAGTGGTGAAAGGCATGGAAGTGGCTGACAAGATTTCTCAGGTCCAGACAGAAAATGTAGGGCCGTATCAGAACGTGCCTTCCAAACCGATTGTGATTCAGTCGGCGAAAATCATTAAGAAATAACCGTTTACTGACCTGACATGTCCTGATGAGAGGTTAACTCTGTCCCCTTGCCGTTGAACGGTAAGGGGATTTTTTATTTCAACCGGCGCTACGCGTCCGCTCACGCCTTTCCTTGCCCGGTTATTGCGCCTGTACCGGCCAATAGCATGTACCAGACAATAACTCGTACCAAGACAATAATATGTTCCAGCCGATAACATGCTAAATGCCAGCCACGTAGCGTAACTGGCATTCGCCGGTAAGGCGTTACTTCAATGAACCGTTATTCCAGATCTTTGGCCATTTGCTGCAGCCAGGCGTCAACGTTAGTACTTGGTACTGTCAGGGTGCGCTTGGTCGCAGTCGCGGTCGGATAGCCGCCGACTTCACTCTGGCTGTTGACGAAGGTACCGCTGCGTTTCTGGAAGTCGCTGACGATGCGTTTATCCACCGCGTCGCGATCTTTCGGGCGAGCGCCGGCATGCTGCGTTACCTGATTAGCCACCGACGAGGAACTGATGGCGGTCAGCCCGGTGGGCCATACCGGCGCGGATTTCAGCAGGTTGATGCCGGTGCCGGAGGTTTGCGCCACGGCTTTGCCCGCTTTGTCGAAGGCCAGATTGTCGCTCATCCAGACATCGCCGCCGGTGGTGTTGCTGCCGACCAGCGACAGACCGGACTTGGTGTTGGCGCCGTGATACATCACGTTACCGGCGATCGCCACTTTGGCGTTAACCGGCAGGGAGCGGCCTTCCCACTCGCTCTGTATCGCACCGATGCGAATACCCCAGATGCCTGGGTTGTAGATCAGGTTGTTGACTACCACACCGGTAGTGGCGCCCTTGAACCAGGGGTTGCGTTCGTTGTTGTGGGCATACAGGTTGCCGATGATTGCCGCGTTGGTCACGTTATCGTGGACCAGCGTACCCATCGAGTGAATACCTTTGGAGTGGCTGGAGTCGTACAGGCCTTCCGCAATGATGTTATTGGAGAAGGTGACGTTATGAGCCGTGCCGGATGGGCCGTCGTAACGCGGCCCGGAAACCGACAGGTTTTCGTCGGTGCCCCAGGCAAAGCTGCAGTGGTCCACCACCACGTTGTAGGCGTTTGGTCCGTAGAGCGACACGTCTTTTTCAAAGCCGCTCTTCTTGGCGTGGCCGTTATCGCCGATGCGGAAACGGATATGTTGCACCAGTACGTCATGGGTGGTGATCATCATGCCGCCCTTGACCAGCGTGATGCCCGGCGATGGCGCGGTCTGGCCGGCGATAGTGACGTAGGGCTCGGCGAGCCGGATATCTTTTTCGTCCAGGTCGATAATACCGCCGACTTCAAACACGATAATACGCGGGCCTTTGGTGGCCAGCGCTTCACGCAGCGAACCGGCGCCGCCGGAGTCCAGCGTAGTCACGCGGATGATTTTTCCGCCGCTGCCGGCGACCGTCTCGGTTCCGAATCCTTTCAGGTCGGGGGCGGCGGTGCTGGCGGCCTGAACGGTCAGGACGCTGGTGCTGAACAGTAAAGCAAACAGAAGGGTATGTTTCATAATGGCTTGCTCCATATGCCGGATCGTGTCCTGTCACGGTGGGACACGGCTAGATAAAAAAGCGGGCGAGCGAATGTCGCTCTCCCGCTCTATAGTCGTTCCGCCATCCGTCCGGGCTTGCCGGACGGATGGGGGTTCCAGGCATCAGCGTGGCTGATGAGAACCGATTATTTACAGGCAGCGCTGGTCAGCTCGGCCAGGTTTTTACCGACGCCGGCGTAGCTAGCCAGTTTGTCCTTCACGCACTGCGCGCTGACCGGGCTGTAGCTGTAGGTCACAGCCGGGTAAGTGCCGGTGGAAGTCCAGCTGTCTGCGTTCACGTAAGCCTTGGTATCCGCCGTCCAGGTGATGTTGTAGGTGGCGAAATCAGCCGGTTTGGTGATGTTGTTGTTTTTCAGCACCCAGGTACCGAAATTGCTGCCGTCGTAACGAGACGTCACCGGGTTGACCGCGTTTTCGAACCAGTTGTTTTCGATCAGCGCCTTGCCGTTCTGACGTACGTTCAGACCAGAGCTGGTGATGTTGGTGTACAGGTTGTTGTAGGCGTGTACGTTGCCGCCGCGCTGCAACGGCAGGCGGGCGTTGACGTCGTTGTAGATGTTGTGGTGGTAAGTGATGTTGCGTTCGGCGCTGTCAGAGGAGCTGAACCCTGCCAGACCGACTTTCTTCACGCCGTGGATGTTGTTGTAGGAAATGGTGACGTAAGTTGCGCCTTTCTTGATGTCAAAGGCGGATTCGAACGTGGTGTCGCCGTCTTTGGTGCCATCACACTCGTGGTTGGCGGCAAACAGTTCGTTATGGTCCAGCCAGACGTTCGGCGAGTTGTCGATACGGAACATATCGCCATCCTGGGCACCGCCCGGCAGGTAGCCGATACGCATGTTGCGCACTACCACGTCGGAGGAGTTCACGATCCAAAGACCGAAGTTAGCGGAAGAACCGTTGGCGCCGATGATGGTGATGCCTTTGGTGAAGTCTTTGATTTCCACACCGCGGGCGTCTTTGCTCCACTGGCCGCAGATGTTGGCGGCAGCGGCGTTGATCAAGCTGTCTTCGTTACCGGTATAGGTGATGACCAGCGGGTACGCGCCGCCTTTCACCTTCTTGCCTTTGGAATCGACTTTGGCGGCATCGATGATATCGATAATGTCCTGCATGGATGCTGCGGTTTTGCTGACAGCCCCTGTCACGTTACCACCGGAAGTGGTGGCGTAACCGCCAGTCGCAGCCAGACTGGATTGACTAAAAGCCAGCAGCAGACCGGCGGCAATCGGTGCAATGAATGATTTCATGAGTAATATTCCTGTTTTTGAAAAATGTGATATGGGCATTTATCGTTCCACATGCCCTTGGTTGTGGGTTGGTGCGGCAGGGGATCCCATCGCTCCACGTCGCAGGTGCGTTAACCGCTTTCCTGCCACTCGAATGCGTTGGGAGATAGATAAGTAAAACCGAATCGCACGAATCAACCCGCGCTCAGTTTTAGCTCAAAAAGGAGACGTTTCAATAGTTGAAACGTAATTTCATTATTAGTGGTGATTATGTTTTTACAAATTTTGACAGGCGTCACTTTTAGTGGCCGGAGTTCTGACCACTTAGTCATAACGCTTGATAATTAAAAGATGATTAATTATCAAATTGGCTTGAAAATCGGTATAAGGCAACTCGCCCTGTCCGTAGCGTTCCGTATCAGGCTTATTCCGCATCGGACTTATTCCGCATCGGACTTATAGCGACCACGCGTAATACGTGCCGCAAAAAAAGAGCGGGCGTGTGGCCCGCTCGGTGATAGGGCGTCAGCCGGGCTGCTTTTCATGCCTGGCCTTCGCTGCCGGATTATTTACAGGCTGCGCTGGTCAGCGTTGCCAGGTTCTTGCCCACGCCGGCGTAGTTAGCCAGATTGTCCTTCACGCATTGTGCGCTCACCGGGCTGTAGCTGTAGGCCACCGTCGGGAAAGTCCCGGTGGAGGTCCAGCTGTCCGCGTTGACGTAAGCCTTGGTGTCCGCCGTCCAGGTGATGCTGTAGGTAGAGAAGTCGGCCGGTTTGGTGATGTTGTTGTTTTTCAGCACCCAGGTGCCGAAGTTCTTGCCGTCATAACGGGACGTCACCGGGTTCACCGCGTTTTCGAACCAGTTGCTTTCGATTAACGCCTGACCGTTCTGGCGCACGTTCAGGCCGGAGCTGGTCACGTTGCTGTACAGGTTATTGTAAGCGTGCACCAGGCCGCCGCGCTGCAACGGCAGGCGGGCGTTGACGTCGTTGTAGCGGTTATGGTGATAGGTGATGTTGCGACCGGTGTCGCTGTTGCTGGAACCGTCCAGACCGACTTTCTTCACGCCGTGGATGTAGTTGTAGGATACGGTGACGTAATCCGAAGCTCCCTTGATATCCACCGCGGCCTCAAAGGTGGTGTCGCCGTCCGGCGTGCCGTCGCATTCATGGTTGGCGGCGAACAGTTCGTTGTGGTCAACCCAGACGTTCGGCGAATCGTCAACGCGGACCATATCGCCATCTTTAGCGCCGCCCGGCAGGTAGCCGATACGCATGTTTTGCACCACCACGTCGGAGGATTTCTTAATCCAGATACCGAAGTTGGCGGAAGAACCGTTGGCGCCGATGATGGTGATGCCTTTGGTGAATTCCTTGATTTCCACGCCGCGGGCGTCTTTGCTCCACTGGCCGCAGATATTGGCCGCCGCGGCGTTGATCAGCGAATCTTCGTTACCGGTATAGGTGATGACCAGCGGGTACGCGCCGCCTTTCACCTTTTTACCGTTAGCATCCAGACGGGCCGCGGCGATGATATCGACGATATCCTGCATCGACGTCGCCGTTTTGCTGACGGCACCGGTAACGTTGCCCCCTGCCGTAACGGCGTAGCCACCGGTGTCGGTGGCGGCCAGCAACGGTTGGCTGAGCGCCAGTAGCAGTCCAGCGGTAATCGGGGTAATCAGTGATTTCATAGCGTGTGTTCCTTTTCTCTAAACCATAAATATGTTGTGGGCATGTGTTATTCCCTGCGCCCGTATTGAGGCTGAAAACGGCATGCATTGGTAAGAAATATCAAAGTATGTCGGCAGCCAAACTCAGTCTTAGTGTAAAAATCGAACAATTCAATAATTGAAATGCCATTTCATTATCTGGATCGAAGAGATTTTTTAATAGTTTTGAGCAGGCTCACGGTAACGTGTTCCCATAACGGAAGCAGGAGTGACTGTTTAGTCACTCTTCATGGTTTTGGTTTGGAATGAACTGTGAAACCGGTCACTTGCACGCCGGATGACCCGCTAACTGACCTCGTTGCCGACGTCAGCTCCCTCTCTCCCGCATTTCGCCGTATTTCCACGCTGAACAGCCGCGCTCGCCAACCGGGCGATTCCTTACCCTGCCTTTATCGCTGAAATGAGCAGACGGAGAGAATATGCAACCGATTGATGAATTAACGATTTTGGCTGAAGGCGTACACGATGTGGTGCGAAGGCGAATTTTGCGGGCCTACACCGCGCGCATGGAGGAGCAGCGGCGACATTTCGCCGGGTTTCAGACCAACCAACAGGGTGAGTTCGACACCGTATTGCGCCCGTTGCTGGACATGAATCTGCTGAATCTGGGGGACAGCATGGAGCCCGGTGCCTACCAGGTTAACAGCAAGCGTTTTGAACGGGCGGTGCTGGATTATTACGCCCGGCTGTGGAACCTGCCGTCGCCGTACTGGGGGTACCTGACCGCGATGGGGTCGACCGAAGGCAACCTGTTCGCGCTGTGGAATGCGCGCGATTTTCTGTGCGGGGCGAGCACCACGCACTGGCCGGCCATGACGCGGGCGCGCTACGCGCCGGTGGTGCTGTATTCCGAGCGCAGCCACTATTCGCTGGCTAAAGCCTGCCGGGTGTTGCAACTGGCGACGCCCGCCGAAGCCGGCCCACAGCTGGGGCGCTGCCCCATTAACGCCGGTGTGTGGCCGCGGGCGGTGCCGTGCGACGACGCCGGGCGAATCGATGTGGAGAGCCTGCTGCAACTGGTGATGTTTTTTCATCGCTACCGACGGCCGGTGATCGTCTGTCTGACCAGCGGCACCACCTTCAGCGGTTCCTGTGACGACTGGTCGCTGATTACGGCGCGGCTCCGGCAACTGCTGCCGCCGAATACGCCGCAGCAGCGCAGTTACTGGGTGCATGTGGATGGCGCGCTGTCGTCCAGTTACTTGCCGTTCTGGCCGGAACCGGAAGGGCGTCGGCTGGCGATTGATGCGCAGGCGGCGTCGCTGCACTCCATCTGCACCAGTCCGTACAAATGGCTGAGCATGCCGTGGCCGTGCGGCGTCGTGATGCTGTCGGAGCCGTATCGCGCGGTGGCGCTCAGCCGCCCGAACTATATCGGCAGCGGAGATGCGACCTTGTCCGGGTCGCGGCCCGGCCTGTCTGCGGTGGTGCTGTGGAATCAGCTGTGTCGCCTCGGCGAACCGGGGCAGCGGGAGATGATTCGCCGCTGTCACGAGATACAGCGTTACGCTCACCAGCAATTTCGATATCTGTTTGAACGGCTTGATCCTGGCCGCGAGCGATTGTTGCTGCAGCCGCTAATCAGCGGCTCGCTGATGGTGCAGTTCAGCGCGCCCAGTCCGTCCATTATCGAACGTTTCTCGTTGTCCAGCGAACAGCTGATGGTGCAGGGAAAGTCTGTGCTTTTCTGCCATCTGGTAGTGCTACCGCATTGCCATCGGGCGCTGGTGGATAACCTGTTGTGGGCGTTGGGTCAACCCGGCGCTTTTCCGTCGGTCGGGGAGGTGTGAGATGCGGATTCTGTGGTCATGCTGCGGACTTGTTTTGTTGCTGCTGGGATTGCCGGCGTGGTCCGCGCCGGCGGATAACGCGGCGGATGCCCGCCCGGTGGATGTGAGTGTGAGCATTTTTATCAATAAGATCTACGGCGTGAACACGCTGGAGCAGACCTACAAGGTCGATGGCTACATCGTGGCGCAGTGGACCGGCAAACCGCGCAAAACGCCGGGCGATAAGCCATTGATTGTCGAAAACACCCAGATCGAGCGGTGGATCAATAACGGATTATGGGTGCCGGCGCTGGAATTCATCAACGTGGTCGGCAGCCCGGACACCGGCAATAAGCGCCTGATGCTGTTTCCCGACGGGCGGGTTATTTATAACGCCCGTTTTCTGGGCTCGTTCAGCAATGACATGGACTTCCGGCTGTTTCCATTCGATCGTCAACAATTCGTGCTGGAACTGGAGCCTTTTTCCTATAACAACCAGCAACTGCGGTTCAGCGATATACAGGTCTACACCGAGAATATTGATAACGAAGAGATCGACGAATGGTGGATCCGGGGCAAAGCCTCGACCCACATCAGCGATATCCGTTACGACCATTTGAGCAGCGTGCAGCCCAATCAGAATGAGTTCTCCCGCATTACGGTACGGATCGACGCCGTTCGCAACCCGTCTTACTACCTGTGGAGTTTTATTCTGCCGCTGGGGCTGATCATTGCCGCGTCATGGAGCGTGTTCTGGCTGGAGTCTTTCTCCGAGCGTTTGCAGACCTCGTTCACCCTGATGCTGACGGTGGTGGCCTATGCGTTTTACACCAGCAATATTCTGCCGCGGCTACCTTACACCACGGTCATCGACCAGATGATCATCGCCGGGTATGGCAGTATTTTCGCGGCGATCCTACTGATTATTTTCGCCCACCATCGCCAGGCAAACGGCGTGGAGGACGATCTGTTGATACAGCGTTGTCGTCTGGCCTTTCCTCTGGGGTTCCTGGCGATTGGCGGCGTGCTGGTTATACGGGGGATTACACTATGAGCGCTTCACCTTCACGTACGGCGCTGGCGGAAGCGCTGTTCGCCAGCCTGATTTTTATCGGGCTGCTGGGGTTCTCCACCTACATGGTCTACCACAAGTCGATCAGTACGCTGGAGCAGGAGATCAAAATCGGGTTGCTGTCGAACGTGCGGGCGGCGGCCTCCACGCTGTCTGGCGAGTTACATCAGGACATTAGCGCGCGCACCGAGCGCGATGACCCGGTGTATCAGCAACTGGCGGTGCAACTGGAACGCATTCGACAGGCCTCGCAGGATGTGCGCTACATCTATACCACCGTGCTGGATCAGGACCAGGTGCGGTTTGTAGTGAACCCCAGCCCGCAAAATGACAACGATGGCGACGGCCAGCCGGACTTGCCGCCGGCGTTGATGCAGGTGTATGACAATGCGCCGTCGGAGCTGGTTGAGGCACTGCGGGAGCACAAAACCGCGGTGTCGGCGCAGCCGTATCGGGATGAATGGGGCTCTTTCATCAGCGCCTACGCGCCTTTTTATGATCGGCAAGGCGCGTTTCGCGGTGTATTGGCGATGGATCTGGAGCTATCGAGCTTTTATCAGCGGCTGGAGGCGCTCAATCAGGTATTTCGCAAAGCGATCAGCACCATTCTGTTTCTCGGGCTGGTTGTCGGGCTGGCGGTATGGTGGATGCGGCGCAGCAGCCAGCAGGTACGCGTGCAGTTGGCAAGCCGTGAACAGGCTTACCACGCGCTACTGCATGCCGCATCGCCTTCGCAACTGGAACGATTGTATGACTGGCCGTTGCCGTTGCTATTCCTGCGCGGCGGCGATCATCAACGGCCGCCGGCGTATCCCACGGCAACGGCTGCCGATCCTTTGCCGTCGGGAAGCGTCCAGGCACAGCAGGCAAACCTGGACGAATGGTGGCGAAACGCGGCGCCGTCGCTGCTTCCCTGTCCGAATTCGGTGCTGGCGATTACGACGGACAAAACGCTGGAGGCGCATTTCTCACCGGACTGTTGCCAGCATTTCTGGCTACAGAGTTTTCAACTGTGGCGGCAACTGGCGCAGCAGCCGCTGACGATCGAGGTGAGCCAAAGGGAAGAGGCGTTGCTGCACTGGGTGCTGGATGTTCGATTGACGCGATGTGGCGAGCCGGACGGTGCAGTGGCCGAAGATCCGGACTGGTGGCAGCGTTTTCTGCGCTGGCAGACGGAGGCGGAATCCGCACAGGTGACGATCCGTCAGGCGACGCACGGCCAGCTGTTACTGAGCTGGCAGGTGCCTAAATATCCGGAGGCGCTATGATGCCGCGTTTATTGCCGATACTGCTAATCATGCAGACCTTCCTGATCCAACTGGTTTCCGGCATCAATTACGTCACCATTCCGGTGCTGATGAACCTGCAGGGCCATAACAATCTGTGGATCGGCGTGGCGATGGCCTGTGAAATCATTGGCGTGCTGCTGTTCCACCAGCGGTTGAGCCGCATTATCCAGCGGATGGGACTGATGTGGTCAACGCTGCTGCTGGTGCTGTTGCGCGCCAGCCTGTGCGCCAGTATGGCGTGGCAGCAATTCTACCCCGGCTGGCTGGTCAGCATTCTGGGATACGGCCTGTGTACCGGGATGCAGCTGATTCTGTTGCAGACCTGGCTGAATCAACTGCCGTTGCGCCGACGCGGCGTCATCATGGGGTTGTTTTCCGCCGCGCTGTCGCTGGGAGTGGCGCTGGGACCGGTATTGCTGCAACTGACCCAGGTTTCCATGCCGCAGCGGTTCTGGCTGACTGCACTGCTCAGCCTGAGCGCGCTGCTGCTGGTGTGGATTGCCCATATCAACCCCCTGTCGGGAACGGTGTCCGCGGTGCGCTTTCGCTTTGTCTGCCGCCATGCCCGCGCCATTCTGGTGTCCGCGCTGGTCGGCGGCGTCAGTTTCTACGGTTTGCCCAACTTCCTGACGCTGTATGGCATCAGCGACGGGCTGACGGAGGAGCGGGCATCGTTGTTGATGACCATGTTCATGCTGGGTAGCGTCACGCTCGGGATGCTGGTCAGCCTGCTGTCGGACTGGGTGAACCGGCAGTGGATCGTGGTGTTCTGTATTTTCTGCTCGGTGGTTTGCGCGGTGTTTCTGGCGCTGGCGGTGTATGCCGATTACGGTACCACGCTGGTGCTGCTGTATGTCTGGGGCGGCAGTATGGGCGGCGTTTACAGCATCGGCCTGTCGCTGATAGGCGATCGCTTTCATCCGCAGCAGCAGATGTCGGCCAACATGAGCTACACCATGATGGATTCCCTTGGCGGCATCGCCGGTCTGATTGGCATCGGCTTCATGATGGACCGTATGGGGCCGGAAGGCATGACGATGGTGCTAGTCGTGGTTGGCTGCGCGTTTCTTTGCTATCTGGTGTGGGAACTGGTCGAACATCAGACGCCTTTTCAATAAGCGCCTCTTCTCAATGTGCCCGCACCGTGCGGGCATTGCCCACGGCGTTTCTCTTTCCCGTCCCCGGCGTGCTGCCGGGGGCTGGCTCAGCATGTCCTTATTTTCTCCGGGTTTGCTGCATGTTCCCCTGCTTTTTGCCGATGTTTACCCAAGAGAGGGAGCGTGTTTCCTCTGCAAACTGGCAGCGTCAGCAATTGAGGAGGAAAACCGATGACTCTTGAAATCAGCCAGGAAAAATTAAAAAAGATAATGACGGCGGCCAGTGCGGACGATCTTGCGCTATTCCTGCCTGCGTTGCAGCAGGAGTGCAATGCGGCGGAGATCAATACTCCGCTGCGTTTCGCGCACTTTGTCGCCCAAATCGCGCATGAAAGTAATGAGCTGCGTGCGCGGGTGGAGAATTTGAACTACAGCGCCAAAGGGCTGCGTTCGGTGTTTGGGCGTTATTTCACCACCGATGAGATGGCCGCGCAGTGTGAACGCAAGCCGGAGTCGATCGCCAATATTGTTTACGCCAATCGGCTGGGCAATGGCGCGACGGAAACGGGAGACGGCTGGAAGTACCGCGGTCGGGGGTTGATTCAGCTGACGGGGCGTGACAATTACCGCGCCTGCGGGAGCGCTATCGGCCAGGATTTGGTGACGAACCCGGATTTGATCAGCCAGAACCCGGCGGTGTCGGTGGCGGCGGCGATCTGGTTCTGGAAAAAGAACGGACTGAGCGCGCTGGCCGATCAGGATGACATCAATGGCATTACGCGTCGGATTAATGGTGGCCTGAATGGTCTGGCAGACCGTAAGGACTATCTGGCGAAAGCCAAACGTGCTTTTGGCTGAGAAGCGGGAAATACCGGAGTTGCGGGTGACTCCGGTTTTATCCGGAACAGGTATTCGCCACATTGGTATGAATAATTATCCGTTTAAAAAAAGAGGTGTTATTCAGCAAACGTTCAGTATTTTATTTATCAGTACTATGTAACCTATTGAGCTACATAGCACTGATAAAACTGATACTAAAGTGATACCAAAATATCTTTTAAGTAAGGCTACTATAAATTTATTAGCCTAAGATAAATAAGCAACTTGTCAGGGCGTTTTTAAACGATAAATCGATGACGAGCATTTATTGAGAAATACCGTATTTGCTGTGTGAATGTTCTGCGCCAGTTCCAGAGTGAAAGAAAATATAACCGGAATGATTGTTGATAACTTGTGCGATAATCACGGTTGTTATTCTCTTGCAAATGGAATGGTATATAAACACCGGGGATTTTAAATTCCATATTCAGGAAAGAGAATGATGATGCACCCGTCGAACACTCATAATGCATTATTGAATAACCCACTTTCTGATTTACAGCAATTGGGGATAAATGGAGAAGGAATAAAAATCGGTATTATTGATGGCGCCATTGATTGCCAGCATCCGATATTAAATCATTTAAATATTGAATGCCTTTCTGCTCAGACAAATAAAAGCACCTCACACGGTACGGCAGTGGGTAGTATTATCGGCGGAAAGGGCGTTGGCATCGCACCGGCGGCAACCTTACTGAGTATTCCCGTCTTTCATGAAGACGAATGGGGCAATATTCATGGCTGCTCCGAGCGGACGCTGGCAAAAGCCATTCGTGATGCTCGTTTAAAGGGATGTAATATTATCAACGTCAGCGGCGCGTCATTATCGGTTAATGGCCAGGGGACGGATGAATTACGTAAAGCCGTCGGCGATTGTGAAAAAGAAGGCGTATTAATTATCGCGGCCGTCGGTAATGAAGGCCGTAATAGCGAATCATTACCGGCGTCGATGGATTTTGTTCTGGCCGTCGGCGCTTGTGATAAAGAGGGATTGCCCGCCTCATTTAATAACTACGGGGTGAAACTGAGAAAGAAAATGTTGCTGGCATCTGGTGTATCAATCCCTGTTGCTACGCCGAATTATGATCTGTCTGTTGTATCTGGTAGCAGTTTTTCTGCCCCGGTGGTGTCGGCGGTTTCGGCATTAATCATGAGGGCGATGAATGTAGCAAACGATCGTCGTGCGTCGCAAATGATTCGGGACGTGCTGTTTAATACGGCCACCCCACTCATGTTGTCAACGGCAGGTAATCGGGAGTCTGTTGTATACCGATTAAATATTCAGAAATTATTCCGGCAAATAGCACAGGAATTCTATCACCAACCACCAAAAAGGATCATCACCATGTCAACTGAAGAGAAAATGGTTGAACCCGCCGCCGTGGAGCTGCTGGTTCCCTCGATTATCGACGCCCACCAGGACATTCAGGATGTCGAGCTGGACGACGATGCGGTGCTGGAGCCTTCCAGCCTGAGTCCGGAAGCGAGCGCCCCGTCGCGCGCCACCGGCCTGTCGTTATCGAAAATCAGCGATCCGGCAGCCAATCACTATGTTCATGCGCCGGCCCGGCGGGTTATGCCGCAATCCTCGTTGCTGGATGCGCGCACGGTTCGCGATCAGGAAAAGATCTTTGTCATCGGTCAGGTCGGCTATGACTTCGGCACCGAGGCGCGGCTGGATTATTTTACCCAGGTGATGGGAAATAAAAGCGGTTACCCGTTCGATCCGGTGCAAATGGCCGAGCATTTGAATACCGGTGATAATGCGGAGCAATCCAACGCGCTTATCTGGACGCTGAAAATTGACGGCATTCCGGTCTATGCCATTAAACCGGATGCGCAGTTCGCGGTGCTGGAATATGCCCGTTTGGTGGAATTCCTGTACGAGCAGGAAACCAAAGGTGTGGAGCGTGTTTCCATCGCCGGGATTATCAGCGGCGAAACCCGTTTGTTTAACGGCCAGGTGATCCCCACCATCAGCCCGGTATTACGCGGCATGTTCAACTGGGAATCCCAGGATATTTCCAAGATGCTGATGGGGGAAAGCGCCGTCGGCACGCCGAAATCCAAGGAACTGGTCAACTTCATCAACCGCATTTATTACGAACTGCGTAACCGGGGTTACGACTCGAATGAGCGCGCCATTAACTATGCGGCCACCAACGCTTATCAGATGAAGGAAATCTTCGACGACGCGTTCGCCGAAGGGTTATTCCTGAACAAGATCGGCGCGGAACGTAGCCCGGTCAGCCGTCCGGAATCGGATTGCTGGGATGTGGTGCTGGAATTCTTCAACCCGAAAGAACGCCTCACCGCTGCGCGCAAACTGTATCGCTACACCATTGACGTCAGCGATGTCATGCCGGTCACCATCGGCACGCTGCGCAGCTGGCATGCCTATTAATATCGGCTTGCGAACCATACCGTTTTTTAGCTTTGCCGCCAGTCGGTGGCATTAACCTGGGGATACCCCCAAAACGTAATGCAAATACACTCAAGGAGAAATAACCATGAAACTTCCAACCCAAGCACAGAATGTTAATCGCGCTAACCGTGTTGCCGAAGCCAAAGCGTCCGGCGTTAATCCGGCGTTCTGGGGCCAGGCGCTGAATCTGCTGAAAAAAGCAGGCCAGGGCGCGCTGTCCGGCGTACTGAGCTAATCGATAATGGTGCATGACCGAATGGTCATGCACCATTTCTTTATAATAAAAAATAAATAATTAAATGTAGTCTGGTGTTAATTGTGTTGTCAAAATCAGGGGATATTACGTTTGGTGAATTCACATCATAACTAGTTGGTATGCTTTATTGTGGTCTGGTGTTTTAAGACGAAACCATGAAAAGGTGTATTGATTTTGATTGCAGAGGGGAATGTATGTCTAACAACGGATTTATGGTGAACACAGCAGTGATCAAAGACCTCAGGTTAAAAAAAAATTAAGTCAGGAGGAACTGTCAGAACAAAGCCTTGAATCAAAGTGTTATATCTCTATTTCTACAATAAAAAGAGCGGAGTTAGGTAAGCCGATTTCCCGACAGACTCTGTATAAATTTGCAAAGTTCTTTGAGGTCACCGAGGAGAATCTCGTGCTGCAGTCACATGATCACGCACCCTGTGATGTTAATTCCGATGAGTATAAATATATCGCATTTCTTTTTGCTGATTTATATCAGATGCTGGTTCTGCGTGATGCGAATAAAATATGAATGTAGATATAGAAAATAATATTTTAATGGTTTTTAGAATGAACTCATTTTTATCATTGTGATAAGAGTGGTTGTATAAAAATAATGATGATCTATTCAACGATAAAATTACGTTGAATGTTTATTAGGCTGAATTTAATACCGGCAGGGAATGCATTTATTTTTATCCCGATACAACGGTGATAATGAATAAAAAATCAGTAAAGGGATTTACATTATTTTTACCAGGGTTTGTCCAGAGAGTCTGTCGACCGAATCTGCGGATTCATTTCCATTGTCGAAATAACGGTTTGAATAAGATTGGTCGTGTCGCAGAAGCCACGTCATTTCTTATAAAGGGGCGCATTTTATTGTGGAATGTGCACTGGCAGGAGTTGAATAAAGGATTTTCCCGTGAAAACAGAAAATATACTACCTGGTAAACTAAAAAGTATTCCTGCCGAAAAAATACCCTTCACGGGCTATTCGGTGGGGCGACATATCCCGGAATTTATCTTTTTGCCTTCGGTATTGCGTGACCGGATTGATCGGTTGATGTTATCCGGCAGGCCTATTCTGCTTTTTGGCGAGCCGGGCGCGGATCTGTCTGAAATCACCGGCTATATTCGCGCCAGACTACAGGCGCTGCAGGGGCGCTATGTCGAATTGGGTGGCGAAGGTGATCCCATCAAACGGCTGGAACAGGTTCTTGCCGCGATTCCCGACGATCGTCGGTTGACCCTGTGTATTCCTGGTTTTGATACGCTAACCGAACAGCAGCAGCAGAAGGCTCTGGCGTTGCTTCGGGTGGAACATGCCCGGCGGAGCGAGCTGCGTCTGGTGTTTGGGCTGATTGCGACGCTGACCGAGCAACGTGCGTCGCCGGCGCAACCCGGTGCGCAGCTGGTGTCGGCATTTGGCTGCCAGTCGCTGTCAGTGCCGGCGCTGAAAGGCAGAACGCAGGATATCGCCGAACTGGTTCATGCCGCCTGGCAGGCGTACCGTCAGTCCGTCCGGCAGACATTGCATCCCGAGGTGCTGTTTCACCTGCATCATTACGACTGGCCCGGCAACGTGCGGCAACTGTGGCATAGTGTCGCCCGGCTGTTGATGCTCAGCGACGACGCCGAGATCGACCTGGCGCAGGCCAGTAGCATTCTGCCGCAAATCGTGACACGAACTGAGCTGGAGGCGTCGGGCGAGCGGCAACGGATTAACCGTTCATTGTGCGATGCGGTGCTCAGCCGCGATCAGGACGCTCTGCAGCAGTTTCACCCGTCGGTGATCAAGGCGTTACTGTATCTGGGTGAACATTTCCAGCAGGAGGTGACGCTGATTGAGCTGGCGGAGAATTCCCACATCAGCCCGTCGCATCTCTCCTATCTGCTCAAGCACAGCCTCAGGCTGTCGTTTAAGCAGATTTTGAATCAGACCCGCATTTTCTATGCCTGCCAGCGGCTGGAATGCCACCCCATGAGCCGGATCACCAATCTCTATCTGGATTGCGGCTATGGCGACCTGAGCCATTTTGAGAAAATGTTCAAACGTTATACCGGCGTTACGCCCATCGAGTTCCGGAAAAAATTCAACCCGGTGGTGTTGCGTGATGAAACCGGGTGACAGCCGGCTCCCTTTCTTAACGTCCCCGGCCATGGCATGGCCGGGTTTTTCGCGGTATTGGCACCCATTTCTTTATTTATTTTCTTCTCCATTTACTGCCTTCTCCGGCTGTTTCAGGCTCGCATCTGGACAACCGTGTCTCAACTCTTCAGACTCGACATCATTCATTCTGCATCATGTTGTGTTAGACATGACGCCTGCACCGAGCATAACGCCATTCACCCGCTGATAGATAAAGATATGCTGCTACTTATCGACA
The DNA here is from genome assembly GCF_000406145.1 of Dickeya dadantii NCPPB 898. NCBI lineage: Bacteria > Pseudomonadati > Pseudomonadota > Gammaproteobacteria > Enterobacterales > Pectobacteriaceae > Dickeya > Dickeya dadantii. The sequence continues at coordinate 4,337,925 of NZ_CM001976.1, read as the reverse complement.
ACTACGACTCCTTTACCTACAACCTGTACCAGTATTTTTGCGAGTTGGGGGCGGAGGTGCTGGTCAGGCGTAATGATGCGCTGACGCTGGCGGACATTGAGCGGTTATCGCCGCAACGGCTGGTGATTTCCCCTGGCCCCTGTACGCCGGATGACGCCGGGATTTCGCTGGCGGCTATCCGCCATTTCGCCGGCACGTTGCCGATTTTGGGGGTGTGTCTGGGGCATCAGGCGCTGGGGCAGGCGTTTGGCGCGCGGGTGGTGCGCGCCCGTCAGGTGATGCATGGCAAGACTTCGCCGGTACGGCACGCTGGCCGCGGCGTATTCGCCGGGCTGGCAAACCCGTTAACCGTCACCCGTTATCACTCGCTGATTCTGGAAAAGGATTCGCTGCCTGATTGTTTTGAGGTGACCGCCTGGACCGAGAACGACGCCGGAATCGATGAGATCATGGGTGTGCGTCACCGCTCGCTGCCGCTGGAAGGCGTGCAGTTCCACCCGGAAAGCATTCTCAGCCAGCAGGGACACCAGCTACTGAGAAATTTCCTTGATTTATAGGTGGATAGCGGGCGCAAATCCGGCATTACCGGATTAATGATTGCGTATTTTTGATTTTTTATGCATATTTAATGACTATATTTTCACTCGAAAACCACGGATATCACAACGGGGCAGCAAATGGCGACAGAGAAAGCAGCAGTAACACGGGATACTTACGATAAGGTAATTCTTCCGGTTTATGCACCCGCGCAGTTTGTGCCGGTAAAAGGCAAAGGGAGCCGTGTCTGGGATCAGCAGGGCAAGGAATATATCGACTTTTCCGGCGGCATCGCGGTAACGGCGTTGGGGCACTGCCATCCGGCGCTGGTGGCGGCGTTGAAAGAGCAGGGCGAAACCCTGTGGCATACCAGTAACGTGTTCACCAACGAACCGGCGCTGCGTTTGGCCACCAAACTGATCAATGCCACCTTTGCCGACCGCGTCTTTTTCGCTAACTCCGGTGCGGAAGCCAACGAAGCGGCATTCAAGCTGGCTCGCCATTACGCCATTACCCGCCATAGCCCGTACAAGACCAAGATCATTTCGTTTTATCAGTCGTTCCACGGCCGTACGCTGTTCACCGTTTCCGTCGGCGGCCAGCCGAAATACGCCGATGGTTTCGGCCCGAAACCGGCGGACATCGTGCATGTGCCGTTCAACGATCTGGACGCGGTAAAAGCGGTGATGGATGACCACACCTGCGCGGTGGTGCTGGAGCCGATTCAGGGCGAAGGCGGTATCACGCCCGCTACGCCGGCCTTCCTCAGCGGCGTGCGCGAGCTGTGCGATCAGTATCAGGCGCTGCTGGTATTTGACGAAGTGCAGTGCGGCATGGGCCGCAGCGGCAAGCTGTTCTCTTATATGCATTACGGCATCACGCCGGATATTCTGACCACCGCCAAAGCGCTGGGCGGCGGTTTCCCGATCAGCGCGATGCTGACCACGGAAGAGATTGCGTCGGTGATGGCGGTCGGTACTCACGGCACGACCTACGGCGGCAATCCGCTGGCCTGCGCGGTGGCGGAAGCGGCGCTGGATGTGATCAACACGCCGGAGGTGCTGTCCGGGGTGGTGGATCGTCATGCGCGCTTTGTGTCTGCGCTGGAGCGCATTAATGCGCAGTACGATATTTTCGACGAAATCCGCGGCATGGGTCTGCTGCTGGGCGCGCAGCTGAAACCGGCCTGGCATGGCCGCGCCAGGGATTTCCTGGCCGCATCGGCGGACCTGGGGTTGATGATTTTGGTGGCGGGGCCGGACGTGATCCGTTTTGTGCCGTCGCTGGTGATTACTCCGGAAGAGATCGATCAAGGCATGGCGCTGTTCGGGAAAGCAGTGGAGCAGGTGGTGAAAGGCGCGTAAGCCACGGCTTTTCTCTGCACTAAAACGACAAGAGCGTGCCTGGGCACGCTCTTTTTGATCCGGCTGATTTTGATCCGGTGGATGATAATCAGCGGGTGCCGTACACCACGATGGTTTTACCGTGGGCGGAGATCAGGTTCTGATCTTCCAGCATCTTCAGGATACGACCGACAGTTTCGCGGGAACAGCCGACAATCTGACCGATCTCCTGCCGGGTGATCTTGATTTGCATGCCGTCCGGGTGGGTCATGGCGTCCGGTTGCTTGGCCAGGTTGAGCAGGGTTTGCGCGATACGGCCGGTTACGTCGAGGAACGCCAGGTTGCCGACTTTCTGCGAGGTCACCTGCAGGCGTCGCGCCATCTGCGAGGACAACCGCATCAGAATATCCGGGTTGACCTGAATCAGCTGGCGGAATTTTTTATAGGAAATCTCAGCGACTTCGCAGGCGGTTTTCGCCCGGACCCACGCACTGCGTTCCTGACCATCTTCGAACAAACCAAGTTCGCCGATAAAATCGCCCTGATTCAGATAAGAAAGAATCATTTCCTTGCCTTCTTCATCCTTGATCAGCACGGCAACCGAGCCTTTCACGATGTAGTAAAGCGTCTCTGCTTTTTCACCCTGATGAATCAGAGTGCTCTTCGATGGGTACTTGTGAATGTGGCAATGAGAAAGGAACCATTCGAGAGTCGGGTCTGTTTGCGGTTTGCCGAGAACCATTCGCTGTTATCCTCTGTTGTAATTCACTGCGCAAATCACAGGGCTCAGAGTTCCCTGTACGGCGTGATAACATAGTTATAATTCAATTCCGTCCTGGCGGAATGACGTCAGGGAATATACTGAGGCTGTCTATAACCGTCATACTTCAGGCTGCAGGCGCGTTGGCTTTCCTGCAATCGAATTATTGAGGGTATATCGGATGACGCCAGTAAGCCGGCGGCTGGTCAGGCAGAGGCTCAACGCACACCGGTTTACGCCTTCGTTTGTAACACAGGTTGAGTGTAGTGTCTTGTGTTGTCTCGCTTCAGCATGATTAAGCTCTGATTATCAGACTTTTTTATACATAAGCGGTGTAAAATTTCAAAAATAATTGATTGAGGGCAAACTTATGCAGGCTCGGGTGAAATGGGTTGAAGGGTTAACGTTTCTTGGCGAGTCCGCGTCCGGACATCAACTGCTGATGGACGGCAACGCCGGCGATAAAGCGCCCAGCCCGATGGAAATGGTGCTGATGGCGGCAGGCGGATGCAGCGCCATTGATGTGGTGTCTATCCTGCAGAAAGGCCGCTACGATGTGGCGGACTGCGAAGTGCGCCTGACCTCTGAACGCCGTGAGGAAGCGCCGCGTTTGTTCACCGCCATCAACCTGCACTTTATCGTTACCGGCAAAGGGTTGAACGACAAGGCCGTGGAGCGTGCGGTGTCGCTGTCGGCGGAGAAATACTGCTCCGTGGCGCTGATGCTGGAGAAAGCGGTGACGATCACCCACAGCCACGAAGTGATCGCGCTCGACTAAATCGTCAGGCACGCGGCGGCGAGTTTCGGTGCTCCGCCGCGTCGCTTAGTCAATATGGTTGCCTTCTATTAATCGCTGCACCAGCGGCATCATGATCAGTTCCATCGCCAGCCCCATTTTGCCGCCCGGCACCACCAGCGTGTTGATGTGGGAAATGAACGAGCCCTGCAACATCGCCAGCAGGTAAGGGTAGTCAATGTGGTCCAGCCCCTGAAAATGAATCACCACGAAACTTTCGTCCATTGACGGAATGGCTTTGGCGGCGAACGGGTTAGAGGTATCCACCGTCGGCACGCGCTGAAAGTTGATGTGGGTGCGGGAAAACTGCGGGGTGATGTGGGTGATGTAATCCTCCATCGAACGCACGACGGAATCCATTACCGCCTCGCGGGAGTGACCGCGCTCGTTGATATCGCGCACCAGCTTCTGAATCCACTCCAGGTTGACGATCGGCACCACGCCGACCAGCAGGTCGACATGCTGCGCCACATCGTGCTGGTCGGTGACCACGCCGCCGTGCAGCCCCTCGTAAAACAACAGGTCGGTCGGTTCCGGCATCGGCTCCCAGGGGGTGAAGGTGCCGGGCACCTGATTGTAGGGAATCGCCTCGTCGTAGGTGTGTAGGTATTTGCGGGTCTGGCCGGTGCCGCTGAGGCCATATTCGATAAAGGTGTGTTCCAACTGGCAGAAATCGTTCGCTTCCGGCCCGAAATAGCTGATGTGGCGCCCCAGATCCCGCGCTTTGCGGATCGCCATGTCCATTTCCGGCCGGGTATAGCGGTGATAGCTGTCGCCGTCCACCAGCGCGGCGCGAAGGTTCAGTTGTTGGAAAATCTTGCGAAACGCCAGGCTGGTGGTGGTGGTCCCCGCACCGCTGGAGCCGGTGACCGCGATAATCGGATGCTGGTGCGACATGAGTGTAACCTCCGGTGAATGGGGCAACCTCTGGTGAACGGCGCCAACTCCGGTCAGAGATATCTGATAATTGTTAGCATGTTTATACCGTGGTGACACGCCAATTTACGTTTTTAAGCGATTGATTCAGGGCTGATACCGTTCACCGCTGCTGAGCTGGTTGCGGGGCATGATATTGACGGTTTCATGCAGTTCCGACCACACCAGTACCACGTCGCCCTGCGCCAGTTGCTGGCGTATATCAGCCACTTTTTCTTCCAGCGTTCGCTCCTGCTCGCCGTAGTCGGTCCCTTCGCGCAGGACGAACGATTCAATCAGATTTTGCAGCGTTTCCGTCGCCAGTTCTTGCCAGGGAATGATCATGCGTTCTGCTCCAGATAAGGGGTAAACCAGTCGGGAATACGGTGTTCCAGCCACAGTTCGGGTTTGCGCCACGATCCGCCGACAAAACCGACATGGCCGCCGCATTCCGTCAGTTGATAGTCGATGTTGGCCGGCAGTTGCGATATATCGGGGATCACGGCCGGCGTCATGAACGGATCGTCTTTGGCCTGAATGATCAGCAACGGCTGGCGGATGTGCGACAACTGCGGCAGCGCGCTGCTGCGCCGGTAATACTCCGTTGCATCGGTAAAGCCATGTAGCTGGGCGGTGATCAGATCATCAAATTCTCTCAGGCGGCGTACTTGTCGTAGCCTCGCGGCGGAAACGGGCAGGCAATCGGGGTAGACGGAAAGCTTGCGCAAAGCGCTGCGGCGCAGCAGATTAAGCAGATACGATTGGTACACGCGGGAAAACCCGTGCTCCAGACGGCGGCTGCAAGGCTCCAGCATCAGCGGCGCGGAGACGATCGCCGCGGCGTTCAGCGTGCCGGGCGCGTCCTGACGGCTCAGCAGGCAGGCCAGCATGTTGCCGCCCAGCGATACTCCGACCGCCGCGGTGGGGGCGGCACCCAGCGTCTGGTTCAGCCAGTGCAGGAAATAGCGAGCGTCCTCGGTTTCGCCGGCGTGATAAGCGCGCGGCAGACGGTTGGGTTGTCCGCCGCAACCGCGAAAGTGCATCACCACCGCCAGCCAGCCGCGCCGCTGACAGGCGGCCATCAACCCGTGGGCGTAAGGACTGTGAAAACTGCCCTCCAGCCCATGAAACAGCACCACGCGAGGTTTGTGCTGCGCCTGAGTCGGCGCTTCGCTCCAGGCGAGATCGACAAAATCCCCGTCCGGCATAGTCAGTTTCTGCCACACCGGCTTCAGGGCCGGATGGCGGCGAAGCAACCGCGGCAGCAAGGTCTGCAGGTGCGGGTTGCGCACGCCCGGTAAAGGCTGAAAACACGTGCCACGCTGAGAAGAATTATTCATAACCAGAAAGCCATGATGAAAAGGTGCCGTGATAGCCGTTGCGGCACGGTGAAAAGCTTGTCTGCATCACACCGCGCTGCTAGGTTGTGACGTCCCTTCCGTTAAAGGATTGTCGTTTCATGGAGCACTTCAGCCTGTTTCTTTCGATGCTCGGTTTTTTGTGGGTCGCCGCTATTACGCCCGGCCCTAATAATATGCTACTTACCGCCTCCGCCGCCAATTTTGGCGTATGGCGTTCCATGCCGCTGATGCTGGGTATCATGGTCGGCATGCAAAGTATGCTGCTGCTGGTGGCGCTGGGGCTGGGCAGCCTGATCCTGCTTTATCCGTCGCTGCATCTGGCGTTGAAAGTGTTGGGCAGCGTGTATCTGCTGTGGCTGTCGTGGAAGATTGCCACCGCGGCGTATGAAAAGCTGGATACCGACACCGCGCCGCCGGCGCCGATCCCACTGTATCAGGGCGGGTTACTGCAATTCCTCAATCCAAAGGCCTGGCTGATGGCGCTGGGCGCGGTGGCGGGGTTTAGTCTGGCCGGCGACGGTTATGCGGGCTCGGTGGTGGCGATCAGCGTCGCGATGGTAGGCGTTAATTTCGTGGCTGGGGTTATCTGGCTGGGATTCGGCGCGATGATCGGCCGCTTGTTGCGTAGTCCGCGCGCCTGGAAGATTTTCAATCTCGCTATGGGGTTGCTGACGGCGACCTGCGTGCTGATGATCTGGCATTGATGATTTGGCATGAAGAAGAAAGCGGCGGGCTGTTCCGCCCGCCGTTCAAACGTGAAGCCGGACGTTTAGCCCTGACTTTCAGCGTCGCGCAGCAACTGCTCCAGCTGTTCCTGCGCATCCAGCCAGGCCATTTCGGCGTTTTCCAGATCTGCTTTGGTTGCGCTCTGTTTTTGCAGACACTCGGTCAGCTCGCTTTTACGGCTGACGTCATAAAGTCCGCTGTCGGCCAGGCGCTCTTCCACCGCCGTCAGCGCGGTTTGCAGTTTCTCCATCTGTTGTTCCAGTTGGGTAATCTGCTTGCGCAGCGGCTGGGTCAGCGTGCGTAGCTCGGCGTCGCGCCGTTTCTGATCCTTTCTCGACTGCGCGCTGTTGGCGGCGTTGTCTCTGGCGGCGGATTCCGCGGCGTTATCCTGCTTCTGCGCATCCAGCAGCCATTGTTGGTAATCTTCCAGATCGCCGTCAAACGGCTCGACCTTGTGGTCGTGCACCAGATAGAGATCGTCGGTGGTGGATCGGATCAGGTGACGATCGTGAGACACCACCACCAGCGCGCCTTCGAAGTCGATCAACGCTTCGGTCAGCGCCTGGCGCATGTCGAGATCCAGGTGGTTGGTCGGTTCGTCGAGCAGCAACAGGTTAGGGCGCTGCCAGACGATCAGCGCCAGCACCAGCCGCGCTTTCTCGCCGCCGGAAAAACGCTCGGTAGGTTCGGTCACCTTGTCGCCGCGGAAATCAAAACCGCCGAGGTAGTCGCGCAACTGTTGTTCGGTTTCCCGTTCCGCCAGCCGGACAAGGTGCTGCAACGGCGACTCATCGGGACGCAGGAACTCCAGTTGATGCTGGGCGAAATAGCCCAAACGCACGCCTTTGGCCAGGCCGATGTCGCCGCTGAACGGTTGAAGCTCGCCTGCCAGCAGCTTAATGAGCGTCGATTTCCCGGCGCCGTTGTGGCCGAGCAACCCGATGCGCGAGCCGGGCACCAGATTGAGCTTGATGGAATCCAGAATCAGCCGGTCGCCATAGCCCGCGCTGACTTTTTCCATCCGCAACAGCGGGTTGGGCAGCGCTTCCGGCGCCCGAAAGCTAAAGCGGAACGGGTTGTCGACGTGGGCCGGGGCGATCAGCTCCATGCGCTCCAGCATTTTGATGCGACTTTGCGCCTGCTTGGCCTTAGTGGCTTTGGCACGGAAACGGTCGATGTAATGCTGAAGATGGGCGACTCGCTCTTGCTGATGCTGGTACATCGCTTGTTGCTGAGACAAACGGGTGGCGCGCTGCAGCTCAAATGAGGTGTAGTTGCCGGTGTATTCGAACAGGGTTTCCTGCTCGATATGCAGAATCCGGTTGGCGATCGGGTCGAGAAAGTCCCGATCGTGGGAGATCAATACCAGCGTACCAGGATAGTTCTTCAGCCACTTTTCCAGCCAGATCACCGCGTCCAGATCCAGGTGGTTGGTCGGTTCGTCGAGTAACAGGAGATCGGAACGGCAAATCAGCGCCTGCGCCAGATTCAGGCGCATACGCCAGCCGCCGGAGAAGTCGCTGACGGACCGTTGCAACTGTTCCTGCTGAAAACCGAGCCCGTTGAGCAGGCTGGCGGCGCGGGCCTGAATCGACCAGGCCTGAACGGCGTCCAGCTTGCCGTGCAGGGTGGCGATGGCGTTGCCGTCGTTGCGGGCATTCGCCGCGTCCAGCTCGGCTTCCAACTGGCGGAATTCGCGGTCGCCGTCGATCACGTAATCAATCGCCGATCGCGCCAGCGCCGGGGTTTCCTGATTGACCCATGCCAGCGCCCAATTTTGCGGAAAGGTTACGCTGCCGCCGTCGGCGCTGATTTCCCCTTTCAGCAGTGACAACAGGGTTGATTTGCCACAGCCGTTTTTACCAACCAGACCGACTTTTTGACCGGGGTTGACGGTCGCGGTGGCGTTGTCCAGCAGTACCCGGGTACCGCGTCGAATTTGCAAGCAGGAGAAAACAATCATAACGCGCCAAATGTTCAAATATGTTAAATTACCGATCGGGTATCAGGACTGCCGTGTCCTGTTGTATTGCTGCGCAGCATGGTAGCCGAAAATACCTACAATGACGACGCTTTGGAGGGGAATGATGTCGCAGCCACCAAAAATTTTGCTGCTGTTTGCCCATCCGGAATCCCAGGATTCGGTCGCGAATAAGCTGTTATTACATTCTGCCCGCCAGCTCGGGCATGTCACTGTGCACGATCTTTACGCGCACTATCCTGATTTTTTTATCGATATTCATCATGAGCAGCAGTTACTGCGTGAGCATCAACTGATCGTGTTTCAGCATCCGCTTTATACCTACAGTTGCCCGGCATTACTGAAAGAGTGGCTGGATCGGGTGTTGACCCGCGGCTTTGCCAACGGGGTCGGCGGTAATGCGCTGGCCGGAAAGTACTGGCGGTCGGTGGTGACCACCGGCGAGCAGCAAGACGCTTACCGGTCTGCGGGTGTGAATCGTTACACGATGGATGACGTATTGCGACCATTTGAAATGACGGCGACCATGTGCCACATGCACTGGCTGTCGCCGCTGGTGATTTATTGGGCCCGGCGCCTGCCGCCGGACGTATTGCAGGAACATGCCAGAGCCTACGGCGACTGGCTGGCGTCGCCATTTCCGCGTGGAGAATCCTAGAACATGGAAACCTCTTCTTTGCTGAATGCCGGCGTGCTGTTTTTGTTTGTGGCCGTGCTGATGGTGCCGATTGCCGCCCGCCTGGGAATCGGCGCGGTGCTGGGGTATCTGCTGGCCGGTATCGCCATCGGTCCGTGGGGGTTGGGCTTCATTCGTGATGTGGAAGCCATCCTGCACTTTTCCGAGCTGGGCGTGGTGTTCCTGATGTTTATCATCGGTCTGGAACTGGACCCCGCCAAGCTGTGGCGGCTGCGGCGTTCTATTTTCGGCACCGGCGCGGCGCAGGTGCTGTTGAGCGCCGCGGTGCTGGGCGGCGTGCTGTATCTGAGCCAGTTTTCCTGGCAGGCGGCGCTGATCGGCGGTATTGGACTGGCGATGTCTTCCACCGCCATCGCGCTGCAACTGATGCGTGAAAAAGGCATGAACCGCAACGAGTCCGGCCAGCTCGGTTTTTCCGTGCTGTTGTTTCAGGACCTGGCGGTAATCCCGGCGCTGGCGCTGATTCCGGTGATGGCGGGCGTACAAGGCGAGCTGGATGACTGGCGTCAGGTGGTGCTGAAGGTGGTGGCGTTCGGTGGCATGCTGGTTGGCGGTCGTTATCTGGTGCGCCCGCTGTTCCGTTTTATCGCCGCGTCGGGGGTGCGGGAAGTGTTTACCGCCGCCGCGCTGCTGCTGGTGTTGGGTTCTGCGCTGTTCATGGACGCGCTGGGGCTGTCGATGGCGCTCGGCACGTTTATTGCCGGCGTGCTGCTGGCGGAAAGCGAATACCGCCATGAACTGGAAATCTCCATCGAGCCGTTCAAGGGGTTGTTGCTGGGGCTGTTCTTCATTTCGGTGGGGATGTCGCTCAATCTCGGCGTGCTGTACGCCAATATCCTGATGGTGCTGGCGGGCGTGGCGATTCTGGTGGTGGCGAAAGGGTTGATCCTGTACTTGCTGGCGCGGCTGTACGGGCTGCGCTCCTCCGAGCGTTTGCAATTCGCCGGGGTGCTGAGTCAGGGCGGGGAGTTCGCCTTTGTGCTGTTTTCCTCCGCCGCCACCCACAAGGTACTGAAGGGCGCGCAACTGCCGCTGCTGCTGGTGACGGTGACCCTGTCGATGATGGTGACGCCGATCCTGATGCAGCTTATCGACCGTATTCTGGCGCGCCGTTTCAATGCGAAAGAAGAGCCGGACGAAACGCCGTACGTGGAAAACGACGAACCGCAGGTAATTGTGGTGGGGTTCGGCCGTTTCGGTCAGGTGATCGCCCGTTTGCTGATGGCCAACAAAATGCGCATCACCGTGCTGGAGCGCGATATCAGCGCCGTCAGCCTGATGCGCAGCTACGGCTACAAGGTCTATTACGGCGACGCCACCGAGCTGGAGTTGCTGCGTGCCGCCGGCGCGGCTCAGGCTCAGTCCATCGTGATTACCTGTAACGAGCCGGAAGACGCGATGATCATCGTGCATCTGTGTCAGCAGCATTTTCCCCATTTGGAGATTCTGGCCCGCGCGCGCGGCCGTGTGGAAGCACACGAGTTTTTGCAGGTCGGCGTGACGCAGTTCTCGCGCGAAACCTTCTCCAGCGCGCTGGAGTTGGGCCGCAAAACGCTGATCTCATTAGGGATGCATCCCCATCAGGCTTATCGGGCGCAGCAGCACTTCCGGCGGCTCGACATGCGTATGCTGCGTGAGCTGATGCCGCAGCGGCAAGGCGATGTGGCGCAGATTTCCCGCGTCAAGGAGGCCCGCCGCGAGCTGGAGGATATCTTCGAGCGCGAAATGCTGCGCGAGCGACGTCGGCCGGACGACTGGGACGAACACTAGGCGCAGTCGCGGCGTACCGCGGTATGCCGCGAATGCAGGCCATCAAGAGAGGGAGCCGGAGGGTAACCATGCGGAAACGTTTTATTGCCGGGGCGGTGTGCCCGAAATGTCACGCGCAGGATACGCTGGCGGTGGGGCGTGAGGGCGACGATGAGGTGGTGGTGTGTGTGCACTGCGGTTATCAGCAGAGCCAGTCGGAAACGCCGCCCAAAGCCGCCACCCCGCCAGCCGGCGAAATCATCGGTATGTTTCGCCCGGAATAGGGCGACGGAAGCCGGATGTCATTGCCGCCAACCAGCGTCGCCGGGATAGTCTACCCCGGACAGTTTTTTTATCCCGGACAGTACATGGGGACGTTTTTCCGCTACAATTTGCGCAAAATCGATTTCCAACGCTAGGAGATATCATGAAAGTAGCAAAAGACCTGGTGGTCAGCCTGGCCTATCAGGTACGTACGGAAGATGGTGTATTGGTTGATGAGTCTCCGGTGAGCGCACCGCTGGACTATCTGCATGGTCACGGCTCGCTGATTTCCGGTCTGGAAAAAGCGCTGGAAGGCCGCGATGTGGGCGAGCGTTTTGACGTGAGCGTCGGCGCTAACGACGCCTACGGCGAATATGATGACAATCTGGTTCAGCGCGTGCCGAAAGACGTGTTTGTCGGCGTAGACGAGCTGCAGGTCGGCATGCGTTTTCTGGCCGATACCGATCAGGGTCCCGTGCCGGTAGAAATCACCGAAGTGCAGGACGAGCACGTGGTGGTTGACGGTAACCACATGCTGGCGGGCCAGAACCTGAAGTTCAACGTGGAAGTGGTTGCTATCCGCGAAGCGACGGAAGAAGAACTGGCGCACGGCCATGTACACGGCGCGCACGATCATGACCACGATCACGACGGTTGCTGCGGCGGCCACGGCCATGATCACGACCATGACCATGAACACGGTAAAGGCGGTTGTGGCGGTAACGGCGGCTGCGGTTGCCACCACTGATTTGCCCTTCCCAGAAAAGGCCGCGTTTGCGGCCTTTTTCTTATTATGGCTAATCCATCGCTTTACCGTGGCTTAGCGTTTTTGATGCGTATCCGTTGCCGGATAATCAGGGACAATCGGCGCTTTGGTTTTTTGCAACGAACGCATGAAGGTGTCGTTCAGGTGCAGGTGCTGTTCCAGCAGCGCCGGCGGCGTCAGCGCCAGCCATTGGTTGAGAGAGATATCCGCGTAGTGGTCGCTCTTGAACAGTTCCAGAAAACGCAGCGGCGTGGTGCCGGTATTCTCCACATAGTGCCCCATGGCGAACGGCACATAGCCGACGTCGCCGGCCCGAAAATCGAAGGTTCGCGCCTGCCCGGATGAAGCGAACACCCCCATCCGTCCTTCCCCTTCGAGATAGTATTGCCATTCGTCATTGTTGGGGTGCCAGTGCAGTTCCCGCATCGCGCCGGGCTCCAGTTCCACCAGCGCGGCGGCAATGGTTTTGGACACCTTGAACACCGATGAATCGGTAATGCGTACCGTGCCACCCTTCATCTTGATTGGGGTTTGCGCCAGCATGCGGTGACTGAATGGGTTGGCAACCTGACCTGCGCCGCCAAATGCGCCTTTATCGATCGCCCCCGGCACTGGCGCGGCAAAAATGTACTCTTCGGACGGGCTGGGCAGATGGCTGAATGTTTCTACCGGTACGCCGAAGTTTTTTGCCAGCACTTCCGGCGGTACGTGCTTGAACCAGTCGCTCAGCAGGAAGGTGCTGTCTTCGTCGAAGTTGCCGCTGTCAAACGCCAGCAGAAATTCGCAGCCATCCGGCCCTAGACCCTGAATGGAGTGCGGTACGCCGGGCGGGAAATACCATAAATCGCCGACGCCCAGATCGTCGACAAACCAGCGTCCCTCGGCGTCGATGGCGGTGATGCGGGCATTGCCGTACAGCATATAAGCCCATTCACCTTCTTTGTGCCAGTGCAGTTCTCGGACGCCGCCGGCGTTAAGGCGCATATCAACACCGGCGATGGTGGTGGAAATGCCCAGTTCTCGTTGCGTCACCTGGCGCGTCCAGCCGCCGCTGCCTTTGCGTATGTGCGCGTCGCTAAAAGAAAAACGCAGGTTGGGCAGGGTACCGTTGTCGGTAAACGGCGGGTTGACCAGATCCGGGTTCTGCGCTTGCCGCAGCGGGTTTTGCGGGCCGGGGTCATTACCGCCCAGGCCATTGCCGGTCCACGGAATGGCGTTGTCTTGCGCATGCAGTTTACCGGCGGCCAGCGCGACGGTTCCACCGACAGTAAACGCCATAAAGTTTCGACGTGTTAATGCATTCATTAGCGACTCCCTTGCTGAGTGATCGTGGTGTCATGATTGACGTGGGTATCATCCAAATGTGTCTTTCCGTGTGGAGTGCATAACCCCGCCCACGGATGGCTACAATTAAGTGTTATTTATTCTTGTGGTGGAGCGATACGGATGCATCCCTTACTGGCAAGTGAGTTGTAAGCATTTGTTGGCAATAAAGATAAATATAATTTATGTGTTATCGGTGAGTAATGGTGAAAAAATAGGCTGGTTGATTTTTTGTTTAATTAATGTGTGTTTTTTGTTTCATGAAGAGCACGTTATGATAAAAACCGCCTGGGTGGATTGGGTGAGTGGGTAAATCGGGCAGGTGCGATTCAGTCATACTCGTTTACACGTTGTGTACCCGTCAGAGCAAGACAGGCCACCATGAAGGCCAAAGCATCATGAAAACCAAACACCTCCCGGCCGGGAGGCGTTGAATGCACATCACCATGGTTATTATTGCGGCGGGCAACTCATCATCGGTCTCGTGGCTTGCACCTGGACAGCATGATAGGGTTCCACGAGCCATAGTGTGGCAGGCCGGATTGCCTCGCGAACCAGATGCCTGACGAAAAAAGGAGAGCAACCTACAAGATGTGGATAACGCTGGCGGGGTCATTGTTGACTCTGCAATTCAACAGAACTATCGCTATCGTATTATTGCTGGCGACGCTGGTGTGGGGGCTGGGAAATGGTGTGCTGGCCTGGTCAGGAATGGGATTTCTGGGCTTGTTGGCGCTGGTCGCTGCGCTGCATGTGGCGTACCGCTCTCATCCTGACATAAGGCGCGCAACAGAAATCCTTCTGGTTGCTGGCGTGGTTGCACTAGCCCTGCAGCAGGCACCTGGATTCGATAATCCCAAAGTGCTTGATAACGTGTATGCCGGTCCGAAAAGCGCAGCATTTTCAATGTATTTCAATCTCGACAAAGCATTGATCCCTTTTGTATTACTAGCCTGCATGCCGACGTTATTTTCATCATCGCCGGTGCGTTCGCCGGGCAAATGGGGGTGGTTCCTGCTGGTGCTGGCTGTTCCAATGCTGCTGTGGGGGGCGGTGCTGGCGGGTGGGTTGCAGCTGGAAACCCACAATCCACCGTGGTTGTGGTCTTTTATGCTGGCTAACCTGTTTTTTGTATCGCTGGCGGAAGAGGCATTGTTTCGCGGTTACCTGCAACAGCGGTTAGCGGGCGTGATGTCGCCGTGGCTGGCGCTGGCGGTATCTGCATTGCTGTTTGGCGCGCTGCATGTTTCCGGTGGAGCGATGCTGATGGCGTTTGCCGCACTGGCGGGCTTGTTGTACGGTTTGGCCTGGATGTGGAGCGGGAAGTTGTGGGTCGCCACGCTGTTCCACTTTGGCCTGAACCTGTACCACCTGCTGTTTTTCACCTATCCGATGCTGCAGCGCGGAGTATAGCAACGACCGCCTTGCCTGAGTGGTAGGGTTTCACGGCCCCTGATAACAACGCGCCTCCCGAACGGGAGGCGCTAAAACGGCATCAGCGAATGGGGCCGCTCACTCTTTCCCCACCAGCATCGCGTCCTGCGGGGCATTGTCGCGCTGGGCGCGGGTCATCAGGAAATAGCTGTAGCCCGCCAGCATCAGCACGATGAACAAGCCGCCAATCACCGGGTTAAACCACAGCATAGCTATCAGGCATACCACCGACAGCACCAGGGCGATAGCCGGGATGATCGGATAACCCGGCGCATGGAAAGTGCGATGCAGGTCCGGTTCGGTACGGCGCAGGCGGAACAGGCTCAGCATACTCATCAGGTACATCACGTTAGCGCCGAACACGGCCATGGTGATCATCGCCGCGGTCAGGCTCATCCCCTGTAGATTGATCCAACTGTCGCTAAAGATAGTAGCGATGCCAATCACCCCACCGGTCAGAATGGCGCGGTGCGGCGTCTGGAAACGGGATAGTTTCGCCAGCCCGGCGGGCAGGTAACCGGCGCGGGCCAGCGCGAAGAACTGGCGGGAGTAGCCGAGGATAATGCCGTGAAAACTGGCGATCAGTCCGAACAGCCCGATCCACACCAGCATGTGCATCCAGCCGGAGTTTGCACCCACCACCGCTTTCATTGCCTGCGGCAGCGGATCGTTGATGTTGGACAGGGTGCGCCAGTCACCGACGCCGCCGGCCATGATCATCACCCCGAGCGCCAGCACTACCAGCGTGATGATGCCGCTGATATAGGCTTTGGGGATGGTACGTTGCGGGTCTTTGGCCTCTTCGGCGGCCATGGCGGCGCCTTCAATCGCCAGAAAGAACCAGATGGCGAAAGGAATCGCGGCGAAGATGCCGGAGATAGCCGGGCTGCCGAATTGGTCGCTGCCCGCCCAGCCGTTGGCGACGAAGTGACTGATGCTGAAACCCGGCGCCACCACACCCATGAACACCAGCAACTCAATGACCGCCAGCACGGTGACAAACAGCTCAAACATCGCCGCCAGTTTCACACCCAGAATATTTAGCGTCATGAAGATCAGATAAGCGCCGGTGGCCGCGTAGCGCGGGTCCAGTGATGGATACTGCACGTTGAGGTAAGCGCCGATAGCCATCGCGATCGACGGCGGAGCGAACACGAACTCGATCAAGGTCGCCATGCCGGCGATCAGACCGCCGGTTTCGCCAAACGCACGACGGCTGTAAGCAAACGGACCGCCGGCGTGAGGAATGGCGGTGGTCAGCTCGGTAAAGCTGAAAATAAAACAGGTATACATGGCGGCGATAATCAGGGTGGTGACCAGAAAGCCCAGCGTTCCCGCCACGCCCCAGCCGTAGCTCCAGCCAAAGTATTCACCGGAAATCACCAGACCGACGGCAATCCCCCACAGATGAAGCGTACCCAGGGTGGGTTTTAACTGCATTGTCATGACGCTCTCCCCTACAAGACGCGGGATGAAAACAGCAGGTTTTCATCACCCCTATTTATAAGAATCAGTTGGTTATAAAAATCATCGGGTTGTAACAATCATCGGGTTGTAACAATCATTGGATAGTAACAACCGTTTTGCTCTTGTCTGCGACGGGCACGCTTGCCAGGTCCGCATGTTTCGATAATGCCGCTGACGGTCAGCCGGCGACTTGACATCCGCGCGGAGATTTTTGCGCTCTGCGGTCAAACCGAGGGAATTCGACCGGGAGGTGTCGCGTACGGTCAATTTGCGGCGCTGCGACGTCAAGCATCGTAACGGGAGTGGTCACATCCTGAGAGCCGGGCAGCGCTCTATCACTCGGGCGCTGCCCGGTCTGGCCCTCTTTGGATGAGATAACACGTATGGCGGAACAGGACATGGCGGAGCAGGACATGGCAGAACAGTACGATACCCTTGATAACACCACGTTGGACCAACTGGCCGCACTGGCCCTGAAACGTTACCCGTCTGCGTTGCAGGGGCAGCTCTCCCTGCTGTGCCGTTCGGAAAACGCCACCTATCGGCTGGTCGCGGGTGGTAAACGTTACGCGATGCGCATTCACCGGCCTGGCTACCATCAGCGCGAGGATATCGCCGGCGAGCTGGCCTGGCTGGATGCGCTGCGGGAAGAGGGGATTACGGTGCCGCAGGCGCTGACCGGGCTGGACGGCGAAACAGTGCAAACGGTGACGATGGAAGACGGCACGGTGCGCAATGTGGTGCTGTTTCACTGGATTGAAGGCGAGATGCCGACCACGGCCGTCGATGCCGCCGCCTTTGAGCAACTGGGCGTGATCACCGCCCGTTTGCACCAGCACAGCCGGCGCTGGACGCGCCCGACCGGCTTCCGTCGTCTGGTCTGGGACCACGATACTATGGTCGGGGCGCACGGTCATTGGGGGCGCTGGCAGGATGCGCCCAACCTGAAGGCGGAAGATCACGGCACCATCGAGGAAACGCTGGCGCAGGTGCGCGACGCGCTAACGCACTATGGCAAAGACAGCCAGCGCTATGGCTTGATTCACGCGGATTTGCGCCTGACCAACCTGTTGTTGCAGAACGGCGAAACCCGGGTGATCGATTTTGACGATTGCGGCTTCAGCTGGTATCTGCACGATTTGGCGGCGGCGATCAGTTTCGTGGAGCATCACCCCAGCGCGCCCGCATGGGTGGAAGGCTGGCTCAGCGGCTATCAGCGTGTATGTCCGCTTAGCGAGGCGGATCGGGCGGTGATCCCGTCGCTGTTGATCCAACGTCGCATCCAGTTGATGGCCTGGGCGGGTTCCCATAGCCAGACCGAACAGGCGATCGGCCTGGGTGCGGACTGGAGCGATCACACCGTGCGGTTGTGCCGCCGCTATCTGGACAAAGAAGCGCTGCCGGTCGGCGCCTGATCCTGCATCGCGGCAACTGCACCACAACAGCGCACCGTGGGATCGCCATGGTGCTGTTCTGTCTTACGGCGCCAGTTAAATCAGTGGCTTGTGAATGGTATGGAAATTGCAGGTCTATGATATTTCGTCGGTTGTGTGTGAGGCAGGAATCATGGAAACCACGTCTTTTCGGCTGCCGCCGGTCGCCGAGTTGCCCAGCGGGCACCGGGGCGTTCTGGCCGCCGCCGCATCGGGCCTGACCGATTTCATCGGTGAAAAAGGGGGCGATGCGGATCGCATTCTGGGCATCAGCGGCATCAATCCGGAATTGCTGGCCTGCCCAACGCTCAGTGTCGGGCTGGTGAATTACTGCCGGGTGCTGGAGGAAGCCGCCCGCTATTCGGATTGCGACAATTTCGGGCTGCATTACGGCCGGCAGTTCAAGCCGCAGGCGCTGGGGTTGATAGGCTATGTTGGGTTATGCAGTGCCACTCTGGAGCAGGCATTGCATAACGTAGTCAATGCCTTTCCCTTTCATCAGCACGATACGCTGATCCGTCTGGTGGACAAGGGCGACTGCTGGCGCTTCGACTATCAGGTGCGTCACGGCGCCATCCTGCACTGCCGTCAGGATGCGGAACTGACGCTGGGGATGATGTTGAACCTGATTCGTCATGCGGCAGGCAAAAACTGGGCGCCGCGGGAAGTGCATTTTGAGCATCCTCGTCCTGAACAGTGGCATGAGCACTGCAAGGCGTTCGACGCGCCGGTTTACTTCGATCAACCGTTCAATTCTCTACTGATCCCCAAACGCGACCTGATGCGATCCATGCCGGATCATGATCCGTTGCTGTTGCTGGTGGTGCAGGATTCACTGCGTCGGCTAAACAGCGACGTTCCCCAGCAGAGCGTGGTGGATATGGCGCGCGCCCGGTTGCGTCAGGTATTGCCGCAGGGCGAGCCGTCGCTGGAAGAGGTGGCGGAGAACATTGGTCTATCAAGCTGGTCGCTGCAGCGGCGGCTGAAAGACGAAGGCATGACTTTCACCCAACTGGTGGAGAAGGTGCGGTGCGAGATGGCGACCCACTATCTGCAGCAGCGCCAGCTGTCGATTTCCGAGATGGCGTTCCTGCTGGGATACTCTGAGGTCAGCGCCTTTTCCCGCGCGTTCCGCCGCTGGTTCGGCATCAGCCCGCGGCAGTGGCGTAAGGCATAGCCTGCCGCGCCTGACGGGTCACGGCGGTCGGGTTAACCGGATGACTGGGCTGGTTAACTGGGCTGGTTAATAGTGCGGCGGCGGCGTTTCTTCCGCCTGCGAAGCAATCATCGATGGCGACGTCGCCCGCAGTTTCTCGGTCATCAGCCGCAGTTGTTCGCGCAGCCTGACCATTTCCAGTTCGTGCTGCACCACGGTCTGATTCAATTCCTCAATGGTGACCTCCTGAAAAGCCAGGCGACTTTCCAGTAATTCGAGCCGTTGCTCCAGTGCTGATAATGACATCTTTTTTTCCTCCCGTGCAGTGTGCGCTGAGTGTGTCAGAAAGCGGAAAGTTCTGGTAGTAAAACCATACGCCGTCGGGCGTAAATCCTGGCGTGCAGAATTTTTCGCTATCCGGTGCGGCGCGTCGTTGTATTGTCTTTGCGCGCAACGTTATAGTAGCTGGCGAAATGTTAATGTTGCCGGGGCATGGTGCTCCGAATGTTGGAGAGATGGATGAAATCACTGTTTAAAGTCACACTGCTGACGGCAGCCATGGGACTGGCGCTGAGTACGGGTGTTATGGCGGCGGACGCGGCCAAGACCACTGATGCGGCGGCAGCCTCTGCCCCAGCGGACGCAGCGAAAGCGGCGGCGGGCAAATTCAAGAGCGATGAAGAAGCCGCAGCCTACGCACTGGGCGCGTCGCTGGGTCGCTACATGGATAACTCACTGAAAGAGCAGGAAAAGCTGGGTATCAAGCTGGATAAGCAACAGCTGATTCAGGGCGTGCAGGACGCGTTTGCCGACAAGAGCAAGCTGTCTGACGAAGAGATCGAGAAAACCCTGCAGTCGTTTGAAGGCCGCGTGAAAGAAGCCGCTCAGGCCAAAATGCAGCAGGATGCCAAAGACAACGCGGATAAAGGCGCTAAATTCCGTGATGCCTTCGCTAAAGAAAAAGGCGTGAAGAAAACCGAATCCGGCCTGCTCTATCAGGTAGAGAAGGAAGGGACCGGCGCGGCGCCGAAAGACAGCGATACCGTAGTGGTGAACTACAAAGGTACGCTGGTTGACGGTTCCGAGTTCGATAACTCCTACAAGCGCGGCGAACCGCTGTCCTTCCGTCTGGACGGTGTAATCCCGGGCTGGACCGAAGGCCTCAAGCATGTGAAGAAAGGCGGCCAGATCAAGCTGGTGATCCCGCCGGCACTGGCTTACGGCGAAGCGGGCGTTCCGGGGATCCCGGCTAACTCCACGCTGGTGTTCGAAGTCGAATTGCTGGACATCAAATCCGATGCCGACGCTAAAGGCGCTGCGCCGAAAGCGGAAAAGCCGGCTGACGAAAAGGCTAAGAAAGCCGCCCAGTAATTATTCCGGGCTTGAAAAAACCAAACCGCAGGTTCTCCCTGCGGTTTTTTTATGGCTTACATCCCGATTCGTCGCCCTGACGCGGCGTCGTTGAAAAACACGTTTGATGTTTTTGATGTCCGCTATCCGACGTACCGGTCGTTGTGCGTGGCCCCAAACGCGCGTCGGCGCGCAACGGCGGAATCAGAGATCGGCGTGATGCCCGTCTATCTCCATGCCGGCGGCGAGTACCAGCGCATCGGCAATGCTTTCCACCTGATCCTCGTTCAGCATTGACGTGCTGACGCGAATAAACTGTGCGCCGCCGCAGCGGCAACGCTCTCCCGGCAATACGGCGATGCCGCGCGCGGCCAGGGTAATCATGGCGAACTGCTCGGATTCGACGGGAAGGTAAATGCTCAAGCCGTCACGATCGGGCAGATGCAGGCCGCGGCGGGCCAACGCCTTCAGCAGCAGGCGGCGGCGCTCGGCATAGCAGTCGCGGGCCTGTTGCAGTTTGCGTTGAGTCGTCGGGTCGGTCAGCATCCAGGCCACGGCATCCTGCAGAATGCGGCTGGTCCAACTGGCGCCGAAGTTGCGAAACGATTGCAGGCGTTTGACCAGCGACTCCGGGCCGGACAGGACCGCCAACCGCAAATCCGGGCCGTAGGCTTTGGAAAACGAACGCACGTGCAGCGTTCTTTCCGGGTAGTAACGCCCGAGGCTCCAGACCGGCCAGGCGGACAGTTCGCCGATGCCGTCGTCTTCTACCACCAGTGTCGCGCTATCCGCAAGCAGGTGCGCCAGTTCGGCACTGCGGCTTTCGCTGACGGTATGTCCGGCGGCGGAGTGGGTACGGGGCTGGTAGATGAACATGATCGGCGATTTCCTCAACTGCATTTCCAGCACGTCGGGTCGTGGCCCCTGTTCATCGCAAGCCAGCGCCAGCAGTTCGGCGCCGACGTTATCCAGCATATCCAGCAGTCGGGTCGCGGTGGGATCTTCAATGATGATTTTATCGCCCGGTGATACCAGCGTCTGGATGATCAGGTTCATGGCGTCAAAGCCGCCGTCGGTAGCCATGAATGCCTGCGCCTGAAACGGCCAGCGCGGTGCCAGCGCCTGGCGCAGCGTCGGTGTAATCAGGTCGCGTTGATAGCTGTTCAACTTGCTGGAGCGTATCCCTTGTAGCATGGCGTCCCGCAGGTCCGGCAGTAATCGCGGATCCGGACATGCCATGGCTAGATCGGCCTGAATACCGCTGCCGTAATTACCGATCTTTTCAAACCTCACCGGCTTTGGCGTGTCGTGGTCGCCGCAAACCCAAACGCCGCTGCGCCCTTTACCGGCAATTGTCTTTTGCCGTTTTAACTGCCCCCACGCGGCGGAAACCGTCGCTGGGCTGACGCCCAGATGTTCTGCCAGCTCCCGCACGGCAGGAAGCTGAGTGCCGATAGGTATGCGCCCTTCGCGAATCAACGTAGCGGTAATCTGGGCAATCCCCTTGATCGAGGTATCGCTGATCTGTTCTGCCAGCCAGGTGGAATCCAGTGCTTTCGTCATAAGAAAATGATTTGTTCAATAACAAATAAATTATTGTACAGATAATATTATCGCCATAGTATCAAATTCAAGCAGTATTTGGATGCAAAACAATCTGAATGCGTTCGGATTGCGCGCAACACCGGGAGCGTAAGGAAAAAAACATAATGATCACCATTAGACTGGCCGTTCGGGATTGGGACTATTTCACGCCGTTGGCGCTCGGCGATGTCCGGTCGGAAAGATTCAACGTTGAGGTACACCGGGTGAATACGCTGGTGGACGATCTGGCCACCAGCGAGCATTACGATGCGGGCGAAGTTTCTTTCAGCCGTTATGCGCAGGCGCGCGCCAAAGGCGATACGTCATTGTTGGGCGTGCCCCATTTTTTGATGCGGGGGTTTCGGCAGCGCTGCATCATCACCACGGCGGATAACCCCGTTACGTCGCTGGAACAGTTGAAGGGCGGGCGCATCGGCGTGACCGGTTGGCAGGATTCCGGCAATACCTGGACGCGCACTCTGCTGCGGGAAGCCGGCGTGGGCATTGAGGATGTTCGCTGGTTTGCCGGACGACTGACGGCTGATCACCCCATCGTCGATCGTCTGGGACGGTTTGGTCGCCCCGGTCATATTGAAGCCGCGCCGGGCGAGCGTCCGCTGATTGAATTGTTGCAGGCCGGAGAGCTGGATGCCGTTTTCACCCCGTTTATGCCGCAGGGCTTCTTCCTGCCGGGGTCCGGGCTGCGCCAAGTGCAGGCTGATTTCCGCCAGGCCGAACTGACGTATTTCCGTCGCGTGGGTTATGTGCCAGGCATCCATATGCTCGGCATCAAACCGGCGCTGGTCGAGTCGCTGCCGTGGCTGCCCAGGGAACTGAGTCGGCTTATCGATCGATCCGCCCAGGTTTGGCAGCAAAAGCGCGAGAAGTACGCGGATACCACGCCCTGGCTGTTGGACGACCTGCGCCGCACCGCTCAGGATCTGCCGGCCAACTGGAATGACAACGGTTTTGACGTCAACCGCAAAATGATCGCCGATTTCGCCCGTGAACTTTACGAACAAGACATAACCGACACATTACTGACGCCGGAAGCAATGTTTCCGGCCTTTGACACTCAGGGAGCGTAAGACATGAAAGTAGCCATGGGGCAGTTTGCCGTCAGTCGCGAATGGCAGGAGAACGCCGATACCTGTTTGTCGTTGATGGCCCGCGCGCGGGAGGCCGGCGCCGATCTGCTGGTGATGCCGGAAGGCGTGCTGGCGCGCGATATCACCGATCCGGATTTGGTGCTGAAAGCGGCGCAGCCGCTGGACGGCCCGTTTGTCAGTCAACTGCTGGCGGCCAGCCGCGGCAACGCGCTGACAACCATGATGAGCGTTCATGTCCCGACGGAAAATCATCGTGCGTTGAATGTGCTGATCGCCATCCGCGATGGCGAAATTGTCGCGCGTTACGACAAATTGCACCTTTATGACGCTTTCTCCATGCAGGAGTCGCAGCGGGTTACTCCAGGCGATGCGGTTCCGCCGTTGGTGGATGTAGCCGGTATGAAAGTGGGACTGATGACCTGTTATGACGTGCGTTTTCCTGAGCTGGCCCGTCGCCTGGTGCTGGATGGCGCTGATGTGCTGGTGCTGCCCGCGGCCTGGGTAAAAGGGCCGCTCAAAGAGATGCACTGGGACGTGTTGGTTACCGCCCGCGCGCTGGAGAACACCTGCTATGTGGTGGCGGTTGGGGAATGCGGGCCGCGCAATATCGGCAATAGCATGGTGGTGGATCCGCTGGGGGTGTCTATCGCTAAGGCAGCCGAAGGCCCGGCGCTGGTGGTCGCCTGTCTGGACCCGGAACGCATCGCCTCGGCGCGTGATGCGCTGCCGGTTTTGAAAAATCGTCGTTTTGCCCGTCCTGAATTAAAAACCCAATAACAGACAGGGGATATTTATGATGAAGAAGACTGCCTACGCACTGGCTTTAGCGCTGGGAATGGTGACCGGCGTCGGCTATGCCGCCGAGAGTATTCCGGCCCAAAAAGTGGATCAGGCGCTGCACGATCGTCTGCCTGACGATATCAAGAAGGCCGGGAAGATCGTTGCCGTGAACAACGGCTCCTTCCCCCCGTACGAGATTGTTAAAGGCCCGACCGAGATGGATGGCGCCAGCGCCGATCTGGCCGAAGCGCTGGGGCAATTGCTGGGCGTCAAGATTGAACATGCCACGGTGAGCGGCCTGTCCGGAGTCCTGGCGGGCATCAAGTCCGGCCGGTATCAGATGGCGATTGGCCCGGTGGGGGATTACCCCGATCGCCAGAAAGATAATGACTTCATCGACTACGCGCAAGAGTTCGTGGTATTTGCCGTGCAGAAAGGCAATCCACAAAATATCAATGGGTTGGATGATGCCTGCGGCAAGAATATCGCGGTGATGGCCGGCGGTTCCGCTGAGCAGGTTATCCGCAAGCAGTCTCAGGTCTGCTCCGATGCCGGTAAACCCGCTGTCACCGTGCAATCGTTTACGGATCAGCCTTCGTCTATTTTGGCCGTGCGTTCCAAGCGTTCTGACGCTTTTTTCTCTTCCCAGGCTCCGCTGGTGTATTTCGTGGGGCAGGCCAATGGTCAGCTTGAGTTGACTGCCGTCGGCAAGAAGAATGGTTTCGGCGATATTTTCCAGGGGTCGGTGGTGCCGAAGGATTCGCAACTGGGCAAAGTGGTGCTGGACGCCTATAAAGAACTGTTCAAGAACGGGACTTACGCCGCCATCATGAAAAAGTGGAAGCTGGACAATAACACTCTCTCTGAACCGGGAGTGAACCTGGCGAAGGGAGCGGCGAAATGAACGACGGCGCCACGGATTCTCGAACCAGCGAAAATGCTGACGTAAAGGCGCGTGACGTGGCGTTTGCCCACAGTGCGCCACGCTATGGGCGCCTGGTTTCCTGGATTGTGGTCTTGCTGGTCGCCGCCGATTTTTTCTGGGTGGTGGCGACCAACCCCAATTTTGAGTGGAAAGTGGTGGTGCAGTGGTTTACCGAAGGCTCGGTCATGAAAGGGTTGGAGGTTACGCTGGGGCTGACGGTTATCGCCATGCTGCTCGGCGTCGCGCTGGGGCTGCTGCTGGCGGTTGCCCGCCTGTCGGACAATCGCTTGCTAAGCGGGCTGTCCGGTTTATACATCTGGTTTTTCCGGGGAACGCCGCTGCTGGTGCAACTGATTTTCTGGTACAACCTGTCTACGTTGTTTCCGACTATTTCGCTGGCGATTCCGGTTACCGGGCCGACGCTGGTCGAGTGGAAGACCAACGATCTGATTACGCCGCTGACCGCCGCTATCGCCGGTCTGGCGTTGAACGAAGCGGCCTATATGGCGGAGATTATCCGTTCGGGTCTGTTATCGGTGGATCAGGGCCAGATAGAAACCACGCAGGCCTTCGGGATGAGCCGGATGAGGGCGCTACGCCGCATTATTATTCCCCAGGCTATGCGCGCCATTATTCCGCCGACCGGCAACCAGTTAATCAGCATGATCAAGGCGACTTCGCTGGTGAGCGTGATTGCTATGAGCGATCTGTTGTACTCGGTGCAGGCCATCTATAACCGGACCTTTGAGATTATCCCGATGCTGATGGTAGCGGTGATTTGGTATCTGCTGATTACTTCGATACTGAACGTCGGCCAGTCGGCGATCGAGCGTTATTACGCCCGCGGTTCGCGCCGCACGGTTTCGGTCGGCAAACGCCGACCGGCGCCAAATCAGGAATCGGAGAGCGCATCTGCCGCCGTCGGGCAGCCCTGGATGAAGAAGGAGGGTGCATGAACGATATAATGCCGCTGGTACGTGCCCGCAATGTTCAGAAAAGCTATGGCGACAATGAAGTCCTGAAAGGGATCGACCTGGATGTCTATCCGGGCGAGGTGGTGGTGATTCTGGGGCCTTCCGGTTCGGGTAAGTCGACGTTTTTGCGTTGTATCAACCATTTGGAGGATATGAGCGCCGGTTCGATCATGGTGGGGGAAGAGCAGATTGGCTACGAACTCAAGCACGGTCGTCTGCATCGTCTGTCGCCCCACCGTATCGCAAGGCAGCGCCGGGAGATAGGCATGGTGTTTCAGCAGTTCAATCTTTATCCCCATATGACGGTGCTGCAGAACATTATCGAAGCGCCAATCGGCGTGCACAAACGGCCCAAAGGGGAAGCGATTCGCTACGCGAAGGAATTGCTGAACACGGTCGGGCTGAGCGATAAGGCCGATGCCTGGCCCCGTCATCTGTCCGGCGGCCAGCAGCAGCGGGTGGCGATTGCCCGAGCGCTGGCGATCAAGCCGCGGCTGATGCTGTTCGACGAGCCCACATCGGCGCTCGACCCGGAGCTGGTGGGCGAGGTGCTGGCCACCATGCGTGCGCTGGCGGAGCAGGGGCTGACGATGATTGTCGTTACCCACGAGATTGGATTCGCCCGGGAGGCGGCCGATCGGGTGGTGTTTATGGATGGCGGCGTGGTGGTGGAGCAGGGCAGCGCCGAGGCGGTACTGACCACTCCGCGCCATCCGCGTACCCAGGCGTTTCTCAGTCGTTTTATCTGATCGGTTCGCCGGGATGATCCGGCGTGTCCGCTTGCAGCCTGCGGATGGCGTTGGTAACGACGAAATCGACGGGGCGGGCGTTTTCCACCGTAGGCAGGGCCGCGTCCGCCGTCTTGTGGGGCCCGGCGTAGCATCAGATATGGATATGCGTATGCAGCACCACACGGGCCTGAGTCCCGGTGCGGTCACGCCGGTTTTCCAGAAAGAACTCGCCGTGGTGCAACTGCACGATGCGGGTCACGATGCTCAGCCCGAGCCCGATGCCGCCGTAGCGGGTATCCATGCGTACAAACGCTTTGGTCAGTTCTCCCACCTGGGATTCGTTGATTCCCGGTCCCTCGTCCGCGACGACCAGTTCACAACCACCGTTGGAATGGTCGGTGATCCTGACGGTGATAGTGCTGTTTTCCGGGCTGTATCGATAGGCGTTTTCCACCAGATTACGCAGCAGCAACTGTAATAGCGTCGCATTGCCCGGTACGGTGCCGGTCTGCGTGTCCGACCGCCAGTCGAGCTGTTGGTGACGTATGGATGCCATTTCCTCCAGCTCTTCCTGTTTTGGCGCAATCACATCGTCAACCAGGGACACTGACTCATAGTGGCCGGCGGCGAGTTCGTTTCCGACCCGAGCCAGCAACAGCAACTGTTCGATGGTTTTAGTCAGATGGTCGATGCGCTTGATTAATGGCTGGCAGTCGATCTTGTGCACTTGTTCGTGCAATTCCAGACTGAGCCGGATACCCGCCAGCGGGGTGCGCAGCTCATGCGCAACATTCGAGGCGAAGAGCCGGTCGCGACGCAGCGATTCGCTAAAACGTGTAAACAGCTGGTTCATGCTGGCGATGACGGCCGCGACTTCGGTGAGGTTGCTTTGTTGCTGGAGCGGCTCCAGATTTTCGGCGCTCCGATTTTGCAACTCCTGCTGCAGCTCGGTGAGTGGGCGCGTAAGACGACTGATGGCCTGTGCGCATATTAATAAGGTGGCGGTAACCATGACCAGACCCGGCAGACTGAGAGCGGCTATCGCCTCATAAATCTCGAACTGGATATCATCTTCGTGTGATTGTGCGGTCAGCGTCTGATTAACCAGCAGTTCAATTTGTTCTTTGCTCTCAAACCATAGCCAAAACACGCTGATAAGCTGGCAAATCAGCAAGATACAGCCGAGCGTCAGAACCAGCTGTTTCCTGATGCTGGTGGTGCGATCCGCAAGGTTTCGGGGGATGAGCCTCATGTCTGGTCCCCTTTGGTCAGAAGATAACCGAAACCGCGCAGGGTCTTGATTCGATTTTTGCCGATCTTCTGCCGCAGGTTGTGGATATGCACTTCCAGCGAATTGGAGGAGGGGTCGTCGTCCCAGCTGTAAAGGTCCTGATGCAGCACTTCGCGGTGTACCTGTGAACCGGCCTTGAGGATCAGTCGGGACAGAATGGCGAACTCTTTGGGGGTCAGGACGATCGGTTTATCGTCCAGCATGACCTGTTGATTGTTGAGATCGAGCGTGATGTTGTCTACCCGGATCCAGCTGTCGCTGGATCCCTGATGGCGGCGGATCAGTGCGCGGACCCTTGCCTGAAATTCGCTCAGCGCAAAGGGCTTTATCATGTAATCGTCTGCGCCGACGTCCAGCCCGGTAACGCGATCGTCCACGGTATCGCGGGCGGTCAGAATTAACACCGGTTGCTGGTAGCGGTTCCGCCGCCAGCGGTTTAGCAGGGTGAGGCCGTCTTCATCCGGCAACCCCAAATCCAGTACCACCAGGCTGTAGTGGGCGCTGGTGATCAGGGCATCCGCTTCTTTGGCAGTGGAGGCGCAATCGCAGACATACCCTTCGTTGCGCATCGCCTGCAATAATCCTTCCTGTAACAGCGTATCATCTTCAACAATCAAAAGTTTCATGAAGTGCCCCGACACGGTTGAAGAATATCAAGCGGCGCCTGATATTCCTTTGTCGCAATGTTAAACATGCCCAGAACGGTATGGAACAGATTGTCCTGGGAAAAACGTTGCTGGCCGGCTTGCTTGCGCATGCAACTGTCGTCGATGGAGAACTGTTGCTGATAGCCGCCGGAAAGCCACATCAGCATCGGGATATGGGTTTGTTGTGTGGGCGCGACCGCGTACGGCATGCTGTGCAGGTAGATCCCATCTTCGCCCAGTGACTCGCCGTGGTCGGAAAGATAAACCAAAGCGGTGTTAAATTTATCCTGATGCCCTTTCAAGACATTAATTGCCTTATCAACAATATAGTCTACGTAGAGAATCGTATTATCGTAAGTATTGATTAATGATTCTCGCGAGCATGTCTGGATCTGATTGGTATCGCAGGTCGGGGTGAATTTTCGAAAGTCGTCGGGATAGCGCTGGTAATAAGCCGGCCCGTGGCTGCCCATCGTATGCAGCACAATGATGCCGTCGTTGTTCAACTGATTGATGTAATCTTCGACGTCGCTAAACAATGCTTCGTCATGGCACTCCCCACCACTGCACTGGTCAGGCAGATTCAGCGCGGTGATATCCGTGCTCGGCACGCGATCGCAGGCGCCTTTGCAGCCGCCGTCGTTCTCCTGCCAGCGAACGTTGACGCCGGCGTGTTGCAGCACATCCAGCAATCCTTCCTGATGGGAGGCCAGTTGTTCATCGTAGCCGGCGCGCGGCATGTTGGAGAACATACAGGGAACGGAAACCCCGGTAGAGGTGCCGCAGGACGCCGTCTGACCGAAATAGATCACATTATCGTTGGCCAGCCGCGGGTTGGTGGGCTTGTCGTAGCCGCCGAGCGAAAAGTTCTCGGCACGGGACGTTTCCCCCACCACCAGAATCACCAAATTCTTTTTGGCATCGCCGCTTGCCTGCGGATTTTTATGCGCATCCAACCCGATTTGCACCAGCGGCAAATTGGCTTGCGCGTGATGACGGTAATAAGAAATGTTGGCGAAAATAATATTGCTGGGGGTCAGCGATTTCACCAGTTCCTTATTATTTCGCATCAGCGAGGCGTAATCTTTATAGAAAAAGGTGGCGACCAGCAGAATCGCGACGATCGACATCAGGATGCTGAAGCAGCGGGCGCCAATCGTGACCCAACTTAACGGCGTCGGTTTGATTTTAACCCACAGCGCGCCCAGCGCGGGAACGATGCCCAGCAGCGTCAACCAGAGCAGATACTGTGGCGTCACCAGCGCCATGGATTCTGCCATGTTGGTTTCGAACACATTCTGCATCATGGTACGGTCGATGATGATGCCGTAGTTGATCATGAAATATTGTACCGCCGCACCGCCAACCAGCAGCAGAGCGACCACGCCCTGACGCAGCCAGGAAATGAACAGCAGGGCGAACAGAACATTTAGTACCGCAAAAATGACTACAGGCATGGTGGCCAGGAATAATCCATCCCGCCAGGTATTGATAGCGACCAGATGTGAAACCTGGCGATAGTAGGCGATATTTTGTATCAGGGTAATGAAAGCAGCGAACACCAGGTTATAGGTAAAGCTGCTCCAGACGGGGCGGGAGAGACGAGACATTTTAAACATTGCGGATAGCCATCCAGGCAAGAAAATATGATTTGTCGCACTCTAAACCGGATAAATTAAATCAACCTTAAGAGCGGTGACCCCGGTCCGTCCATGAAATACAAAGGACGACGCAAGGGTTATTTGATAGACTGATAATCCTGTCAATACGATGATAAATGACGTTGAGGGTGGTGCCTGCCATGTCTACTTCGCTTGTTACTGGCGAATCCAATGACCTTGATTTGCTGGACCAGCGTCCGTTCACGCAGACGGATTATGAAATCCTGAAATCGTATGAAGCAGTGGTCGACGGTCTGGCGATGCTGATCGGCGATCATTGCGAGATCGTGCTGCACTCGCTGGACGACCTGAAATGCTCGGCGGTCCGTATCGCCAATGGCGAGCACACCGGACGTAAAATCGGCTCACCCATCACCGATCTGGCGTTGCGCATGCTGCACGATATGGCAGGCGAAGACAGCAGCGTTTCCAGAGCGTATTTCACCCGCGCCAAAAGCGGCGTATTGATGAAGTCGGTAACCATCGCTATCCGCAATCGCGAACAGCGCGTGATCGGGCTGTTGTGCATCAATATGAATCTCGACGTCCCCTTCTCACAGATCATGCAAACCTTCATGCCGCCTGAAATTAAAGAAGTGGCATCCTCCGTCAACTTTGCGTCTTCGGTGGATGAACTGGTGGCGCAGACGCTGGAGTTCACTATCGAAGAGGTGAACGCCGATCGCAACGTCTCCAACAATGCCAAGAACCGCCAGATTGTGCTCAATCTCTATGAGAAAGGCATCTTCGATATCAAGGACGCCATCAATCAGGTGGCCGACCGGCTGAATATTTCCAAGCATACCGTCTACCTGTATATCCGCCAGTTCAAGAGCGGCGACTTCAGCGGGCACGATCGTTAATGCTGAGCTACTGCCTGCTGGTGACCGGGCCCGCCTACGGCACGCAGCAGGCCAGCAGCGCGTTTCAGTTCGCGCAGGCTTTGCTGGCGCAAGGGTATCGGCTACAGAGCGTTTTCTTCTACCGCGAAGGGGTGCTGAACGCCAACCAACTTACCGCGCCGGCCAGCGACGAGTTTGATCTGGTCCGGGCCTGGCGGCAACTGGCGCAGACCCACCAGGTGGAACTCAATGTGTGTGTGGCGGCGGCGCTGCGTCGCGGCGTGACCGACGCGACGCAGGCGGAACAATTACAGCTGGCGGGGTCGAATCTCCAGCCGGGGTTTACCCTAAGCGGATTAGGCGAACTGTCGCAGTCGGTACTGCGCTGCGATCGCGTCGTGCAGTTTTAGCGCGAGGGGACATGAAGATGAAGCGAGTGGCTTTCGTATTTACCCAGGCTCCTCATGGCTCGGCTGCTGGTCGGGAAGGGCTGGACGCCTTGCTGGCGATGTCGGCGCTGACCGAGGATATCGGGGTTTTCTTTATCGCCGACGGCGTATTCCAACTGCTCCCAAACCAGCGGCCAGATCTGATCCTGATGCGCAATTATATTGCGACTTTCGGGGTGCTGCCGCTGTATGACATTGAACGCTGTTATGTCTGCGAGGCGTCGCTGCGCCAGCGCGGATTGTCGGTGGAAACCAAATGGGTGCTGGATGTGGCGCCGCTGGCGGCCGATGCGCTGCGTGCTGAGCTGAATACTTACGATACTGTCCTGACCTTTTGACCGGTGACCTCATGCTGCATACTCTGGCTCATTCACCTTACCGTACCGACCTGGACGCGCTGCTGCGCAACGTCGGCGAGGACGACGTCATTTTGCTGCTGCAGGATGGCGTAACCGCCGCGCTGGTCGGCGCGCCAGGCGGCGAACGCCTGCTATCTTCCGGCGCGACGGTGTACGCCCTGCAAGAGGACGTCGCGGCTCGGGGACTGGTTGACCAAATTTCCACCACAATTGTACTGATTGACTATACTGAATTTGTGCAATTAACGGCCCTGCATTCCCGGCAACTGGCTTGGTAATTTCGCCTTTTTGTATATTTCTTGACTCCTTACCCGGCCAGTCCTAAAATTCTGCGTCCTCATACTTTGCCTCTGTCTCAGTATGGGGTGATTTATTACGTGTTTAC
The DNA here is from genome assembly GCF_000406145.1 of Dickeya dadantii NCPPB 898. Classification (NCBI taxonomy): domain Bacteria; kingdom Pseudomonadati; phylum Pseudomonadota; class Gammaproteobacteria; order Enterobacterales; family Pectobacteriaceae; genus Dickeya; species Dickeya dadantii. Next base: position 4,306,130 of record NZ_CM001976.1, on the reverse strand, counting down.
GAAGCAAAAACCAGGAGCTTTTTGAATGGCAACAATTAACCAGCTGGTACGCAAACCGCGCTCCCTGAAGGTTGCTAAAAGCAACGTTCCGGCGCTGGAAGCCTGCCCGCAGAAACGTGGCGTATGTACTCGTGTATATACCACCACCCCGAAAAAACCGAACTCCGCACTGCGTAAAGTATGTCGTGTTCGTTTAACCAACGGTTTTGAAGTTACCTCCTATATCGGCGGTGAAGGTCATAACCTGCAGGAACACTCCGTGATCCTGATCCGTGGCGGTCGTGTTAAAGACCTGCCAGGTGTGCGTTACCACACCGTACGTGGCGCGCTGGACTGCTCTGGTGTTAAAGACCGTAAGCAATCCCGTTCCAAATACGGCGTGAAGAAGCCCAAGGCTTAATGGTTCTCCGTTAAGTAAGGCCAAACGTTTTAACTTTAATGTCAAACTAAACTCGTAGAGTTTTGGACAATCCTGAATTAACAACGGAGTATTTCCATGCCACGTCGTCGCGTCATTGGTCAGCGTAAAATTCTGCCGGATCCGAAGTTCGGATCAGAACTGCTGGCTAAATTCGTCAATATCCTGATGGTAGATGGTAAAAAATCTACCGCAGAAGCAATCGTCTATACCGCGCTGGAGACCCTGGCTCAGCGTTCTGGTAAAGACCATCTGGAAGCCTTTGAAGCAGCACTGGACAACGTGCGCCCGACTGTCGAAGTTAAGTCGCGCCGTGTTGGTGGTTCTACTTATCAGGTTCCAGTTGAAGTTCGTCCGGTTCGTCGCAATGCTCTGGCTATGCGTTGGATCGTTGAAGCTGCTCGTAAACGCGGTGATAAATCCATGGCTTTGCGCCTGGCGAACGAACTTTCTGATGCAGCAGACAACAAAGGTACTGCTGTGAAGAAACGTGAAGACGTTCACCGTATGGCTGAAGCCAACAAGGCGTTCGCTCACTACCGCTGGTAATCCCTGCGTAGACGTTAATACCCTGGCGGGCGCTTCAAAGGCTGACCCGCCCGGGTTTACTACTTTGAACGCCCTAGGAATAGAGGAAACAAATGGCTCGTACAACACCCATTGCGCGCTATCGTAATATCGGTATCAGCGCACACATCGACGCCGGTAAGACCACTACTACCGAACGTATTCTGTTCTACACCGGTGTGAACCACAAAATCGGTGAAGTTCATGATGGCGCCGCTACCATGGACTGGATGGAGCAGGAACAGGAGCGTGGTATCACTATTACCTCCGCTGCGACTACTGCCTTCTGGTCCGGTATGGCTAAGCAGTATGAACCGCACCGTATCAACATCATCGACACCCCGGGGCACGTTGACTTCACTATCGAAGTAGAACGTTCCATGCGTGTTCTGGATGGCGCAGTCATGGTTTATTGTGCGGTAGGTGGTGTTCAGCCGCAGTCTGAAACCGTATGGCGTCAGGCAAACAAATATAAAGTTCCGCGTATCGCGTTCGTTAACAAAATGGACCGTATGGGCGCGAACTTCCTGAAAGTCGTTGACCAGATTAAAGTGCGTCTGGGTGCGAACCCGGTTCCGTTGCAGCTGGCTATCGGCGCAGAAGAAAATTTCACCGGCGTCGTTGACCTGGTGAAAATGAAAGCCATCAACTGGAATGACTCCGATCAGGGCGTAACCTTCACCTATGAAGATATCCCGGCTGACATGCAGGACCTGGCTGACGAATGGCACCAGAACCTGATCGAATCCGCTGCGGAAGCTTCCGAAGAGCTGATGGAGAAATACCTGGGCGGTGAAGAGCTGACTGAAGAAGAGATCAAAAAAGCTCTGCGTCAGCGCGTTCTGAACAACGAGATCATTCTGGTTACCTGTGGTTCCGCGTTCAAGAACAAGGGCGTGCAGGCAATGCTGGATGCCGTTGTCGATTACCTGCCGGCACCGACTGACGTACCGGCAATCAACGGTATTCTGGACGACGGTAAAGATACGCCGGCTGAGCGTCACGCCAGCGATGACGAGCCGTTCTCTGCACTGGCGTTCAAAATCGCAACCGACCCGTTTGTGGGTAACCTGACGTTCTTCCGCGTGTACTCCGGCGTAGTTAACTCCGGCGACACCGTACTGAACTCAGTGAAATCCGAGCGTGAGCGTTTTGGCCGTATCGTTCAGATGCACGCCAACAAACGTGAAGAGATCAAAGAAGTTCGCGCAGGCGACATCGCAGCCGCGATCGGCCTGAAAGACGTGATCACCGGTGACACCCTGTGTGACCCGGAAAACCCGATCATTCTGGAGCGTATGGAATTCCCGGAACCGGTTATCTCCATCGCTGTAGAACCGAAAACCAAAGCCGACCAGGAAAAAATGGGTCTGGCTCTGGGTCGTCTGGCGAAGGAAGACCCGTCTTTCCGTGTATGGACTGACGAAGAATCCAACCAGACCATCATCGCGGGTATGGGTGAACTTCACCTCGACATCATCGTTGACCGTATGAAGCGTGAATTCAACGTGGAGGCGAATGTCGGTAAACCGCAGGTTGCTTACCGTGAAGCGATTCGCGCTAAAGTTACCGATGTTGAAGGTAAACACGCCAAGCAGTCTGGTGGTCGTGGTCAGTACGGTCATGTTGTTATCGACATGTACCCGCTGGAGCCGGGCTCAAATCCGAAAGGCTACGAGTTCATCAACGATATCAAAGGTGGTGTGATTCCTGGCGAATACATCCCGGCCGTTGATAAAGGCATCCAGGAGCAGCTGAAAGCCGGTCCGCTGGCTGGCTTCCCGGTAGTCGATCTCGGCGTGCGTCTGCACTTCGGTTCTTACCACGACGTTGACTCCTCTGAACTGGCGTTTAAACTGGCCGCTTCTATTGCCTTTAAAGCTGCGTTCAGTAAAGCGAAACCCGTTCTGCTTGAGCCGATCATGAAGGTTGAAGTAGAAACGCCGGAAGAGAACACTGGTGACGTCATCGGTGACCTGAGCCGTCGTCGTGGTATGCTGCGTGGTCAAGAATCCAACGTTACTGGCGTTGTGATTCACGCTGAAGTTCCGCTGTCTGAAATGTTCGGATACGCAACTCAGCTGCGCTCTTTGACCAAAGGTCGTGCTTCTTACTCCATGGAGTTCCTGAAGTACGATGATGCGCCGAACAACGTTGCCCAGGCCGTTATTGAAGCCCGTGGTAAGTAATTCGGGTTTAACAACACATTGATCCCGTGCTCTCTCCGTCAGGGGAGAGCATTTGAGTAAGGAATATAGCCGTGTCTAAAGAAAAATTTGAACGTACAAAACCGCACGTCAACGTCGGTACTATCGGCCACGTTGACCATGGTAAAACCACTCTGACCGCTGCCATCACTACCGTTCTGGCGAAAACCTACGGTGGCCAGGCTCGTGCATTCGACCAGATCGACAACGCGCCGGAAGAAAAAGCGCGTGGTATCACCATCAACACTTCTCACGTTGAATACGATACCCCGACTCGTCACTACGCGCACGTTGACTGCCCGGGACACGCCGACTACGTGAAAAACATGATCACCGGTGCTGCCCAGATGGACGGCGCGATCCTGGTAGTTGCTGCGACTGACGGCCCGATGCCGCAGACTCGTGAGCACATCCTGCTGGGTCGTCAGGTAGGCGTTCCGTACATCATCGTGTTCCTGAACAAATGCGACATGGTTGATGACGAAGAGCTGCTGGAACTGGTTGAGATGGAAGTGCGCGAGCTGCTGTCTCAGTACGACTTCCCGGGCGACGACACGCC
>NZ_CM001976.1:4276181-4302279 GCF_000406145.1 Dickeya dadantii NCPPB 898 | reverse complement strand
TGGCCGAAGCGCTGGACAGCTACATTCCGGAACCGGAGCGTGCGATTGACAAGCCGTTCCTGCTGCCGATCGAAGACGTATTCTCCATCTCCGGCCGTGGTACTGTAGTAACCGGTCGTGTAGAGCGCGGCATCGTCAAAGTGGGTGAAGAAGTAGAAATCGTGGGTATCAAAGACACCACGAAAACCACCTGTACTGGTGTTGAAATGTTCCGCAAACTGCTGGACGAAGGCCGTGCGGGCGAGAACGTCGGCGTTCTGCTGCGTGGTACCAAGCGTGATGAAGTTGAGCGTGGTCAGGTTCTGGCCAAGCCGGGCTCCATCAAGCCGCACACTCAGTTCGAATCTGAAGTGTATATTCTGAGCAAAGACGAAGGCGGCCGTCATACTCCGTTCTTCAAAGGCTACCGTCCGCAGTTCTACTTCCGTACTACTGACGTGACAGGCACCATCGAACTGCCGGAAGGCGTAGAAATGGTCATGCCGGGCGACAACATCAAGATGGTCGTAAACCTGATCGCGCCGATCGCGATGGACGACGGTCTGCGTTTCGCTATCCGTGAAGGCGGCCGTACTGTAGGCGCCGGCGTGGTTGCCAAAGTTATCGCTTAATTGCCGATAGCTAAAGTAAAGAAAAAGGGTACTTCGGTGCCCTTTTTTTATTCCCCCAGAGAAGAATTGAAATAAAAACCATTCTTATTTACAATGCGTTTAATTGGTTAAAAAATGAGTTATCCGCATATGTATGTCTGTCTGTGCAATGCCGTTTCCGATAAAGTTATTCGACAGGTCGTTCGTCAGCACCAGCCTCAGTCGCTGAAACAATTAAAGCAATTTGTGCCGGTTGGGACGGAATGTGGTAAATGCATCCGTCAGGCCAGGCTGATCCTGGAAGAAGAAACAGCAAAAAATGCGGAATTGTATAAAGTCGCATAAGTGATAAGGGCATTCTTTTGACTCTGTGTTGACCGCTTCTACACTTTTTAGTACTGGAGCGGAGGAGTAGAGTCATGAAAGGCGATAAGAATGTCATTACACATCTGAACAAACTGTTGGGTAACGAACTGGTTGCAATCAACCAGTATTTCCTTCATGCCCGCATGTTCAAAAACTGGGGACTCAAACGTCTTAACGATCATGAGTATCATGAGTCAATTGACGAAATGAAACACGCGGATCGTTATATCGAACGTATCCTTTTTCTGGAAGGTGTCCCTAATCTGCAGGATCTTGGCAAACTCAATATCGGTGAAGACGTAGAAGAGATGCTGCGTTCTGATCTTGCGTTGGAACTCGAAGGTGCGAAGGATTTGCGTGAAGCGATCTCCTATGCCGACTCGGTGAGGGATTATGTCAGTCGCGATCTGATGGTTGACGTGCTCGCTGATGAAGAAGAGCACATTGACTGGCTGGAAACCGAATTAGAGCTGATTACGCGTCTGGGTATCCAAAACTACCTGCAAACGCAATTGAAAGAAGAGTGATTTTTTCACCCGACATTCGCTGCGATACGATTGTTGTCCAGTCGGTGGCTGATGAATAAAGCATCAACTCTAACTTTCGATTGCTTCCTGAGCAAATTTGCGTATAATGCGCGGGCTTACCTGAAATGGTAAGCCCGATTCGTATGAATCTGAAGGCAGGTACCCGATACCCGCCGAACAATACTCCCGATATGGGGGTTATGTACTGAACGATTACACTCCCCCATCAATCGTAATGGGTGTGAGGAGTAATTATTTCCGTTTATAAAACAATTGGAGCTCTGGTCTCATGCAGAACCAAAGAATCCGTATCCGCCTGAAAGCGTTTGATCATCGTCTGATCGATCAATCAACTGCGGAAATCGTCGAGACTGCCAAGCGCACTGGTGCGCAGGTCCGTGGTCCGATCCCGCTGCCGACCCGCAAAGAGCGCTTTACCGTTCTGATCTCCCCGCACGTTAACAAAGACGCGCGCGATCAGTACGAAATTCGCACTCACAAGCGTCTGGTTGACATCGTTGAGCCAACCGAGAAAACCGTTGATGCTCTGATGCGTCTGGATCTGGCTGCCGGTGTAGACGTGCAGATCAGCCTGGGTTAATCAGGTCATTGAGCGATTGAGAGGTTGAAACAATGATTGGTTTAGTCGGTAAAAAAGTGGGTATGACCCGCATCTTCACTGAAGACGGCGTTTCTATCCCCGTAACCGTAATCGAAATTGAAGCAAACCGCGTGACCCAGGTGAAAACCCTGGAGAACGACGGATACAGTGCTGTCCAGGTCACTACCGGCGCTAAAAAAGCTAACCGTGTAACCAAGCCGGAAGCAGGTCACTTCGCTAAGGCTGGTGTAGAAGCTGGTCGCGTTCTGCGTGAATTCCGTCTGGCTGACGGTGAAGAATTCGCTGTAGGACAGGATATTAGCGTTGAAATTTTCGCTGACGTTAAGAAAGTAGACGTTACCGGTACTTCTAAAGGTAAAGGCTTCGCCGGTACCGTTAAGCGCTGGAACTTCCGCACTCAGGACGCTACCCACGGTAACTCCTTGTCTCACCGTGTTCCGGGTTCCATTGGTCAGAACCAGACTCCGGGCAAAGTGTTTAAAGGCAAGAAAATGGCAGGCCAGCTGGGTAATGAGCGCGTAACCGTTCAGAGCCTGGACGTAGTACGTGTTGACGCTGAGCGCAACCTGCTGCTGGTTAAAGGTGCAGTCCCGGGTGCAACCGGTAGCGACCTGATCGTTAAACCGGCTGTGAAGGCGTGAGGAGATAGCAATGGAATTAGTATTGAAAGACGCGCAAAGCGCGCTGACTGTTTCCGAAACTACCTTCGGTCGTGATTTCAACGAAGCGCTGGTTCACCAGGTTGTTGTTGCTTATGCAGCAGGTGCCCGTCAAGGTACTCGCGCTCAGAAGACCCGTGCTGAAGTAACTGGTTCCGGTAAAAAACCGTGGCGTCAGAAAGGCACCGGCCGTGCGCGTTCAGGTTCTATCAAGAGCCCGATTTGGCGTTCCGGTGGTGTGACTTTCGCAGCCAAGCCTCAGGATCACAGCCAGAAAGTAAACAAAAAGATGTACCGCGGCGCGCTGAAAAGCATTCTGTCCGAACTGGTACGTCAGGATCGTCTGATCGTTGTCGAGAAGTTCTCTGTTGAAGCACCGAAAACCAAGCTGCTGGCACAGAAACTGAAAGAACTGGCGCTGGATGACGTGCTGATCATCACTGGTGAACTGGATGAGAACCTGTTCCTGGCCGCTCGTAACCTGTTCAAGGTTGACGTACGTGACGTGGCTGGTATCGATCCGGTAAGCCTGATCGCCTTCGACAAAGTGGTTATGACTGCTGATGCTGTTAAGCAAGTTGAGGAGATGCTGGCATGATTCGTGAAGAACGTCTGCTGAAAGTATTGCGCGCGCCGCACGTTTCTGAAAAAGCGTCTACTGCGATGGAAAAGAACAACACCATCGTGCTCAAAGTTGCTAAAGACGCGACTAAAGCAGAAATCAAAGCTGCAGTACAGAAACTGTTTGAAGTCGAAGTCAATGACGTCCGCACCCTGGTTGTTAAAGGGAAAGTAAAACGTCACGGACAGCGTATCGGTCGTCGTAGCGACTGGAAAAAAGCTTACGTCACCCTGAAAGAAGGCCAGAATCTGGACTTCATCGGCGGCGCAGAGTAAGTCGGAGGAGTAAAAACAATGGCAGTTGTTAAGTGTAAACCGACATCTCCGGGTCGTCGCCACGTCGTTAAAGTGGTTAACCCTGAGCTGCACAAGGGCAAACCGTATGCCCCGTTGCTGGAAAAAAACAGCAAAAGCGGTGGCCGTAACAACAATGGCCGCATCACCACTCGTCACATCGGTGGTGGTCACAAACAGCAGTACCGTATTGTTGACTTCAAACGCAACAAAGACGGTATTCCGGCTGTGGTCGAGCGTCTGGAGTACGATCCGAACCGTTCCGCGAACATCGCGCTGGTTCTGTACAAAGACGGCGAACGCCGTTATATCCTGGCGCCGAAAGGCCTGAAAGCAGGTGACCAGATTCAGTCTGGTGTTGATGCTGTAATCAAAACCGGTAACACCCTGCCGATGCGTAACATCCCGGTGGGTTCAACGGTTCACAACGTAGAAATGAAACCGGGTAAAGGCGGCCAGTTGGCTCGCTCAGCCGGTGCCTACGTTCAGATCGTTGCCCGTGAAGGTGCTTACGTTACCCTGCGTCTGCGTTCCGGCGAAATGCGTAAAGTCGAATCCGACTGCCGCGCAACGCTGGGCGAAGTCGGCAACGCCGAGCACATGCTGCGCGTTCTGGGTAAAGCTGGGGCTGCACGCTGGCGTGGTGTTCGTCCGACCGTTCGCGGTACGGCGATGAACCCGGTTGACCACCCGCACGGTGGTGGTGAAGGTCGTAACTTTGGTAAGCACCCGGTGACTCCGTGGGGCATTCAGACCAAAGGTAAGAAGACCCGCAGCAACAAGCGTACTGATAAATTCATCGTACGCCGCCGTACTAAATAATTTTAGAGGATAAACCATGCCACGTTCTCTCAAGAAAGGTCCATTTATCGACCTGCACTTGCTGAAGAAGGTAGAGAAAGCGGTGGAAAGCGGTGACAAGAAGCCCCTGCGCACCTGGTCCCGTCGCTCAACGATCTTTCCAAACATGATCGGTTTGACCATCGCTGTCCATAATGGTCGTCAGCACGTTCCGGTATTCGTCTCTGACGAGATGGTCGGACACAAGCTGGGTGAATTCGCGCCGACTCGTACTTACCGCGGCCACGCGGCTGATAAAAAAGCCAAGAAGAAATAAGGTAGGAGGAAGAGATGGAAACTATCGCTAAACATCGCCATGCTCGTTCTTCTGCTCAGAAGGTTCGCCTGGTGGCTGACCTGATTCGCGGTAAGAAAGTGTCGCAAGCTCTGGATATTCTGACCTATACCAACAAGAAAGCTGCTGGTCTGGTCAAAAAAGTACTGGAGTCTGCCATTGCTAACGCAGAACACAACGATGGCGCTGACATTGACGATCTGAAAGTTGCGAAAATCTTCGTAGACGAAGGCCCGAGCATGAAACGCATTATGCCGCGTGCTAAAGGTCGTGCGGATCGCATCCTGAAGCGTACCAGCCACATCACTGTGGTTGTGTCCGATCGCTGAGACTCTGGAGACTAGCAATGGGTCAGAAAGTACATCCTAATGGTATTCGCCTGGGTATTGTCAAAACTTGGAACTCTACCTGGTACGCAAATACCAAAGAATTCGCTGACAACCTGGACAGCGATTTTAAAGTTCGCCAGTACCTGAACAAGGAACTGGAGAAGGCCTCCGTTTCTCGCATCGTTATCGAGCGTCCGGCTAAAAGCATTCGTGTGACCATTCACACTGCTCGCCCGGGCATCGTTATCGGCAAGAAAGGTGAAGACGTTGAAAAACTGCGTAAGGGCGTAGCGGATATCGCTGGCGTACCGGCGCAGATCAACATCGCTGAAGTTCGTAAGCCTGAACTGGACGCAAAACTGGTTGCCGACAGCATCACTTCTCAGCTGGAGCGTCGCGTGATGTTCCGCCGCGCGATGAAGCGTGCTGTTCAGAACGCCATGCGTCTGGGCGCTAAAGGTATTAAAGTTGAAGTCAGCGGTCGTCTGGGCGGCGCTGAAATCGCACGTACCGAATGGTACCGCGAAGGTCGTGTTCCGCTGCACACGCTGCGTGCTGACATTGACTACAACACCTCCGAAGCGCACACCACTTACGGTGTCATCGGTGTGAAAGTGTGGATCTTCAAAGGTGAGATCCTGGGTGGTATGGCTGCCGTTGAACAACCGGAAAAACCGGCTGCTCAACCGAAAAAGCAGCAGCGTAAAGGCCGCAAGTAAGGAGAGTCGCTGAATGTTACAACCAAAGCGTACAAAATTCCGTAAAGTGCACAAAGGCCGCAACCGTGGTCTGGCTGCTGGTACGGATGTGAGCTTCGGCACTTTCGGTCTGAAAGCTGTTGGCCGCGGTCGCCTGACTGCTCGTCAAATCGAAGCTGCACGTCGTGCTATGACTCGTGCTGTTAAGCGTCAAGGTAAGATCTGGATCCGTGTATTCCCGGACAAACCGATCACCGAGAAACCGCTTGAAGTGCGTATGGGTAAAGGTAAAGGTAACGTGGAGTATTGGGTTGCCTTGATTCAGCCAGGTAAAGTCCTGTACGAGATGGACGGGGTGCCGGAAGAGTTAGCCCGTGAGGCATTCGAACTGGCAGCAGCGAAACTGCCGATCAAAACCACCTTTGTAACTAAGACGGTGATGTAATGAAAGCAAAAGAGCTGCGTGAAAAGAGCGTTGAAGAGCTGAATACCGAGCTGCTCGGACTGCTGCGTGAACAGTTCAATCTGCGCATGCAGGCTGCCAGCGGTCAGCTGCAACAAACTCACCTGTTGAAGCAAGTGCGTCGTAATGTCGCACGCGTTAAGACTTTACTGACTGAGAAGGCGGGTGCGTAATGACCGATAAAATCCGTACTCTGCAAGGTCGTGTCGTTAGTGACAAAATGCAGAAATCTGCTGTTGTTGCTATTGAGCGTTTCGTGAAACACCCGATCTACGGTAAATTCATCAAGCGCACGACCAAGCTGCACGTGCATGACGAGAACAACGAATGTGGAATCGGCGACGTGGTTGAAATCCGCGAATGCCGCCCGCTGTCCAAAACTAAATCTTGGACGTTGGTTCGCGTTGTAGAGAAAGCGATTCTGTAATACAGTGTTGCACTTCTCTTGATAATAAACGGCTCTGTAAAGGGCCGTTTATTTTTTCTACCCATGGTCGGGAAGTGGTGTTATAATACTGCGCCCTCGATTATGGGGTATTAATGACCCGCAAGGGTTCGAAAAGTAGTAGTTGACATTAGCGGAGCACTAACATGATCCAAGAACAGACTATGCTGAATGTGGCCGATAACTCCGGTGCACGTCGCGTAATGTGTATCAAGGTTCTAGGTGGCTCGCACCGTCGCTACGCAGGCGTCGGCGACATCATCAAAATTACCATCAAGGAAGCAATTCCTCGCGGTAAGGTGAAGAAAGGCGATGTGCTGAAAGCGGTAGTGGTGCGCACCAAGAAGGGTGTTCGTCGTCCTGACGGTTCTGTCGTTCGCTTCGATGGTAATGCATGCGTTATTCTGAACAATAACAGCGAGCAACCCATCGGTACGCGTATTTTTGGGCCGGTAACTCGTGAACTGCGTACTGAAAAGTTCATGAAAATTATCTCTCTGGCACCAGAAGTACTGTAAGGAGCGAACCATGGCAGCGAAAATCCGTCGTGATGACGAAGTTATCGTGTTGACCGGTAAAGATAAAGGTAAGCGCGGTAAAGTTAAGAACGTCCTGACTTCTGGTAAGGTCGTTGTTGAAGGTATTAACCTGGTTAAAAAACATCAGAAGCCGGTTCCGGCCCTGAACCAACCGGGTGGCATCGTTGAAAAAGAAGCTGCAATCCAGCTGTCCAACGTTGCACTCTTCAATGCGGCAACTGGCAAGGCAGACCGTGTAGGCTTTAGATTCGAAGACGGCAAAAAAGTCCGTTTCTTCAAGTCTAACAGCGAAACTATCAAGTAATTTGGAGTAGTACGATGGCGAAACTGCATGATTACTACAAAGACGAAGTGGTTAGCAAACTGATGACTCAGTTCAGCTACAATTCTGTCATGCAAGTCCCTCGGGTCGAGAAGATCACCCTGAACATGGGTGTTGGTGAAGCGATTGCTGACAAGAAGCTGCTGGATAACGCCGCAGCTGATCTGGCGGCTATCTCCGGTCAAAAACCGTTGATCACCAAAGCACGCAAATCTGTTGCAGGCTTCAAAATCCGCCAGGGCTATCCGATCGGCTGTAAAGTAACTCTGCGTGGCGAACGCATGTGGGAGTTCTTTGAGCGTCTGATTTCCATTGCTGTACCGCGTATCCGTGACTTCCGTGGCCTGTCCGCTAAGTCATTCGATGGCCGTGGTAACTACAGCATGGGTGTGCGTGAGCAGATCATCTTCCCGGAAATCGACTATGACAAGGTCGATCGCGTTCGTGGTTTGGACATTACCATTACCACCACTGCGAAATCCGATGATGAAGGCCGCGCGCTGTTGGCCGCCTTTAACTTCCCGTTCCGCAAGTAAGGTAGGGTTACTAATGGCTAAGCAATCCATGAAAGCACGCGAAGTTAAACGCGTGAAATTAGCTGATAAATTCTTCGCCAAGCGCGTTGAACTGAAAGCTATCATCTCCAATGTGAACTCATCCGACGAAGATCGTTGGGATGCTGTTCTCAAGCTGCAGACTCTGCCGCGTGATTCCAGCCCGTCCCGTCAGCGTAACCGCTGCCGCCAGACAGGTCGTCCGCACGCTTTCCTGCGGAAGTTCGGGTTGAGCCGTATCAAGGTCCGTGAAGCCGCTATGCGCGGTGAAATTCCGGGTCTGAAAAAGGCTAGCTGGTAATTGTCACCAATTGAATCACGGGAGTAAAGACAGATGAGCATGCAAGATCCGATCGCGGACATGCTGACCCGTATACGCAACGGTCAGGCCGCGAACAAAGTTGCGATCACCATGCCTTCCTCCAAGCTGAAAGTGGCAATTGCCAACGTGCTGAAGGAAGAAGGTTTTATTGAAGATTTTAAAGTTGAAGGCGACACCAAGCCGGAACTGGAACTGACTCTTAAGTATTTCCAGGGTAAAGCTGTTGTAGAAAGCATTCAGCGTATCAGCCGTCCAGGTCTGCGCATCTATAAACGTAAAGATGAGCTGCCGAAAGTTATGGCCGGTTTGGGTATCGCGGTTGTTTCTACCTCCAAAGGTGTGATGACTGATCGTGCAGCTCGCCAGGCTGGTCTTGGTGGCGAGATTATCTGCTACGTAGCTTAATCGGGAGGGAAGAATGTCTCGTGTTGCAAAAGCACCCGTCGTCATTCCTGCCGGCGTAGAGGTAAAACTCAACGGTCAGGATGTTTCGATCAAGGGTAAAAACGGCGAGTTGGTTCGTGAGATCAATGCTGCTGTCGAAGTTAAACAAGCTGATAACGTGCTGACTTTCGCTCCACGCGAAGGTTTTGCCGATGGCTGGGCTCAGGCCGGTACTACCCGCGCTCTGCTGAACAGTATGGTTATCGGTGTTACCGAAGGCTTCACCAAAAAGCTGCAATTGGTAGGTGTAGGTTATCGTGCAGCCGTGAAAGGTAATGTGGTGAATCTGGCCCTGGGCTTCTCTCACCCGATCGATCACGAACTGCCTGCAGGCATTACTGCTGAATGTCCGTCTCAGACTGAAATCGTACTGAAAGGTGCTGATAAACAGCTGATCGGTCAGGTAGCGGCTGACCTGCGCGCTTACCGTCGTCCTGAGCCTTATAAAGGTAAAGGTGTCCGTTACGCCGATGAAGTCGTGCGTACCAAAGAGGCTAAGAAGAAGTAAGGTAACACTATGGATAAGAAATCAGCTCGTATCCGTCGTGCAACCCGCGCACGTCGCAAACTCCGTGAGTTGGGTGCGACACGTCTGGTGGTACATCGTACCCCACGCCATATTTATGCGCAGGTTATCGCACCGAACGGTTCTGAAGTCCTGGTAGCCGCTTCTACTGTAGAAAAAGCTATCGCTGAGCAACTGAAGTATACCGGTAACAAAGACGCTGCTGCAGCTGTAGGTAAAGCTGTTGCTGAACGCGCTCTGGAAAAAGGCATCAAAGGTGTGGCCTTTGACCGTTCCGGGTTCCAATATCATGGTCGAGTCCAGGCACTGGCAGATGCTGCCCGTGAAGCTGGCCTTCAGTTCTAAGGTAGAGGTGTAAGATGGCTCACATCGAAAAACAAGCTGGCGAACTGCAGGAAAAGCTGATCGCGGTAAATCGCGTATCTAAAACCGTTAAAGGTGGTCGTATTTTCAGCTTCACCGCACTGACTGTAGTGGGTGATGGCAACGGCCGCGTAGGTTTTGGTTACGGTAAAGCACGCGAAGTTCCGGCAGCGATCCAGAAAGCGATGGAAAAAGCCCGTCGCAATATGCTGAATGTCGCGCTGAACAACGGCACTCTGCAGCACCCGGTTAAAGGTGCTCACACGGGTTCTCGTGTGTTCATGCAGCCAGCTTCCGAAGGTACCGGTATCATCGCCGGTGGTGCAATGCGCGCCGTTCTGGAAGTTGCAGGGGTTCACAACGTATTGGCTAAAGCCTATGGTTCCACCAACCCGATCAACGTGGTTCGTGCAACTATCGATGGCTTGGCCAACATGAAGTCCCCGGAAATGGTCGCTGCCAAGCGTGGTAAATCCGTTGAAGACATTCTGGGGTAATTGACCATGGCAAAGACTATTAAAATTACTCAAACCCGTAGTGCAATCGGTCGTCTGCCGAAACACAAGGCAACGCTGCTTGGCCTGGGTCTGCGTCGTATTGGTCATACCGTTGAGCGTGAAGACACGCCTGCAGTTCGCGGTATGGTCAACGCGGTTTCCTATATGGTTAAAGTGGAGGAGTAACAGATGCGTTTGAATACTCTGTCTCCGGCCGAAGGCGCCAAACACGCGCCGAAGCGCGTAGGTCGCGGTATCGGTTCCGGCCTAGGTAAGACTGGTGGTCGCGGCGTCAAAGGTCAGAACTCTCGTTCTGGCGGCGGTGTACGTCGTGGCTTCGAAGGCGGTCAGATGCCTTTGTACCGTCGTCTGCCGAAGTTCGGCTTCACTTCCCGCAAAGCTATGGTAACAGCGGAAATCCGTCTGTCTGACCTGGCTCGCGTGGAAGGCGATGTTGTTGATCTGAATACGCTGAAAGCTGCTAACGTCATCGGCGTTCAGATTGAATTCGCGAAAGTGATTCTGTCTGGCGAAGTTGCACGTCCGGTAACGATTCGTGGTCTGCGCGTCACCAAAGGCGCTCGTGCTGCTATCGAAGCTGCTGGCGGCAAAATTGAGGAATAAGTAGCAGATGGCTAAACAACCAGGATTAGATTTTCAAAGTGCTAAAGGCGGAGTTGGCGAACTGAAACGCAGACTATTGTTTGTTATCGGTGCGCTGATTGTTTTCCGTATTGGCTCTTTTATTCCGATCCCTGGTATTGATGCCACTGTGCTTGCCAAATTGCTCGAACAACAGCGTGGCACCATCATTGAAATGTTTAACATGTTCTCTGGTGGTGCACTTAGCCGTGCTTCGATTTTCGCTCTGGGGATTATGCCGTACATCTCGGCGTCCATCATCATTCAGTTGTTGACGGTGGTTCATCCGGCTTTAGCGGAAATTAAGAAGGAAGGGGAGGCTGGCCGACGTAAGATCAGTCAGTATACCCGTTACGGTACCTTGGTGTTGGCAATATTTCAGTCAATCGGTATTGCTACCGGTTTGCCGAATATGCCTGGAATGCAAGGTCTGGTTATTAATCCGGGCTTTGCGTTTTATTTCACCGCTGTTGTCAGTCTGGTTACCGGGACAATGTTCCTGATGTGGCTGGGCGAGCAGATTACTGAACGAGGTATCGGCAACGGTATCTCTATCATAATCTTTGCCGGTATTGTCGCGGGGTTACCGCCGGCCATTGGCCATACTATCGAGCAAGCTCGGCAAGGCGATCTGCACTTCCTCCTGTTGCTGTTGGTTGCAGTGCTGGTATTCGCAGTAACGTTTTTTGTGGTGTTTATTGAGCGTGGTCAACGTCGTATCGTTGTTAACTATGCTAAACGTCAGCAAGGACGTCGCGTATACGCAGCTCAGAGTACGCACTTACCGCTGAAAGTGAATATGGCAGGGGTTATCCCGGCTATCTTTGCTTCCAGTATTATTCTGTTCCCCGCAACCATTGCATCCTGGTTCGGGGGCGGTACCGGTTGGAACTGGCTGACAACTATTTCGCTGTACCTGCAGCCTGGGCAACCGCTTTATGTGTTACTCTATGCATCTGCAATCATCTTCTTCTGTTTCTTCTATACTGCGTTGGTGTTCAACCCGCGTGAAACAGCAGATAACCTGAAGAAGTCCGGTGCATTCGTGCCAGGAATTCGTCCGGGAGAGCAAACGGCGAAGTATATTGATAAAGTGATGACCCGTCTGACTCTGGTCGGTGCGATGTACATTACCTTTATCTGCCTCATCCCGGAGTTCATGCGTGACGCAATGAAAGTGCCGTTCTACTTCGGTGGTACGTCATTATTGATCGTTGTCGTTGTGATTATGGACTTTATGGCTCAAGTGCAAACTTTGCTGATGTCCAGTCAGTATGAGTCTGCATTGAAGAAGGCAAACCTGAAAGGCTATAGCCGCTAATTGGGTTTAGCTTGAGAAGTTACGGAGAGTAAAAATGAAAGTTCGTGCTTCCGTCAAGAAATTATGTCGTAACTGTAAGATCGTTAAGCGTAACGGCATCGTTCGCGTCATCTGCAGCGCCGAACCGAAGCATAAACAGCGCCAAGGCTGATTATCTCGCATATTTTTCTTGCAAAGTTGGATTGAGCTGGCTAGATTAGCCAGCCAATCTTTTGTATGTAACTGCAATATCCATTTGAGTATCCTGAAAACGGGCTTTTCAGTATGGTATTGCTTTATAAAATTGTAGGAGTGCATAGTGGCCCGTATAGCAGGCATTAACATTCCTGATCATAAACATACCGTAATTGCATTAACTGCTATTTACGGCATCGGTAAAACCCGTTCCAAATCCATCTGTGCTGCAACGGGTATTGCTGAAGATGTTAAGATCAGTGAGCTGTCTGAAGAGCAAATCGATAAGCTGCGTGACGAAGTAGCCAAGTTTGTTGTAGAAGGCGATCTGCGTCGTGAGATCACCCTGAGCATCAAGCGTCTGATGGACCTTGGTACTTACCGTGGTTTGCGTCACCGTCGTGGTCTGCCGGTTCGCGGTCAGCGTACCAAGACTAACGCCCGTACCCGTAAGGGTCCGCGCAAACCGATCAAGAAATAATCGGGGTGATTGAATAATGGCAAAGGCACCTATTCGTGCACGTAAGCGTGTAAGAAAGCAAGTCTCTGACGGTGTGGCTCATATCCATGCTTCTTTCAACAACACCATCGTTACTATTACCGATCGTCAGGGTAATGCGTTGGGTTGGGCAACTGCCGGTGGTTCCGGTTTCCGTGGTTCTCGTAAATCCACTCCGTTCGCCGCTCAGGTAGCAGCAGAGCGCTGCGCTGAAGCTGTGAAAGAGTACGGTATCAAGAATCTGGAAGTTATGGTTAAAGGACCTGGTCCGGGCCGTGAGTCTACTATCCGCGCACTGAACGCGGCTGGTTTCCGCATCACTAATATTACTGATGTGACTCCGATCCCTCATAACGGTTGTCGTCCGCCGAAAAAGCGTCGCGTGTAACGCCGCTTTTAGGATTGCTGGAGAAAGAAAATGGCAAGATATTTGGGTCCTAAGCTCAAGCTGAGCCGTCGTGAAGGCACCGACCTGTTTCTAAAGTCTGGTGTTCGCGCGATCGATTCCAAGTGTAAAATTGAACAAGCTCCTGGTCAGCATGGTGCGCGTAAACCGCGTCTGTCTGACTATGGTGTGCAGTTGCGTGAAAAGCAGAAAGTTCGCCGTATCTACGGTGTTCTGGAGCGCCAGTTCCGTAACTACTACAAAGAAGCCGCTCGCCTGAAAGGCAATACAGGTGCAAACCTGTTGCAGTTGCTGGAAGGTCGTCTGGACAACGTTGTTTACCGTATGGGTTTCGGCGCCACTCGTGCAGAATCTCGTCAGCTGGTAAGTCACAAAGCTGTCATGGTAAACGGTCGCGTTGTTAACATCGCTTCTTATCAGGTATCTCCGAATGACGTAGTCAGCATCCGCGAGAAAGCGAAAAAGCAGTCTCGTGTTAAGGCCGCTCTGGAGCTGGCTGAACAGCGTGAAAAGCCAACTTGGCTGGAAGTTGATGCTGCCAAGATGGAAGGTGTGTTCAAGCGTATTCCTGAACGTACCGATCTGTCTGCGGACATTAATGAACACCTGATCGTCGAGCTTTACTCCAAGTAAAGCTTAGTACCAAAGAGAGGACACAATGCAGGGTTCTGTGACAGAGTTTCTAAAACCGCGCCTGGTAGATATCGAGCAAGTCAGTTCGACGCACGCCAAGGTGACCCTTGAGCCGTTAGAGCGGGGCTTCGGCCATACTCTTGGTAACGCACTGCGCCGTATTCTGCTTTCATCCATGCCTGGTTGCGCGGTGACCGAGGTTGAGATTGATGGTGTACTGCACGAGTACAGCACCAAAGAAGGCGTACAGGAAGATATCCTGGAAATCCTGCTCAACCTGAAAGGGCTGGCGGTGAGAGTTCAAGGCAAAGATGAAGTTATTCTTACCCTGAATAAATCTGGCATTGGCCCTGTGACTGCAGCCGACATCACCCACGACGGTGATGTCGAAATCGTCAAGCCACAGCATGTGATCTGCCATCTGACCGATGAGAACGCATCTATCAATATGCGTATCAAAGTTCAGCGTGGTCGCGGTTATGTGCCGGCGTCTGCCCGTATTCATACGGAAGAAGATGAGCGCCCGATCGGTCGCCTGTTAGTCGACGCTTGCTACAGCCCTGTTGAGCGTATCGCTTACAATGTTGAAGCAGCTCGTGTTGAACAGCGTACTGATCTGGACAAGCTGGTTATCGAGATGGAAACCAATGGCACGATCGATCCTGAAGAGGCGATCCGCCGTGCGGCGACCATTCTGGCTGAACAATTGGAAGCTTTCGTTGACTTACGTGATGTACGTCAGCCGGAAGTGAAAGAAGAGAAACCAGAATTCGATCCGATCCTGCTGCGCCCTGTTGACGATCTTGAATTGACTGTCCGCTCTGCTAACTGCCTTAAGGCAGAAGCTATCCACTACATCGGTGATCTGGTACAGCGTACCGAGGTTGAACTGCTTAAAACGCCCAACCTGGGTAAAAAATCTCTTACTGAGATTAAAGACGTGCTGGCTTCTCGTGGTCTGTCTCTGGGCATGCGCCTGGAAAACTGGCCGCCGGCAAGCATTGCTGATGAGTAACCGGATCACAGGTTAAGGTTTTACTGAGAAGGATAAGGTCATGCGCCATCGTAAGAGTGGTCGTCAACTGAACCGTAACAGCAGCCATCGCCAGGCTATGTTCCGTAACATGGCTGGTTCTTTGGTTCGTCATGAGATTATCAAGACGACCCTGCCGAAAGCGAAAGAGCTGCGTCGTGTTGTTGAACCGCTGATTACTCTTGCCAAGACCGACAGCGTTGCTAATCGTCGTCTGGCATTCGCCCGTACTCGTGACAACGAGATCGTGGCTAAACTGTTTAATGAACTGGGCCCGCGTTTCGCGAGCCGTGCCGGTGGTTACACTCGTATTCTGAAGTGTGGCTTCCGTGCTGGTGACAATGCGCCGATGGCATACATCGAGCTCGTTGATCGCGCAGTTTCTCAGACAGAAGAAGTTGCTACTGCAGAGTAATTTGCACTAGCGTAAAAAAGCCGGGGTAAACCCGGTTTTTTTACGTCCTCGTTTTAAAGCTCGTCTTGTTGCTGCTGTTCGAACACTCTCCAATCTACTATCATGCTGGTGAAAAATTGTGCGGGGGCCGTTTTATGTTTCCTATTGATGAATGGGCTGAACGCCATATCATTGAGGCGCAAAAGCGTGGGGAGTTAGACCACTTGCCAGGAAGCGGTAAACCGCTTCAGTTGGATGACAATAGCGCTGTTCCTGCTGAACTACGCAGCGCATACCATCTGATGAAGAATGGCGGTTTTTTGCCGCCGGAGCTGTCCGCTCGCAAAGAAGCGCTGACATTGGCAAATTTACTGCATGCGGCTGACCCGACATCTGCAGACTATGCCGATTTATCCCGGCGATTCAAGGCGCTGGAATTACGTCTGCAGCTATCAGGAATGAATACCGATTTTCTGAAAGGGTCTTATCAGCATGCATTAGGTTTCAGGCTGGAGAGGAATATCTCTGTTAAAGATGACTGAACCGCTTGCGATAAAAGGCAATTCACGTTGAATGTTGTATCCATAGAATGAGGTCGATTTATGTCACACTATCGCCATACCAAAGGGCAGATAAAAAATAACGCGCTTGAGGCGCTGCTTCATGATCCTCTGTTTCGCCAGCGTGTTGAACAGAATGCAAAAGGTAAAGGGAGCTATAGCCGGAAAGAGAAACATCAAAAAGCACAGGGTAAGAACTGGGAGGCCAGTGGTAAGAAAACAATGCTTTTACCACTGGCCTTCTGGCATGCCGATTCAGTTGTTAGAGTAATTATGTGTTTTTGGAATGGCTATCGGCCTGTTGTTTGAGTAAATCTCGGATCTCGGTCAGTAATTTTTCTTCTGCGCTGATCTTGGGCGGCGCACTTGGTTCTTCCTGCTGGGTGCGACGTAATTTATTCATTAGCTTGATTGCCATAAAAATGGCAAATGCAACGATGATAAAATCAAAAATATTTTGAATGAATACGCCGTAATTAATACTGACCGCTGCTATATTGCCTTGCGCCTCTCGTAAAACCCAATGGAACTGTTTGAAATCGACGCCGCCGATCAATAGTCCCAGCGGTGGCATGATAATGTCCGATACCAACGACGATACGATTTTCCCGAACGCAGCGCCAATGATTACCCCGACGGCCAGGTCAACCACGTTGCCGCGCATAGCGAATTCACGAAACTCTTTTGTAAAGCTCATAATATTCTCTCCGATAAAACCTTTTTTAATTTTAACAAGCGATGGGGAATTTACCAAAAAGAGAGAACTCAGGGCGTGCAGGATAAATACGCCCTGAGGAAAGGTTAGAGGAAGAATGGACTGGGCTGGAATAAACGCTCGACATCGGAGACATATTTCTTGTCAGTCAAAAACATAATGACGTGGTCACCCTGTTCTATCTGCAAGTTGTTATTGGCAATGATAACGTCGTCGCCGCGCACAATTGCCCCGATAATTGTTCCTGGCGGCAGCTTGATATCGGCAATCATGCGGCCTACTACTTTCGATGTGCCTTCATCACCATGAGCAATTGCCTCAATGGCTTCTGCTACACCGCGTCGTAGCGACGATACACTTACGATATCCGCTTTACGCACATGTCCCAGCAATGCGGAAATGGTGGCCTGCTGTGGCGAAATAGCAACATCGATAACACTGCCTTGCACCAGATCGACATAGGCACGGCGTTGGATCAGGACCATCGCTTTTTTGGCCCCCATCCGTTTTGCCAGCATGGCCGACATGATATTCGCTTCATCATCGTTGGTGATGGCGATGAATACATCAATCTGTTCGACATGCTCCTGAGCCAGCAACTCCTGATCGGAAGCATCGCCATGGAAGACGATGGTGTGTTGTAAGTGCTCCGCTAATTCAGCTGCTCGTAGCGCGTCACGCTCTATTAGCTTGACGCTATAATCCTTTTCGAGCCTGAGGGCTAGGCCAGCGCCCACATTCCCGCCCCCAACAATCATGATGCGCTTATAAGGCTTCTCCAGCCGTTGCATCTCACTCATCACCGCCCGAATGTGTTGTGAGGCGGCGATAAAGAACACCTCATCGCCGGCTTCGATTACGGTCGAGCCTTGAGGACGAATCGGTCGGTCATGGCGGAAAATCGCGGCGACCCGCGTTTCTATGTGAGGCATATGATCGCGCATTGTTGCAATGGCATTACCCACCAGAGGCCCGCCATAGTACGCATTTACCGCAGCAATACTGACTTTCCCTTCGGCAAAATTGACCACCTGCAATGCGCCCGGGTACTCGATCAATTTATAAATATTGTCGATAACCAGTTGTTCCGGTGAAATCAGGTGATCAATCGGGACGGCTTCCGCCTGAAACAATTGCTCAGATTCACGGATATACTCCGATGAACGGATACGCGCGATGCGATTAGGCGTATTGAACAGGGAGTAAGCCACCTGGCAGGCGATCATGTTGGTTTCGTCGGAATTGGTTACGGCGATCAGCATATCCGCATCTTCCGCACCCGCTTCGCGCAATACGCGCGGATGGGAGGCATAGCCAGTCACTACGCGCAGATCGAATTTGTCCTGAAGCTGGCGTAGCCGGGTCGTATTGGTGTCCACAACGGTAATATCATTGTTTTCGCCTGACAAATTTTCTGCCAGCGTTCCGCCAACCTGACCTGCACCAAGAATAATTATCTTCATCGTGATTTCTGCCGTTTCTGTATCTGTCGGGGCTTATCAATCGGATAGAGCTATTGCCCGTTTTTTACCAGCTTCGCATAAAAGAAACCATCGCCATCTTCCGCCACGGGCAAATTCTGAATCCCAGGATGCTCCGGGCTGCCGGTATCAACCAACACAGCATCGGGATGGCGTTGCAGAAATGCAGCCACTTGCTGATGGTTTTCCTCCGGTAGTATAGAGCAGGTAGCGTATACCAACGTGCCGCCACTTTTCAGCCGTGGCCAGATAGCCTCCAGAATTGCTTGTTGCAGAGAAGCCAGTTCGGCAATGTCGCTATCGCGGCGCAACCACTTGATATCCGGGTGACGGCGAATGACGCCGGTCGCAGAGCAAGGTGCATCAAGCAAAATACGATCGAAGAGCTTGTCTCCACACCATTCTGTTGGTGTTCGACCATCTCCGCATTTGACCTCAGCATGTTGACCAAGGCGTTGCAGATTCTCTCTGACCCGCTTCAGCCGTTGTTCATCCACGTCGACAGCCAGTACATGAGCATGGGGAGCGGCTTCAAGTATGTGGGTCGTCTTTCCGCCGGGCGCGGCGCACAGATCGAGAATGTCTTCGTGATCTTGCGGTGCCAGCCAGTGGACACAGCCTTGCGCCGACGCATCCTGTACGGTGACCCAGCCTTGCTCGAACCCCGGTAACTGATTAACGGCGCAAGGTGTCCCCAGGCGAATGGCGTCCGGATAGAAAGCGTGAGGGTAAGCCGTTATCTCTTTTTCCTGCAGTAACGCCAGATAGGCCGCACGGGTATGATGTTGCCGGTTGACCCGTAACCACATAGGTGGATGCTGATTGTTCGCCTCGACGATGCGCTCCCATTGCTGAGGATAGGCCTTTTTCAGTCGTTGCAGCAGCCAGTCCGGGTGCGCATAGCGTGCCGGATTGTTCTGCAGCCGCTGCTGCAACTCGTCCTGCTGACGTTGAAACTGGCGCAATACGCCATTAATCAATCCTTTCAGCTGTGGCCGCTTCAGGGCAACTGCGCCATTAACCGTCTCCGCCAGCGCGGCATGGGGAGGAATACGGGTATGGATGAGCTGATAAAGACCTACCATCAACAGATAATGCAGTACCTTCTGTTTGCCGGTAAGCGGTTTAGCCATCAGTTGGCGAAGATGCCAATCCAACTGTGGTAATACGCGTAGTACGCCAAAGCAGATCTCCTGCAGCAAGCCGCGATCTTTCTCACTGATGTCTCGCTGGAGCGCAGGCAACAGGTGGCTGAGTGATTGTCCTTGTTCGACAACCTGGACAAGAGCAGTGGCGGCAATGCTACGAAGATTATATTTGCTTTTCATCGGCTTAGAACGGATAGGAGAGTGTCAGTGGTACCGACAGGTAAGGTCGGTACCGTGGTATCAGGCTAGTATTTGGCCAGGGGTGAACCATTCGCGGCGAGAGTTAAGCAAATCCTGCGCTGACATGGATTTTTTGCCCGACGGTTGCAAGATCTGAATATTTAATACGCCGTCAGCGGTGGCAATCCGGATGCCGTCTTTATCGGCGGCAAGTATGGTTCCCGGCTGTTGCTGATGTGAGGTGTTCAGCGCTTCTGCTTTCCAGACTTTTACCGGCTGCTCCTCAATCAGAAAATAGCTGACTGGCCACGGATTGAAGGCGCGGATGCAGCGTTCCAGCTGTTTTGCCGACAATTGCCAGTCCAGACGCGCTTCTTCTTTGCTCAGCTTTTCTGCATAGGTTGCCAGGCTGTCGTCCTGAGCTTCGGCGGTCGCCTGAGAGGCGGACAATTGCGCCAGTGTTTCCATCAATCCCTGAGGGCCCAGTTTTGCCAGCTTGTCATACAGTGTAGCGCTGGTGTCATCCGGCAGAATCGGGCATTCGATTTTGTGAAGCATGGCGCCGGTATCCAGCCCGGCGTCCATCTGCATGATCGTGATTCCCGTCTGTGTATCGCCGGCCCAGAGTGCGCGCTGTATCGGCGCCGCTCCGCGCCAGCGCGCCAGCAGCGACCCATGCACATTGACGCATCCCAGACGAGGCATATCCAGCACGGCTTGCGGCAGGATGAGGCCATAGGCAACCACAACCATTACGTCAGCGCCCAGTTCCGCCACCAATTGCTGATTCTCAACAGGACGTAATGATTTAGGTTGGAATACCGGAATAGCATGCTGTTCAGCCAGCACTTTAACCGGGCTGGGCGTCAGCTTGTTGCCGCGACCTGCCGGACGGTCCGGTTGGGTAAAAACGCCGACAACCTCATGCTCTGACGAGAGCAGCCCTGCAAGATGCTGTGCGGCGAAATCAGGCGTTCCTGCGAAAATAATGCGTAATGACACGTGCTTTCCTGTCTGGATATAGGTTTTACGAGGCTGTTTATGCCTTGCTGTTTTGTCTGGCCAATTTTTCCAGCTTCTGGCGAATGCGTTGGCGTTTCAGCGGTGACAGGTAGTCGATAAACAGTTTGCCGACCAGATGGTCCATTTCATGCTGAATGCAAATCGCCAGCAAGCCTTCTGCTTCCAGCTCAAACGGTTTACCTTCGCGATCCAACGCGCGCACGCTGACGCGTTCTGCCCGCGGAACCAGCGCACGAGTTTCAGGAATGGACAAACAGCCTTCTTCAATTCCGGTATCGCCGGATTTCTCCAGCAGTTCGGGGTTGATCAAAACCAGCCGTTGATCCCGCTCTTCTGACACATCAATTACGATGATGCGCTGATGGATATCAACCTGCGTGGCCGCGAGGCCAATGCCTTCTTCCTCGTACATGGTATCGAACATATCGTCCACGATACGCTGAATCTCTGCATTAACTTCTTTTACCGGCTGCGCCTTAATGCGAAGCCGCTCATCGGGGAAATGTAATACTTGCAACACTGACATATATGTTTAGATCTGTATTCAGGTGGTTAGAACGCTCCAGCCTTTATTGTAGACATTTCCAGGGGTGATTGACAGCATCACGGCCATGACACGGTAGGATGCGGAGTGGGATATGACGGATATGGAAATCTGGTTGCGTCTGGCGTCGGTTAAAGGCCTCGGCGCCAAACGATGCGCGGCACTGTTCGGTCAATTGCAGGCCGAAAATTCGTATCCGGCGGAATATCTGAAATCGCTGGGCCTGACGGAAAATCAGACCGAACAGTTTCTCACTCTGAGCGTTCTGGATATCCAGAATACAGCGCACTGGCTGGAAAAGCCGGAGCATCACCTGGTGACATTCAACAGCGCCGATTATCCCCCTTTGCTCAGTAACATCGTTTCTCCCCCGCTATGTTTGTATGTCGCGGGAGATGTGGGCGTACTGTCATCTCCGCAGGTCGCGGTGATTGGCAGTCGCAACAATAGCGCCTACGGCGAACAGTGGGGGCATGTCTTCAGCCAGCAACTTAGCCTGAATCATCTGACCATAACCAGCGGATTAGCCGTGGGGATTGATGGTATTGCCCATCAGGCCGCTCTGCAGGCAGGTGGGAAAACCATTGCGGTATTGGGGAGCGGATTAAACCAGCTTTATCCACGCCGGCATCTGACGCTGGCGGATGCTATTGTGCAGCAGGGTGGGGCGCTGGTGTCAGAGTTTCCCCTGAATACCCGGCCGTTGCCGGTGAATTTTCCACGCCGCAATCGCATCATCAGCGGATTAAGTCTGGGAGTTCTGGTAGTGGAAGCATCAATGCGTAGCGGTTCGCTGGTGACGGCGCGTTATGCATTGGAGCAAAATCGTGAGGTATTCGCTCTGCCCGGTCCGATCGGGAATCCGATGACGGAAGGTAACCATTGGTTGATACAGCAAGGGGCCAGCCTGGTTACCCAGCCTCAGGACATTTTTGAACAACTCCATAATGGACTGCGCTGGTTTGCCGATATTCCTGGTGAGGGCATTCCGGAAATTATTTGTGCGACGGAAGGTGAACTGGAATTGCCATTTGCTGATGTGTTGGCTACCGTAGGAGATGAGGTTACACCTGTTGACGTTGTCGCTGAACGTGCCGGCCAACCTGTGCCAGAGGTGGTGAGTAAGTTACTGGATCTGGAGTTAGCAGGGTGGATCGCAGCTGTACCCGGCGGCTATGTCCGTATAAGGAGGGCAGGCCATGTTCGACGTACTCATGTACTTGTTTGAAACTTACATCCACAATGAAACCGAAATGCGTGTCGATCAAGATACGTTGACTGATGACCTCACCCGCGCGGGATTTGATCGCGACGATATCTACAGCGCGTTGGATTGGCTGGAAAAACTGGCCGACTTGCAGGAAGGACAAACCCCGCCGCTGGCGCTGGCCAGCGACCCTCTGGCGTTGCGTTTTTACACCGCTGAAGAGGAACAACGTCTGGATGTGGATTGCCGCGGCTTTCTGCTGTTTCTTGAGCAGATTAAAGTGCTCAGTTTGGAAACCCGTGAGATGGTCATTGATCGGGTAATGGCGCTTGAAACGCAGGATTTTGACCTGGAAGATCTAAAATGGGTCATTCTGATGGTGTTATTCAATGTGCCTGGTTGCGAAAATGCTTACCAGCAAATGGAAGATTTACTCTTTGAAGCCAATGAAGGGTATTTGCAGTAGTCGGGAATCAAAGTAAATCATGGTCAAAACCATACTTATTGCTGAAAAGCCGCAACAGGTGTGCCCTGAATGTGGGGCCGTGTTGGTTATCCGTTCCGGACAGCACGGCCCGTTTCTTGGTTGTTCCCGTTATCCCAAATGTCATTATATTCGACCGCTTAAAGCCTATGCCGATGGGCATGTGGTGAAGGTGCTGGATGGGCAGCATTGTCCTCGTTGCCAGTCGGCGCTGGTGCTGCGTCAGGGGCGTTATGGCATGTTCATCTGTTGCAGTAACTATCCAGAATGCGAGCATACGGAAGCAATTGATCGCCCAGACGAAACGACACTGACATGTCCCCAGTGCCATGAAGGCCGATTGCTGCAGCGTAAGTCCCGCTATGGCAAGACGTTTCACTCCTGCGAACGTTACCCTGCCTGCCAGTTTACGCTGAATCACAAACCGATTGCCGGGGAATGCGAATATTGCCATTACCCGTTATTGATAGAGAAGAAAACGGCGCAGGGCGTAAGGCGCTTTTGTGCCAGTAAGTTGTGTGGAAAGCCGGTATCGGCTGAAGAAAGTCATTGTGATGAGTAATATAAATTCTGAAGATTTAGCACCGCTGTTGCAGCAACTGCGGGAAGAAAATGTGATCGCCTATCCAACGGAGGCTGTATTTGGGCTCGGGTGCGATCCTGACAGTGAAACGGCGGTAGAGCGTTTGTTGGCGTTGAAACAACGTCCACGCGAGAAAGGGCTGATCCTGATTGCGGCGGATTTTCAGCAACTGGAACCTTATGTCGACATATCTGCCTTGTCGGATATTCAGCGTCAGACCATCTTTGCCTCTTGGCCAGGACCGGTTACCTGGGTGCTCCCGGCCAAAACGGTGACGCCGGATTGGTTGACTGGGCGGTTTACTTCGTTGGCAGTGCGAGTTAGCGATCACCCGCTGGTGAAACAACTGTGCCTGGTATTTGGAAAGCCGTTGGTTTCTACCAGCGCTAATCTGAGCGGCCAGCCGCCGTGTCGTACCGCCAGGGAAGTGGCGGAGCAGTTTGGCGAGGGTTTCCCTGTCCTGAATGGAGAGGTTGGCGGTCGCCTGAACCCATCGGAAATTCGTGATGCCCTGACGGGGGAAATGCTGCGTCAGGGGTAGCAAATACTGGAGAACAAAGTGTCCGTGAGTCAATCTTTTGCGGTTTTTGGTCATCCTATTGCGCACAGCAAATCGCCGCGCATTCATGCGTTGTTTGCCGAGCAGATGGGAATCTCGCTGACATACGAGCGCATACTGGCGCCGTTGGATGGCTTTGAGGACAGCCTGAAAGCATTTTTTCAACATGGCGCATGCGGCGCTAATGTGACGGCTCCGTTCAAGGAGCGTGCATGCGCGGCTATGGATGAGCTGAGTGAGCGCGCTCGTTCCGCAGGCGCCGTCAACACGATCCAAAAGAAAGTCGATGGTTCGCTTTATGGCGACAATACTGATGGTATTGGTCTGCTGAGTGATTTGCAGCAGCATGAATTTATCCAGCCTCATGATCGGGTGTTGCTGGTTGGTGCGGGTGGCGCAGCACGTGGCGTTATTCAGCCTTTGCTGGCGTATGGATGCGAGTTAGTTATTACTAACCGCACATTTGCCAGAGCTGACGCATTGGCTGAGCATTTCAGCCGCTATGGTCAGGTGAGTGCATTGCCAATAGAAAAAGTGGGCAACCATTCTTTTGATTTGATTATCAATGCCACGTCATCAGGTGTAGCGGGCGATGTTCCTGATTTGCCGGCTTCTCTGATTTCTCCTGATGTGTGTTGTTATGACATGTTTTACCAGTCGGAGCCGACTCCTTTTTTAAAGTGGTGTATCCGACAGGGAGCGCAGCGGTATGTTGACGGTATGGGAATGCTGGTCTGGCAGGCAGCGCATGCGTTCAATTTGTGGCATGGCGTCATGCCGGATGCCGTGCCGGTAATTCGTAAAATGAAGCAGGAACTGGGAGCATGAATCAGGCGATCCAGTTCCCCGATCGGGAAGAATGGTGTGATCATGATGAGGCGATCATTTTTCCGGTACTGGTCGGCGGGTTTAAGCGCGAGTGCGTGATTAGACGACGTATTTTGCTGGAACGTTATGGTGATGCGCTGCCGGAACAGTGGTTGTCACTGTTCCGGGAACATCGCTGGGATTGGGAAGATGAGTTTGAACGCCTGATTCGCGATGATGAATACGATGAGCAGGGGCGCTTTCTGTTTAGTGATGAAATTCGTTGATGGGAAGCGCCAATTGCTTCACTGGTGCGATTGGCCCAGATATTCGTCTTTCCAGCGTACATAATTATTGGATGAATAAAGCAGCCCTTCCCGTTCCTGCTCTGTCAGCGGGCGAACCTTTTTAGCCGGACTACCAAGATAAAGGTAGCCTTTCTCCAGCGTTTTTCCCGGCGAAACCAGGCTGCCTGCACCAATGATGACGTCATCTTCAACGATGGCGCCATCAAGCAGGATTGAGCCCATGCCCACCAGGACACGATTGCCTATCGTGCAACCATGCAGCATGGCTTTGTGCCCGACGGTGACATCTTCCCCGATAATCAATGGATTGCCATTCGCGTTTTTTTCCGAACGGTGAGTTACGTGCAAGACGCTGCCATCCTGAATATTGGTGCGCGAGCCAATCCGGATGAAGTTGACATCGCCCCGGATAACCACTAGCGGCCAGATGCTCACATCATCCTCCAGTGTGACCCCTCCGATAACTACGCTGGAAGGATCAACCATGACGTTTTTACCGATAACGGGCAGCGTTCCTTTAAACGGGCGTAATGCCTCGGACATATGCCGTAATCTCCTAAAATTAATGTTACGGATCCCAGATCTTGGGGCGGATCCGGCTTTATTGCTCAGAAAATAGCGTTGTCTGCACAATAACTCAACGTAAGGGTGGAAAAATGCGCGAACGGAAAAAAAGATCGAGAAAGTGATTGTGTAACCCGTTCGGATCCCTATAATGCGCATCCACTGACACGGCAACAGCGGAAACGCAGCGCGGTGTCAGGCGGGGAAAACGAGAAAAAAGTCGTTGACTCCGCAGGAGGAAAGCGTAGTATACGCCACCTCGCGACAGCAGGCTGTAAGCCGGTCGCACTGCTCTTTAACAATCAATCAGACAATCTGTGTGGGCACTCGCAGGACACTTCACTAAAAAATTATGTGAAAAAGTCTTGAAGAGTGACAACAGTTAATTCATACGAACTAACAGTAAATTCTTTGAGCACCGCTTCTTCGGAAGCAGCATCAAACTTTAAATTGAAGAGTTTGATCATGGCTCAGATTGAACGCTGGCGGCACGGCCTAACACATGCAAGTCGAGCGG
>NZ_CM001976.1:3915276-3967371 GCF_000406145.1 Dickeya dadantii NCPPB 898 | reverse complement strand
GCCCGTGCCGTGTTGGACAAAAACGTCGGGAGCGTTTTTGAACAGCGTTTACGCTGGCCCGTAGGGCGAGCCCCAGGGATGGGGCGAGTAATCACGTCACGGGCGGCCCGAACCGCGAAGTCGAACGCCGAAGGTAGCGCGTAGCGCCGCAGTTTAGCCACCAGCCAGTGGTCAAGGAGAGGTGGCGCTTGCACCTCTCCTTGTCGTGCGTGCAATGAAGCAGCAAAGAAATTACACCGTTTATCCCGCACGAAATTATTCACTGACCGGACAAACTTCACCATTCACAAGACAATATAGCTGTTTGTCAACAGCCTCACACCGCCGTCGGCGGTGCTCTGCGCGGAGACGTAACCGCTGCCGACCGGGAGACGGCGGCAGCGGTCCGAATCAATAGTCGTCCGAATCAATCACAGGGCGGCTTACTTCATCCCCGCCGCGATGGTATCGACGTTGTGTTTAAACGCCGCGGTGTAGGTGGCGGCCGGGCCGTTGCTGTCGGTCAACGCTTCCGGATAGAGCTCGCCGCCTGGCTGCGCGCCGCTGGCGTCGGCGATTTGTTTCACCAGACGCGGGTCGGTCTGGTTCTCAATGAAGTACAGCTTCACGTGCTCTTTCTTGATCTGATTGATCAGTTTGGCCACGGTTTTGCTGCTGGCTTCGGACTCGGTGGAATAACCGATCGGCGACAGGAAATGCACGCCGTAGGCGGCGGCAAAATAGCCGAAGGCGTCATGACTGGTCAGCACTTTGCGCTTTTCTTTCGGAATAGCGGCAAACGTCTGGGTGGCGTAGTCATCCAGCTGTTGTAACTGCTGAATGTAGCTGTCGCCCTGTTTGCGGTACTCGTCGGCGTGCTCCGGGTCAGCCTTGACCAGCGCATCGACGATATTGTGGGCGTAGATGATGCCGTTTTTCATGCTGTTCCAGGCGTGCGGGTCGGTCACGGTTTTGCCGTCTTCTTCCATTTTCAGGGTTTTGATGCCTTTGGACGCGGTGATCACCTCGCCTTTGTAGCCGGAGGCTTTGATCAGCCGGTCCAGCCAGCCTTCCAGCCCCAGCCCGCTGACGAACACCACGTCGGCCTGCGACAGGGTTTTGCTGTCTTTCGGCGACGGTTCGAATTCATGCGGGTCTCCGTTCGGCTGCACCAGGTCGGTCACGTGTACGTGCTGGCCGCCAATCTGGCTGACCATGTCGCCCAGCACCGAAAAACTTGCCACCACATTCAGATCTTTCGCCATCGCCAGCGGGCTCAGCAGCAGGCTGGACAGCGCCATAACCAAAACAGAACGTTTCATTTTTTCCCTCTTCGTGTATTTGCCATGCAAAAACCATCAACTGTCAACGACGCGTGCGTAACATGCCGCCATTGGAACCGAACAGAACCGAAAAACAGAACAATAGCGTGGTGGTGAGGATCACCGCCGGGCCGGCGGGCAGATCGGCGTAATACGACCAGGTCAGCCCCACCAAACTGGCGCAGGCGCCGATGCCCACCGCGGTCAGCAGCATGACCGGCAGGCGATGGGACCAAAAGCGGGCGCAGGCGGCGGGCAACATCATCATGCCGACCGCCATCAGCGTGCCGAGCAACTGGAAGCCCGCCACCAGATTCAGCACCACCAGCGACAGAAACAGGCCGTGGATCAGCGCCCGCGACCGGCGCGACAGGATTTTCAGGAAGGTGACGTCAAACGATTCGATCACCAGCGCCCGGTAGATCAACGACAGCACCAGCACCGAGCAGGAACTGATGACGCCAATGGTGATCAGCGCATTGGCGTCGATAGCCAGAATGGAACCGAACAGCACGTGCAGCAGGTCGACGCTGGAACCGCGCAGCGACACCAACGTCACCCCCAGCGCCAGTGAGCCGAGATAGAACCCGGCGAAACTGGCGTCTTCCTTCAGTTCGGTGTGACGGCTGACCACGCCGGACAGCATCGCCACCGCCAGCCCGGCGATGAACCCGCCCACGCCCATCGCCACCAGCGACATGCCGGAAATCAGGTAGCCGATCGCCACGCCGGGCAGCACCGCGTGAGACAGCGCGTCGCCGATCAGGCTCATGCGGCGCAGCAGTAAGAAACAGCCGAGCGGCGCGGCGCTCAGGGTCAGCGCCAGACAGCCGACCAGCGCCCGGCGCATGAAGCCAAAATCGCCGAACGGTTCGGTCAACAGGTGAATCAGCATCATGGCACCAGCCTCAGTTGCGGCGGGGTGGTCGCGGCGGGCGCGGACGACAGCACCTCGCGGCAGTCGCCCCAGCGGTGACCTTCCGGGCGGAGCATCAGCACGCGCGGGAAGTGCGCTTCCACCTGTTCCAGATCGTGCAGCACCGCCAGGATGGTGCGGCCTTGCTGATGCAACTGCCGGATCACCGTCAGCAATGTGCGGGTGGTCTGGGCATCGATACCGGTAAAGGGTTCATCCAGCAGGATCACCGGCGACTGCATCACCAGCAGCCGGGCAAACAGCACGCGCTGCAACTGGCCGCCGGAGAGGGTGCCGATATGCACGGGCGCGAACTCCGCCATGCCGACGGTATCCAGCGCGTCGTGAGCCTTTTTCCGCCACGCGCCGGAAATGCGGCCAAACATGCCGCAATGCGGTACGCAACCCATCAACACCAGATCGTTGACGCTGAGCGGAAACTGGCGGTCGAACTCGGCCAGTTGCGGCAGGTAGCCCAATTGACGACGCGCCTGCGGCGCCATGCAGAAATGACCGCCAAGCGGCGGCAACAATCCCGCCAGCGTTTTCAGCAGGGTGGATTTGCCGGTGCCATTGGCGCCGACGATGGCGGTCAGCGAACCACTGTCAAAACAACCGTCCAGCGTGCCCAGCGGCGGCTGGCCCGGATAACCAAACATCAGTGTATGCAGTGTGATCATGTATGGTGCAGTCATGCCAGCGACACCGCCCAGGAAATCAAACCCCATAACAGCGCCAGCAAAACACCGGCGATACCCAGCCGGGCAACAGCGGAAAAAGCGTAAAGACTGGTCACAGTATCCCCCTTAATATCGTTATAATATAACATAACGTTTGTTCGCCAGCCGGCGAGAGGTAAAAAAATGTGTCTGAATCCTGAAGCGGCTGGTCAGCGAAGAAAATGGCGTGGCGAAAGGCGTTATGCAGGAATTTCAGTGCATTGGCGCAGCAGGTTGACCTCGTAACGCCCGATTGTGCGATCGAAATCACATATTTTGTCGCATTTTATTTTTTGAATTTGCCCGCATTCAGGAGGAGTCTCGTTGTTTCTTTTTTTATATAACGAATGGGGTAGAGAGTGAACATTCGGGTTAGGTATCAATTCGCCGTCGTGTTGGCGGCGGCATTATTCACGGGCAGCGCGGCACAAGCGCAGGATAAAATTCAGTTAACCTACGCCGGGTCGATGGGCGTGGTGATGGACAAGGCGTTGGGGCCGACGTTCGCCCAAAAAGAGAACCTGAGCTATCAGGGGCAGGGCCAGGGGGCGTACGGCATGGCGCGCCTGCTGGCCAGCAAGAAAGTGGTGGCGGACGTATTCGTGTCCATCACGCCGGGGCCGATGCAGATACTGAAAGACGCCGGACTGATCGACGACGCCATTCCGGTCGCCAGTACCCGTATGGTCATCGCCTACAATCCGAAAAGCCCGTTTGCCGCCAGACTGGCGGCGTCCGATAAGGCGAAGAATAGCGACTGGCTGAGCGTGTTGCGGGATAAATCGCTGAAATTCGGCCGCACCGACCCGTATAACGACCCGCAGGGCCAGAATATCGTCTTCACCATGCTGCTGGCCGAGAAGTACTATCACCAGCCGGATGCGGCCAAAAAGGCGCTGGGCGAGGTGCAGAACCCGGCGCAGGTGTTTATGGAAGGCGGGCTGCTGACCCGGCTGGAGTCCGGGCAGATCGACGCCACCTCCGGTTACGAGAGCGCGGTGCGCTCCGCCAAACTGCCTTATGTGTCGCTGCCGGATGAAATCAACCTCAGCAACCCGGCGATGTCGCAACAGTGGTACGACACCGTCAGCTTCACCATCAAAGACAGTGCCGGCAAGGATCAGGTGCTGCACACCCAGCCGCTGGTGTTCTACGCCGCGGTACTGAAAAACGCGCCCGATGCGGCGCAGGCCCGCAAATTCGTCAACTTTATGCTCAGCCCGGAAGGGCAGGCGCTGTTCCGCCAGAACGGCTATGACGTACCGAAAGGCGGTACGCTCTACGCCGCGAAGTAACCGAAGGATGGCGTTCTGGCTGGCGATACCGGCATTGCTGCTGCTGGCGGTGCCGTTTGTCACCCTGCTGGGGATTACGCCGTGGCATCATTTCCAACTGGCGTGGGGCGACGGCGACGCTATCGCCGTTTCCGTCAGCCTCGGCCTGCTGGCGATCGCGCTGGTGATACTGTTGGGGCTGCCGGTGGCGCTGTGGCTGGCGCGCGCGAACAACTCGCGCTGCCGCTGGCTGGTGGAATTGCTGGTGATGATCCCGCTGCTGACGCCGCCGCTGGCGATGGGGATCCTGCTGGTGTCGGTCTACGGGCCGTACAGCCCGATCGGCAGTCTGTTATCCCGCGCCGGGCTGGCGCTGGTGAACAATCCGGCGGCGTTCGTGACGGCGCAGGTCTACGGCGCGTTGCCTTATTTCATCACCGCGGCGCGTTCCGCTTTCGCCGGTATTCCCGTCACGGTGGACGAGGCCGGGCGCATTCTGGGGGCGAATGCCTGGCAACGCCTGATTTACCTGACCTTGCCGCAGGCCGCTTCCGGGCTGGCGGCGGCCGTCGCCATCGCCTGGGTGCGGGCGATGGGCGAGTTCGGCATCGTGATGATTTTCGCCTATTTTCCGCAGGGCATCCCGGTGAAGCTGTACATCAACCTGCAAAACGACGGCGTGGACGCGGTGTATGCGCTGGTGTGGCTGCTGCTGGTGATGACCTTGCCGCTGCCGTTGCTCTGCCTGCGCTGGGCGACGCGCCGGCAGGCGCGTGCGTGTTAAGGTATCAATATCAGGCGTAGAGCGCGTAGTGATTGACGGCGATCAGTCGCGCGCCGTCCAGCGCGTCGCCGGCGGGCGGCGATAGCCGCTGTTGCCAGGCTTCGGCCAGCCAGGGCCGGATATGCAAACCGATGCTGCCCATCAGCGACAGGCGGGGCAGTGGGTGTGTCGCCACCGCCGCCAGCAACCCTTCAATTTCGCGGGCGGTCTGTTGCAGCAGGCCGGTCGCCAGCGCATCGCCCTGACGGGCGCAGTCAAATACCGGTCGGGCGAAACGGGCGTAGTCGCCCGGCCTGGCCTGATCCAGCCAGACCGCTGCTTCCGCTTCGTTGTCGAATGGTAGCGCCTGCTGTCGGCTTAATGCCGACGGCGGTGCCCAGCCCTGTTTGACGCCCCAGAGGTATTGCAGGGTCGCCAGCCCGAGACGCGCGCCGCTGCCCTGATCGGATATCGGAAACTCGTGGCCGCCGTAAGCGGTGATGGCGCGTTGATGCCATGCCAGCCCGCAAGAGCCGGTGCCGGCGATCACCACCCCGGCGTCGTCCCCCTGATTGACCGCCAGACAGGCGCCCAACGCATCGGTATTCAACACCTGCGCGGCGTAGGAATGCGGCAACGTCAGAAACGCCTGATAGGCGCTACGGTGTTCGGCGCCGGCCAGCGCCAGCCCGACGTGCAGACGCGGGCGATCCTGCTCGCCCAGTCCGCTGTGTTTCAGCGCCTGCATCAGCGCCTCGTCCACCGCCTGACGTACCGTTTCCACGCCCAGCAGCAAATTGGCGCGGCCGCCAACCCCCTGACCGAGCGGCGTGCCGTCGGCCCGGTAAATTCGCGCCCGGCAGCCGGTGCCGCCGCCGTCAACGCCGGCATAAAGCGTTTCGTCGGCATAAGGCGTGGTGGTCGTGGTCATGAGCGGGCCTGCTGCGTGAAATAAGGGAGACAAGCCGCCGCCAGTGCGCCGCTAAAGCAGAGCTGTTCCGGCTGGCGTGCGTCAGACAGGCGCACCAGCGTAGCCAGTTCACGGGCGGCGCGTTTCAGCAGCGGCACCGCCAGCGGGTCGTCCGGCTGCGCGAGAATATCGGCCGCCAGCGCGGCGTAATCGCCGGCCTGCGCCTGTTTCGACCAGTCCACCACCTGTTCGATGTGGTTGTCGAAACGGGCAAACAGCGTGTCGGCCAGCGGCGTGAGCGGCGTCATGCCTTCCACCGCCTGCAGCATCGCCTGTACGCCCCACAGCCCGAGCCGCGCCTGACTGGCCGGGTCGCCCACCGGAAACAGGCTGCCGCCGTAGCGTTGCAGCCGACCCTGCTGCCAGCACAGCAGCCGGGTGAAAGTGCCGGTGACCACCAAAAAGCGGTCTTCATCCGGCCACCGCTGCTGGCAGAGGTCGTTTTCCGTCTGCCAGTCAAACGGCGCGTCGCCGTCGATAGGCAGGTGAATCAACTGGCGTTTCATACTCATCCGTTACTGACTCCTCCGTTACTGGGCTTTCTGCTGTTGCTGCCGGTTGGCGGCGATAGTCTGGTTAAGCCGTTTCACGTCGTTTTCCGTCAGGCGCAGATACTCGTCGTACGACACCTGATTGTTCAGGTACTGGGTAAAGCGGGTCAGGATGATCGGATACAGCTCGCTGCCGCCCAGACTTTCCATTTTTTCCCAGTCGAACACGTAAGCCGGGATGTTGGCGATCTCGGTGCGGGCGGTGTTCAACCCGTCGATCACGTGCTGATCCTTGGTTTGGTAATGCAGATCCGGAATATCGGCGCCAACGATGATATTGAAGTGTTCGGCGATCTCACGCTGGATGGCGTCGCTGCCCAGCCATTCCATGAATTCCGCCACTTCTTTCGGATGCTTGCTGGTCTTGAACGGCATGATAAAGGTGGCGCCGCCCATCGAGATGCATTTTTCCTTGCAGGGCGCGGGCAGCATTTTCCAGTCGAAGCCGTTGCCGATCTGCTTGCTGAACTGGTTCAACTGCCAGTTGCCGGAGAAGTAGGTGACGATGTTGCCGTTCACAAAGTCGTCGGCCATGCTTTTGTACTGCCCGCCGCCGGCGGCGCCCCACATTTCACGTGGGAAGATGCCCTCGTCCGACCAGCGCTTCAGGTCCTTGATCCATGCCTGCGCGGCGGCGTCCGGGAAGTTGATCAGGCCGTCTTTGTCGTAGCGCGCGCCGTAGGAGTAAGCCGGGCCGGAGAAGCGAAAACCGCTGCGGTCGATGGTAAAGGGAATGGAGACGCCGGTTTTTGCCGCCACCTGTTTCGACGCCTGCATCAGCTGCTCCAGAGTGTAACCCGGCTGCGGCAGCGGCATGCCGGCCTGCTGGAACAGGGTCACGTTGACGAACGGCAGGTCGGCGGTCCAGGAGGCGACGAAGCCCGGCAGGGCGTTATCCTTATGTACCCCTTTGATGCGCATGATTTTTTCAATGCCGGCGCCGTAGCGTTTTTCAAAACCGGCCGGGTCGGCCAGATAAGGGCGCAGGTCAAGCGTGTAGGAGAGCAGGCCCATCTGGGTGGTTTTGGCGATATCCGGCCCCAGACCGGCGGCCAGTTGCATCGGCAACTGCGTTTGCAGCGCGTTGTAGCCGGTGCTGACGAAATTCACGTCGATGTGATCGTTGTTTTGTGAAAACGTCTTCACCTTCTGTTCCATGAAATGGACCAGTTCCGGGTCGTCGTCGCTGTATAAAAAGGTGATTTGCGTTTTGGCGGCAATGGCATTGCTGCTGGCGAAAGCGCCCAGCGTCATAAAGGAAAATAACAGCGCGTGCTGATAGCGATTCATCATACTCTCCCACCCATTATAAATAGCAGACCCGTCATAGGTCAGGTTGCAGGTGTATTGGCTTTATTACTTCGGGTATATTCGACAGCCTGTGATGCATGAATGCAAATTTGCATGAATAAGCCATTCAGCAACTCATCATGAACAAAAATCGCGTTCTTTTTTGTGAAGCATATTAAATATATTTCGACTCATGGCTGAGTCAACGTCTTTTTGTGATAAGAATCGCATATTGTTCACGCGATAATTTACTCTATAATGCAAAAATACGATGTTAAGTGCAAATTGCCGGATTATGCAAATTTTGCATTTATCGCCGCCGATTTCTGGATCTGGCACTGAAAAGTTGCATTGCGCCAAATAAAGGCAGCACGCGCACAATAACGGTGCAAATAAATGCCATCAGGTATTTTTTTATTCATTAGTATTTTTTATTTGGCAATGCATTCTCGATATTTCATTTATTCACTCGTGCGGTAACAAGGATTCGCCATGAATATCGGTTGGGTGTTAAAGAAAAATAGCGTGATTAACCGGTTTATGATTAGCGACCTGGAGGAAAAATATTATCCTGCAGAAGCGGATACCCTGCCGGATAATGTTAATTACCGCTTTATTAATGGTTTTGTGGATGTCGGCGTATTACCTTGTCGGGTGCGGTTCTTAAAAGAAACCGCGCCGCGCGCCGTCAGCCTGCCGGAGCATCTCCGTTTTCACACCCTGTGGAGCGGCGGCGATGACAGTCAGTCGGTTAATTTCAGCGATTTCTGGCCTTGCCCCACCCATGTGCAGCGCTTTGCCCGCTGCTACCTGCACAGCGATAGCCTGCAACCGGCGCGTTTCCTGCTGTCTACCTGCGGCGGCGTGACCGTATGGCTTAACGGTCGCCAGATTTGCCGTTTCACCCCGTTTAGCCGCAACACCGAACAGCAGTGCGAACTGACGCTGCCGCTGCAACTGGGGTTGAACACGCTGGTGGTGCACGCCGAGGAGCTGTGCGAGCGCGATACCGACTACCTGTTCAGCCTGCGCTACCTTGGCGAGACGTCGCTGCGCTGGCAGGCCGCGCCGGACGCCGCCTGCAGCGAACGCATCCAGGCGCTGGACGGCTGGATCAACAGCCTGTCGCTGGCCGACAACCTGACCGACCGCGATGCCCTGACCCTGCGCGCCGCCACGCCGTTGCCGGAAGCGGTCGATATCCACCACCATCTGGTGTGCAACGTTAACGAATCGGCGCCGGACTGGCGGCAACAGCCGTCGCTGGCGGCGGGCAATACCGGCTGGCAGGTCACGCTGCCGGCGGGGCTGGTAGGGTATTACGATCTGGTGTGCCGCGCGGTGTGCGGCGGCATCACGCTGACGCGCAGCATCAGCTTCGGCCGTCTGCCTGCTCAAACTATGTCCACACAAACCATGCCGCCGTTACCGACGCTGGCCGCCCGGCGCGACCACCTGCTGCGTCACACCGCACTGCACGGTTTCGAGCGCATCGGCCGGGTGCTGGCTATCTTCGCCACCGGCGAAGGGACGGCGGAGATCATGCCGATCCTTAATCAGGCGCTGCATAAGATCAGCCGTCGGGAAGACTGCGCCGACTTTCAACTGGTGCCGCTGATCTGGCTGTGGCAGCGCTATCAGGGCCAGCGGCTGACGGCGCATGACTGGCGGCGCGTTCGCAGCGTAATCCTCGGTTTTCGTTACTGGATCGACGAACCGGGCAACGACACCATGTGGTTCTGGAGCGAGAACCACTGCCTTTGTTTTCATGTGGCGCAGTATCTGGCCGGGCAAAACTTTCCCGATTCGGTCTTCGTGTGCAGCGGTCGTCAGGGCCGCGAGCAGCAGGCTATCGCCCGCCAGCGGCTGGAGCGCTGGTTCGACGCCATTCTGGAACACGGGCTGGTGGAGTGGAACTCCGCCGCCTATTACCCGATCGATCTGATCGGGCTGGTGGCGCTGGCCGAGCTGGCTAGCGATGAAAGCCTGCGCGCCCGCGCCCGCACGGTTATCGATCGCATTCTACTGATGACCGCCTGGATGCATCAAAACGGTGTGGCGGTCGGCACCATGGGGCGCGCCTACGACAAGGAACTGCGCTCCGGCATGTTGACCGAACTGTCCGGCCTGTGCGCGCTGGTCTGGGGCGAGGGCTGGCTGATTCCGCACTGCGCGGCGCTGCCGTTGCTGTGCCTGA
Organism: Dickeya dadantii NCPPB 898; assembly: GCF_000406145.1. Lineage (NCBI taxonomy): Bacteria > Pseudomonadati > Pseudomonadota > Gammaproteobacteria > Enterobacterales > Pectobacteriaceae > Dickeya > Dickeya dadantii. Next base: position 3,957,390 of record NZ_CM001976.1, on the reverse strand, counting down.
GCCAGTACCAGCCGCCGGAAGAGACGCACGCCATCGCCCACTGGCAGTCGCCGCAGGGAGCGCAGGCGCGCTGGGTGCAGGGGCTGAACCGCAGCGCCCGCGTCATCGCCTGGAAACAGCCGGACGTGGCGTTTTCCTCGGTGTTCGATCACCACCCCGGCCAGCCGGGGCACCAGCAGCATGTGCTGGATATCCGCCTCGGCCGCCACTACGCCGCCCGGCTATGGGTCAACCATCCCGGCGAAGATCGCCCGGACGGCGTGCACCGCCCGTCCTACTGGGCCGGCAACGGCCGCCTGCCGCACGTGATGCAGCACCGTAACCGCGCCTGGATGATTTTCGATTTGCAGCACGACCTGCGCCGCTGGACCCACCTTTACCTGCCGCGCACCGCGCTGGATGAGGTAGTGGTGGAGGCGCACTGGTGTTTCGTGCGCGGCGGCAACGGCTATGCCGCGTTGCACAACCCGGCCGGGCTGCAAACCCACACCCCGGACGGCGGGCAGCCGGACAGCGAATTGCGCGCCTTCGGCGAGCATAACGTTTGGTATATCGCGGTGGACAGCGGACAGGGCGCGGCGGATTTCCCGGCGTTTATCGAACGCTTCCGCCACTGTCAGGCGCAGCGGTCGGATGACGGCGCGGCGCGGTTCGACGACCCGGACTACGGCCTGATGACCTGGCATCCGGCGAGCGGTTTTGCCGTCAATCATCACCCCTTCGCATTTCCCGACACGGTGTCGGTAATACCTACGCGTACCGAGGAGGATCGGTAACATGACAATACAATCCATGAACGGACTCTCCGAACAATCCATGAACGGACTCTCCGACAGCCGGCATATTGATGCGCTGCTGGACAAGGTGGCGCTGGCGTTTTGCCGCCTGAAAGCCATCAACAGCGTGACCGACCTGAACGACGGCGCGCCGGCCGGCGAGGCGCTGACCATCCAGTTCGAAGAGTGGGACTGGGAAGTGGGCGTCGGGCTGTACGGCTTCTGGAAACTGGCGCGACAGCGGCAGGACCACGCCATGCTGGCGGCGCTGGAACAGTGGTACGAGCAAAAATTGCAGGCCGGGCTGCCGCCGCGGCAAATCAACTCCACCGCGCCGATGCTGGTGCTGGCGCTGCTGTGCCGCGATAACCCGCGTCCGCACTGGCTGGCGGCGGTGGAAGAGTGGGCGGACTGGCTGCTGCATTCGCTGCCGAAAACCGAAGACGGCGGCTTCCAGCACACGGTCAAGGAGCGCCCCAACACCGGGCAACTGTGGGACGACACGCTGTTTATGGCCGGGTTGTTTCTGGTGGTCAGCGCCGGGGTGCTCAAGCGCCGGGAACTGCTGGAGGAAGCCGAATACCAGTTGCTGACCCACGCCCGCTATCTGGCGGACGTCGCCAGCGGGCTGTGGTATCACGGCTGGACGTTCCTTGGTCGCCACCATTACGCCGGGGCGTTCTGGGGGCGCGGCAACGCCTGGGTGACGCTGGTGCTGCCGGAAATCTGTTGTCTGGCGGACTCGCCGATCTCGGTGCCGGTGCGCCGCACGCTGGAGGCGATCCTCACCCAGCAGACTCGCGCGCTGGCGGCCTGTCAGCATGATTCCGGGCTGTGGCACACCCTGCTCAACGACCCGGATTCGCCGCTGGAAACCTCCGCCAGCGCCGGTTTCATCGCCGGCATTCTCACCGCCCGCCAGCTCGGCATGCTGGCGGATTTCCCGCAGGCGGCGCTGGACAAAGGGCTGGCGGCGGTGATGGCGCAGATTGATGAACAGGGCGTGGTGCAAGGGGTGTCGGACGGCACCGCGATGGGCCACGACCTGCAGTTTTATCACGATATCCCCAATGTCGCCGTGCCGTACGGGCAGGCGCTGGTCATGCTGATGCTGCTGGCGCAGCGGCATTCTGTTTGAAAAACAGAAACGGGTTTGAAAACAGAAACGGGTTTGAGGAAACGGTGATGGCAAGTCTGGAACTGAAAAACGTCCATAAAAGCTATGGGTCGATACAGATTATCAAAGGCGTGGATCTGATCATCCGCGACGGGGAGTTCATGGTGTTCGTCGGGCCGTCCGGCTGCGGTAAATCCACGTTGTTGCGGATGATCGCCGGTCTGGAACCGATCACCGACGGCGAGCTGTGGATCGGCGATCGCAAGGTTAACGATCTTGGCCCGGCGGAGCGCAAAATCGCCATGGTGTTCCAGTCCTACGCACTCTATCCGCACCTGTCGGTGCGCAAGAATCTGGCGTTCGGGCTGGAAAACCTGCATTTCCCCAAAGACGAAATTGAACGGCGCATCGGGGAGGCCGCGCGCATGCTGGGGCTGGAACCGTATCTCGATCGCAAGCCGCGGGCGCTGTCTGGCGGGCAGCAACAGCGCGTCGCCATCGGCCGCGCCATCGTGCGCGACCCGGACCTGTTCCTGTTTGACGAACCGCTGTCCAACCTTGACGCCAAACTGCGGGTACAGACCCGCGGCGAGCTGACCCGGCTGCACCAGAAGCTGCGCACCACCATGATTTACGTCACCCACGATCAGGTGGAGGCGATGACCATGGCCCAGCGCATCGTAGTGCTCAACGGCGGGCGCATCGAACAGGTGGGCACGCCGCTGGAGCTGTTCAACCGGCCGAAAAACAAGTTTGTGGCCGGTTTTATCGGTTCGCCGCGCATGAATATGTTCCACGCCACCATTAGCAGCGCGTCGGACGACGGGGTGGAAGTCCGCTGTCCGTCCGGCAATCTGCTGCGGCTGCCGTTTCGCGGCGAAGAGGGAAAAACGGTGGAGCTGGGTATCCGCCCGTCGCACTGCCAACTGGTGAGCGAGCGTGACGACGGTGTGTCGCTGTGCATTGACCGTTGCGAAATGATGGGGCACGAAACCTTTATCTACGGCCGCTGCGCCGGCATCGACGACGAGCTGATCGTGCACCTGCCGGGGCACCACGAATTCCGCACCGGCGAGCTGGTGTTTGTCCGCTTCCCGCCAGACTATTGCCACCTGTTTGATGCCGACAGCGGTCAGGCGCTGCCGCGTCTGGCGGAACAGGATGTCTGATTGCGACAGCCATAATCAGGAGACAGGCATGAACCGAAAATCGTTGATTCAGCCCGGCGCGTCGTTGGTGGATACGCTGGTGACGCCGGTGGAAAAATCGGTCAATCTGCTACAAAAATTCGGCGGCCGCCGGGTGATGCCGTGGTTTTTCATCGCGCCGAACATGCTGCTGTTCGCCGTGTTCGTGTTTATTCCGATCCTGCTGGCGGTGTGCTACGCCTTCACCGGCGGCACCAATATTTTGCTGTGGGACCGGCCGTACGTCGGGTTGCAGAACTTCACTACTCTGTTGAGTTGCGAGCAGTACACGGTGCCCGCCACCTGCGAGCAGGATCTGTTCTGGACCGGCGTCTACAACACTGTTTCATTTACCTTTTTTAATGTGACGTGCACGCTCGGCGTGGCGCTGGTCACCGCGCTGATCCTCAACCGCAAGATCATCGCCCGCGGTTTCTTCCGCGCCATCTTCTTCTACCCGGTGCTGCTGTCGCCGGTGGTGGTCGGGCTGGTGTGGCAGTGGTTTCTCAACCGCAACGGCTTGCTGAATCTGCTGCTGTCGTCGCTGGGCGGCCAGCCGATTACGTTTTTGCTGGAGCCATCGCTGGCGCGCTTCTGGGTGGTGTTCGTGTCGGTGTGGTTTCACGTCGGTTTTTATACCCTGATTCTGCTGGCCGGGTTGCAGGCGATCCCGCGTGATATCTACGAAGCGGCGGCGGTGGACGGCACCTCGCGCTGGCGTGGTTTCTATAGCCTGACGCTGCCGTTGCTGGCGCCCAACATTCTGGTGGTGGTGATCCTGCTGACCATCAACAGCGTGCAGATTTTCGATGAAGCCTGGGTGCTGACCAACGGCGGCGGGCCGGGCACCGCCAACAACTTTATTGTGCAGTACATCTATCAGACCGCGTTTTCCTCCAACGCGTCGCTGTACGGGCTGGCGTCGGCGGCGTCGGTGCTGATGGGGTTGGTGCTGATGGTCCTGACGGCGTTGCAGTTCCTGCTTACCCGCCGTCTGGAAGGCAAAAAATAACCGGGAGCCGGCATGATGAAGATAATCACATTTCTTACCCGCACCCGTTATCCGGGGCGGATTCACGTCACCGACATCCTGAGCTGGGTGTGGCTGGTGGTCGGCACGCTGCTGGTGCTGATTCCGGTGATGTGGGCGGCGATGTCGTCGCTAAAAACCCCGGCGGAGATCAACCGCTTTCCGCCCAGTTTTCTGCCGGAGGCCGCCAGCACCGTCACGCTGCCCGACTACCCGAAACCGCTGGAGCTGTGGCAGGCGAAGCAGGACGACGGCAGCAGCAAAACGCTGGCGATGGTGCGGCGCATCGGCCTGCTGGCGCAGATGGTGGACCCTAAAGCGCCGCAGGAGGTGATGCGGGTGCCGGTGCAGAACCTGACGCCGCAGAAAACCCTGCATCTGGAAACCGACAACTACACCACGCCGATGTCGAAATTCCACTTCGCCACCTACCTGAAAAACACTGTGTTCGTGACGGTGATGGCGACGTTGCTGACGCTGTTGCTCAGTTCGATGGCGGCGTTCGCGCTGGCGAAGTATGAGTTTCGAGGGCGCGGTACGGTGCTGACGCTATTTCTGTCCACCATGATGATCCCGCTGTCGGTAGTGATGGTGCCGACCTTTCTGGTGGTGATTGGTCTGCGCATGGGCGACAACCTGTGGGGGGTGATTATTCCCACCATCGCCACGCCCACCGGGGTGTTCCTGCTGCGCCAGTACATGCTGACCATCCCCGATGAGCTGATCGAAGCCGCACGCATCGACGCCGCCAGCGAGTTTCGCATCTACTGGAAAATCATCCTGCCGCTCACCGCGCCGGCGCTGGCGGTGCTGGCGATCTTCTCGGTTATCTGGCGCTGGAACGACTTCCTGTGGCCGCTGATCGTGCTGTCCAGTCAGGACAACTTCACGCTGCAAATCGGCCTGAATGCGTTTCAGGGGCAGTTCTCGGTGCAGTGGCACTATATTCTGGCGATGACCATGCTGTCGCTGCTGCCGGTGACGGCGGTGTTCGTGTTCCTGCAAAAATACATCACCACCGGCATTGCCAACACGGGAATGAAATAAATGGCGACGCTCAAAGATATTGCCGACCGCGCGGGCGTGTCGATCAGCACGGTATCCCGGGTGCTGAACGGCACCGCGCCCATCAGCGCCAAAGTCCGCCAGCAGATTATGGCGATCGCCACCGAGCAGGGGTACCCGCTGCACAAGGCGAGCAAAACGGCGGACAACCCGGAGCCGCTGCGCCACATTATGCTGGCGACGCCGCGCAACCTGATGCTGGAAAGCGACCTCAATCTGGTGTCGCTGACGCTGATCAACCGGCTGAAAACCCTGTGCCAGCAGCGCAACATCCAGCTCAGTCCGTTTGTCGGCGAGCCGGACAGCATCAACGAGCAGCAACTGTTGCAGGCGCTGCGCGGCGGGCGGGAGAGCGGCATTCTGATCGTCAACGACGACCACCCCACGTTGCTCAACGCGGTGGCGGAAAGCGGCGTGCCGGCGGTGTTGATCAACGGTGAAGACCCGACCATGCGGCTCAACACCGTGATGCCCGCCAACCACTACTCGGCCGCCGCCGCGGTGCGTTACCTGATTGTGCAGGGGCATCGGCGTATTCTGCATTTGACCTGGCATTCCCGCCAGACCATCCGTGAGCGCGAACGCGGCTACCGCGACGCGCTGGTTGAAGCGGGTATCCCGCTGGATGAACGGTTAATTCTGTCGCTGCCGGATTTCCAGCCGCTGACCGCCCGCGACGCGCTGCTCGGCTGGCTGGCGCAACACCCGGACCGGCTTGGCGTCACCGCTATCTTCTGCGCCGCCGACAATCAGGCCATCGGCGTGGCGGAGGCGCTCAACCAGCACGGCCTGCGGGTGCCGGATGACATGTCGGTGATGGGGATGGACGATATCCTGCCGCTGGATATGCTGCCGCTGGCGCTCACCACCGTGCATCTGCCGTTTGAAGAGATGGCCCGCGCGGCGTTGCACCTGCTCACCCAGCAACTGCTGCCGACCCAGTCGCTCGGCGTCGCCCAGCGTATCGAACTGGCCGGGCATCTGAAGGTCAGGGGTTCGGTGCGGGGGATTATGTCGCCGGCCGTTTCAGCAGCGGGCTGATAGCGGCCCAACCCAATAGCAGGAACGATTCAGACTGCCGCCTGTGGTTACGGATTCCGCTCCCGCCGGTTTTTCCTGATGCGTTGCAGTACGGCGATGGTCACCACCACGGCGGCGAACAGTAGCAGGATCAGCGTCTGGTATTGTTGCCAGTACGGGTCGGCTACCAGCGCCAGCATTAGCGCCGCGGCGAACAGCACCACGAAACCGGCGAACCACAGCGAGTCGGTGACCTTGCGCACCGGGAACAGCCACAGGCTGGCGACGCCGGTGACGACAATCCCCCAGAAGGTGATAAACAGGATCAGGCGCAGCACCCAGCGGTTGGGGCAGATGATGTCGATAACCGCATTGACTGCCGCGGCTATCTGCGCCAGCGGCGCCGGCAGGTCGGCGGTGGGGTAGTACGTCTGGCTGATGAGCTGCTGGCTGGCTTCGTCGAGCGGCAGCGGCCAGTAAGCGGCGCTGAGAAAGCTCCAACTGCTGTAGCGCACCAGTTCCGCCAGATCAGTCGTCTGCTGGCGGTTGGCGTCGGTAATCAGGATCGGCACCATCTTGCGATACAGCTCAGGAACGGCGGCCTGCGGCTGCTGGCTTAAAAAATGGCGCAGATCGCTCAACTGGTCGAGCGCCCGACGCGGTTTGACCATGCCGTCAGGGGGCTCCGGCTGCAGAATAAACCGATCCACATACGGTAGCAGTTCCCGCAGGTTATCCAGCGTATAAAACCCCTGGCCCTTCAGCAGCGGCTCCACCGGCACCATCAGGTTGATGGCGTAGCGGGGCGGCGTCTCGGGCGTTTGGCCGACGGGCGTGAGGGTTTTGCGCAGCGCCTGCACAAAGCGCATAAACGTCTGCTGACCGGCGCGGGTGGTGAGCCGGGTCAGGTCGAAGTCCAGCGTTACGCCGTCCGCCATCGTATCCGACGGACTCAAACCGAAGGTCAGCCAGGGTTTGGCGCGGTTGATCCAGTCGTCGTCAAGCGGGGTTTGAATGCTGGCGCCGAGACGGGCGATCAGTGACGAGGTGAACAGGCTGACCAGCGCCGGCGACGGCAGTTTTCTCGGCGTGGACACCACCAGATCGACATGGGTGCGGTAGCGGTGCGCCAGCCGGATAAAATCGTTATAAGGGCGGGTTTTGCGCCAGTTGGGCGGCAGCACCAGTTGCGGGTCGCGCGCGCCCGGCAAGACCGCGGCGGAGAAATAGCCGATGCGGTCCAGTTGACGAAAGTTGAGGGTTTGCCCGTCGGTCAGCGGCTGCCAGTAAGGATAAAAACCGTAGAAGGTGGCGTCGGCGCCGTTAACGTTCGGGGTGCTGTCTTCACAGCCGCAGTCGGCGGGGGCGCGCCAGACCATCGGCGGGGTAGTTGCCGCAGGCGCGCCGTCTTTGTGGGCGATCTCCAGAATGCGTTGCCGGCTCTGGTGGCTGAGGCGGTCAAGCCCGGCCATTTTCATCGCCACCGCCAGTTGGTAGCGGTCGGCGAACGGGGTGTCTTTCAACGTTGCCAGCCGCGCCAGTGCGTCTTTGTCTACCGACACCAGATTGAGATCCAGATAAGCCAGCTCCAGCGCATTCTGATTCAGCGAATAGACGGTAACCGGCGCGGCGGTGCCGGCGTCGCTGTGTTGCCGGGCGTCGGCGACATCGGCACGCGCCTGATCGTCGGGCTGCGCCCTGTCGTCCGTCGGGTTGTCCTCCAGTGTGCTGTCCCCCGGCGTGGAACGCGCGGCGGCGGGTTGGGGACGGCTGCGGTTACCGTCGCTGGCCGGTACGGCGTCCACAATCTGTCGCAGGATCTGCTCCTCATTGCCGTGCAACTGGCGGATCAACGGGCGCACCGCGTTGTTCAGTTCCACCGGGCTGGTGAACTGGTGGCCGATCAGGTCGTCCAGTTGGGTCTGGATGGCGTTGCGCTCCGCCAGTTTGCGCAGGTCGTCCTCCGTCAGGGCGTAATACTGCGGCGACGTTGTCTCCGGCGGCGGGGGGATGACGCCGTCCATCTGCGTCGTGAGGAAGTCGATGGTTTTCTGCGCCGGCCACTGCAACAGTTCCGGCGCGCCCATGCGGTTACGCCAGTAAGGGTAGAGCTGGTCAAGTTCCGACACCTTGGCTAGCGACACCAGCAGCACTTCGGCGAAGGTGTTGCGGTTGGGCGGCGGCGTGATGTCGAATTCACCGCAAAACGTCGCCAGCCATTTGCGCGTCTTGGGGCCGAACAGCCCGTCGGCAAGGTAGTCGCCCGGTTGGTGATAATCCGCCTGATACGCCGAATTGTCGTGGTAGATGATCGCCAGTTTATCCTGCGTGATGCGGGTAAAGCGTCGGCTGTCCATCCGCTCCAGCGCTTGCAGGCATTGGGCGTAAGTCGGGGCGTCGGGCGCGACGGACGGCGCGGACGCCGATTCCGGCGGTGCGGTATAGGCAGCCGGCGGGAGCAGCAATGCCAATGGAAGCAACAAGGCCAGCAGCGGCGTCAGTGTCGCGTTGCGCCCGGTGAAGCGGTGAATCCTCATGGCGATGGCGTTCTCCCGTATGTTGGTCGGTGATGCATGTTGTCGGTAATGCATGGTCGTCGGTGATGCATGGCTGTCGGTAATGCATGGCTGTCGGTAATACGGAGGCTGCCCGGCAAGCGGCGTTCAACGCCAGACCACGTGCAGCGGCCGATCCATCCAGGGGTATTTGATGGTCGAATACCCCCACGGCAGCCGGTCGAGCAGCATGTCGAACGGGCCGGGAGCCACCTCCAGTTTCCAACTGTCCGCCTGCCGCCACAGGGTGCCTTCGCGTTGCAGAAAGGTCTGGCGCAGGCCGTCAACCGAAGTGTGGCCTAGCGCATTCCAGTGCTGAAGGATGGCGGCCAGCAATGCGTCCAGCGTGTCGCGGGCGGCGGCGTCAGGCGGCGGCGTTAACGGAATCGGCGCGTTGAGCGGCAGGCCGCACAGCAGTTTGTTCAGCGCCAGGTGGTATTCGGCGCAGTTTTGTCCCTGATCGACCAGATATTGCAGGCGGTGGATGGCCTGATAGCGGGCGTCCGGCTGCGGGAATGCGCCGTCCTGCACCAGCGCCAGCCGCGTCAGCAGGCGAGGGAGATAGGGGGCGACCAGCACCAGCCCGGCATTGGCGATCGGCACCGGTTCGTCGGTGTTCAACGTCTCGTCGCCCCGCCAGTCGATAACCGCCGGAACCGCGGTGTCCGGCACCGCCATGTCTGACACAGCACTATTCGACGCTGCATTATTCGGCATCGCAATATCCGGCACTGCGCTATCCGATGCTGCACTATCTGGTGCTGCAATGTCCTGTGCTGCAATGTCCTGTACTGCAATGTCCGGTACTGCAATGCCCGGTACTGCCATCTCCGGCGCCGCCGCTAGCCGCGGCGCATAGGCGACGTTTGACGGTTCAACCGGCGGCGTGGCGACGATGGCGGGTTCAGGCGCTTGCCCGGCATTCGCCACGGCGACAATCGCCGGCGGCTCCTGATGCAGGCCGGCGGCGGTGATCAACCGTTGCAGGCGTTCGGTCAGCACGTGGGTCATGGGTAACCGCTCGGCCTGCGCCTGTTGCAGCAGAAAACGGTAAAACGCCGCCGGCGACGGCTGATGGCTGCGTAGTGGCTCATTGGTAGCCAGTCTGTCCAGATAATCGATGATAAAGGCGGCGATATCCGGCGGTGAACCCGCAACGAACAGATGGTGGTACAGCGTGCGCCACAGCTGGCTCTCCAGCACCTGCGCCGCGCCGTGGTAGGCCGGGTGGCGATGGCAGAGGTTGGCGATAAAACGGCCATATGGGTGCAGCGCCAGAAAGTCGGCACGGCACAACAGCAGCAGTAAGGCCGTATGCAGGGTGTCGGATAGCGCGTCCGCCAGCCGCTCGGCCGTGTCCGCCGATCGCAGGGCGGGCAGCAGAAAACGGCGAACCGCCTCCGGCTGCGTGGGCAGCAGGCGCGCCAGTGCGGCGGAGAGCGCGGCAATGTCGTCGTCGGCTATCGTCGCTGAAGCGTGGCGTGTGAGCCGGTTCAACAACGCCAACGCGCTGTCGTCGTCCATCGCCGGTCGCACCGAAGCATCGGCCGTTATGGCGTTGACCGGCTGAGGCGCGACCACGTCAGACGACGGGGCGAGCTGGCTGACCGCATCGCGTATCGCCAGCCAGTCCGGCGTGCGGTTGGCGGCCAGCGCGTCGATCATCTGCCCGTAAAACGCCTGCCGCTGTGCCACGATCAGGCGGCGGGTGACGTTGTCGAGCGTGCTCGTCAGGCTACGCAGGTGGCTCGCTGGCTGACGCAGCGCGACCAACTGGGCGAGCAACTGGGCGGCCTGCGACGGGCGCAGGGCGGCGCACAGCCGCAGCCAACCGGCGGGGTGGTGCGTTGATGCCGCCAGCCAGCGCTGGAGCAGCAACGGGTGGTGAGTCAGTAACCGCTGCACGCAGCGCTGTAGGTCATTACCGGCATACGATGACGCGGCGCGCCAGGCGGTTTGCGCCTCAGCGGGCGGCTCAAAGCGGCGCGTCGGGTCGCCGAGGGCCAGTACGTCGTACAGGTACTGATAACAGGCGGCGTCAAGCAACGGGTGCGCCGGCACAGGGAGATCCGCGTCAATGTGGCATGACGCTGGGGGTTTTGGTGCTGGTGCTGGTGCTGGTGCCGGTTGCGGCGGCGGTGCGGGAGGCTCGCTTTCGCGCAGCCGGGTGAGCATCGTCAGCAGCGCCCGGCGCACCGCGGTAGCGGCCGCAGCGCTGTGCAGATGGTGCAGCAAGGCGTCGATCAGCGCCTGGCGCGACAGGTTATGATGCGCCGCCAGTTGCCGCAGCAGCGCGTCCAGATAGCTTTGTCGGTTGAATTCGCTGCCGCGTTCCGCCAGCAGATAGCTGAACGTGAGGCTCCACAGGCTGTGCGTCAACAACGATTCGCCGGGGGCGTTGGCCGAACGGGCGGCGATAGTCGGCTGGCTGGCGCGCACGTCGTCCATCAGGTCGCGGATGAACGGCGCGTCCGCCGGTTCCAGCAGGGTCAGCAGGCGATACTGCGTCGCCGTGGAAAAACGCACCACCCAGCGCTGGCGTACCTGACTCTGCTGGCCGCAGCGCATCAACAGCGGGCGTAACGTCAGCAGCATGGCGGGCGAGCACTGGCGCCACACCCGATTCAGCGCCGCGTCATCAGCCTGTTGCAGCGCCTCTGCCCACTGTTGCCGGAGCCTGTGGTCGGTGGTTTCTGCCGCGACCGGTTCCCGATGTCTAACCGCGTCGCCGGTAGTCGGCCGGTGTCGCACCGGCTGAGCGCCCGGCGTCATGTCCGGCAGATGGGGCAGCGCGCGGGCGAGCGGCGCCATTTCTCCCCACAGCGTGGTCAGCAGCGACAGCAACGGCTGTTTCAGCGCCTGGTCGCCCGGCCACGCCGCCAGTTGCAGGTACAGCGTTTGCAGCACGTCGGTCCGCTCGATGTTGTGGTGCGCCGCCATGCGGCCGACCAGCCCGGCCATGTAGCGCCGCTTGTTGAACTGGCTGCCGCGCTGCACCAGCAGATAATGCAGGGTGAATTCACGCAGCAGCAGATCCAGCGGGGCGCTCTGGTCCGTGGCGACGGTAGGTTCGGGATGGCGGAACCACGCCGGATGTCTGATTACCTGTTGGATGAACGGTTGCGCCTGCGGTGCCAACAGCGTCAGCAGATCGTCGAAGGCGTCGTCATCCACCGCCTGCGCCATGCCGCGCACCACCTCGGGCTGTTGCCCGCAGGCGTAAAGCGCCAGCAGAAATCGTGCGCGCTGGGCGCCGAGCAGCGTGGCCCAGATCGGCAGCAACTCCTGTCGCAGGCGGCGCTGGCGCAGCGCCTGATGGATGCGCTGGTGCCAGTAGCGATGCAGCCGCGCCCGTAGCGCGGCGGGCATCGCATCCGGTTCCGGCTGTGCGGCCAGACAACGCAGCGCGATGTCCTGATGGGCGGGCGTCAGTTGTTCCAGCCAGCCGTTTAACGCGGTCGCCGGTAGTTGAGAAACCAACCGGGCGATCGGGCTGGCCGGGCGGGCGCTGGCGTTCAGCAGCCGGTTTACTTCGGCGTAGTGCCGGCGCACGGCGTCGGCCAGCCAGTGGCGGTGGCTGTCTGCCTGTCGCCAGCCCTGGCGGTTGGAATAATGCCAGGGCATCACGCCGTGTTGCAGGAAAAACTGCAATTGACGCCATTGCGCCGCCGGGCCGTCCAGCACCTGTATTTCGGCGGCGTCGCCGTCGTGGTCTTTCTGCGGCTGGGTCGCGTCGGACGGTTGCCGCGCGCGCAGCGCATCCGTCAGTTGCTGTTGTAGCGCCGCCAGCAGCGCCGATTCCAGATCCGACGCGGGCAGCGCGCCCAGATCGAACGTCAGGTGGTCGATCACCCACAGCTGATGGGGCGGCGAAAACCGATCGAACAGCGTGTCAATCAACGGCAACAACTGCTGCTGCACAAAGCGTGGGGCGTCGCGCTCGAACCGTTCCGCTTCGGACGAATGGCGAAAGTCGAGCGTCAGGCTGGCGGTGTGAATCCGGTGTGGCTGCGTCATGCGTCCTGTCCTTGTTGTTGAGGAAAGGGTGGTTGAGGAAAGGGTGGTTGAGGATTGCGGGGGTAAGGAAAGGCTGTGTGAGGAAAAGGGGAATGCGCGTGCAACGATTGCAAAAACGCCGTCAGCCGAGCGGCGGCGTCGTCGCACGACGGTTGGCCGGCGGAGTCCCGTCTGGCGTCGAGCCACGCCAGCCAGGCGGTTTCAAACTCGTTTGTGGCGTGAATATCGAGCCAGTGACAGCGCGGCAGCAGATGGGCCGGGCACTGCCGGGCGATCAGCGCGTCGGCCTGCGCCCGGAACACCGGGTTGCCGCCGCGCGCGGTGTAACCGGGCAGGATCACGCTGAGCTGGCCGGGAAACGGGTCGCCGTCGGGGAGGGCGTCATCACCGCCGAGCGCCGGGCGCAACAGCAGGTGCTCCACCACGTACACCCCTTCGCAGCACTGATTCAGCCGGATAAGCTCACGGCGCAGCTGATTGATGACGCGCACCAGTTGCGCCGGCTGGCGGCTGGCGCCCAGATGCAGCCATAACCCGTTTTGCGCCCCCGGCGCCGGCGGTAGCCGAAACAGCGCCTGATAGCAGCCGTCGGCGCCGGGCGGCAGAATGCGGTAGTGTTCCAGCATCACGCCGCGTTGCAGCAGGGCGACCGGCAATGGCCGCAGGCGCAGCGCCAGTAGATCGTGCGCCGTCGCCACGTCGACGCCGCCCGGCGGCGCGTCGCTCAGCGGCACATCCAGCAAACTGTCGAGAGCCGGCTGATCCAGCCATTGCAGATGCGATTGCCCCGCTGCGCAGTGCAGGAAGGCGTCATCGGCCAGCAACTGCCACCCCTGCCGGGCCAGCGTCCGGCTATAAGGCCAGGCGTCGGCGTCGTCCATCCCGAGCAGTAGCGCTACCCGGTCGGCGAACCCGCCCCGGTTTTCCCGTTCGGTCATCGGCCGGCGGGTGTTGAAGCCGGCGCCGCGATCGCGGGTCAGGCGGTCGATGGCCTGGATAAACCGGCGCGGGTACTCAAGCTGCCGGCGGCCCTGCGCGCTGTCGTCGCCCGGCTGACGCCAAAGCCGGGCGTCCAGCGTTTCACCGTATAACGCCAGCAGATAGTCGAGCAGCCGCCCTTTGCGCTCCGGGTAGTGGTCGACGTCGGCCAGCAGGTGATGAAAACGCGCCGCCGCGTCGTCGGGATACAGCAGATCCACCCCGCGGAACTGTTCATCATCCAGCAGGTTGAAGACGTAACTGCGTTCGGTGTCGGTGGACGGCGAAAACAGCTCGCGCAGGTTGGCCAGGTTGGCGCAGAAGTTAGCCATCAGTTGCTCGAACAGCAGCAGATAGCCGCGAAATTGCTGTATTTGTCGCTGTTCCTGCCGGTTCAGCGCTGCCGGGACGCGCGGTGCGTCCAGCCGGTAGACGCCGGGGAAAAGCGACTGAATCGACCGGTAATCCGCCAGCGCGCGCCAGCTACCGTGCGGCGGCGGGATCAGGGTGGCGGTCTGGCGGCGGATGTGTTCGCGCAGCGTGCCGTTTTGCGCCTGACGCCGCACCAGCCGGATGCTCATGGCGCTGAAATCAACCGGCAGCGGGTGGCCCTGATGGGTCAGATTGAGGTCGATATCGTCGTGCTTTTTCGGCAGCAGAATCCAGTCGCCGGGGCTGAAGTGGTCCGGCGCATGATCGGGATTGTCGTCCCGACAGGACTGTGGGATCAGCCGTAACTGCCGGATGTGGCCGACGCCGTCGATGTTGATCAACCGGGTGTAGAGCGCCGATAGCGGTCGGGCGGCGGCAACCCGCTCGTCGCCCGGCGCGCCGCGGTTATCGGTATCGTTGTCGGTATAATAGTTGTCGGTGTAATAGTTGCCGGGGCGATTGTCGCTCTCGTCGCCCCGGATCCACTGTTCGGCCTGAAAGTAGATGTCGGCCGCCACTTCGTCGGCGTTATCGTGATATTGCAGCTCGATGTCGGCGTACAGCCGCAGCCCGTGGCTGTCGATGATGCGCACCCCGGCAAGGTCTTCGCCCAGATTGCGGGCGCGGTGGTAAAGATGCGCCGCCGCCTCGACAATCTCGTCGCGCAGCGTCGGGTGGTGGTCGCAACGCTGGCGCGCCGCCTCGGTCAGCAGCAGGTCGATGTGGTAGCGCCCCTGACCGTCCGGCGTGACCCACGCCTGTTCCACCTCGTCCATCGCGTCCAGCAGCGTCTGCTGATAATCCTGTCGGGTGCAGGGGCGGGGCGGGAAAATCTGTTCCGGCAGCATCAGCCCCTGCGCGGCGAAGTCGAGGCGGCCGTCCGGCTGCGTCAGGTAATCCGCGACCTCGAAATCGCTGCGGTAAATCAGGTCGGTGAGGGCGAAACACAGCAGCTCCAGCAGGGTGACGCCGGGATCGTGCAGGTTGTAGTCGGTCCAGCGGTTGCCGCTGAGTTGCTGAACCTGCGCCAGCCCCGCGCGCAGCAGGTTGGCGACGCTGTCAGGGTCATCAAGCGGCGTTTGTCGTGGAATAAACGACGGCGACGTCATGCTCACTCCTCGCCTGCCGGCAGCAGGCAGTCGTGCATGTAGGCGTCGTGCCACAGCCGGGTGAGGTGATAGCGAATCACGATGCCGTCGCCGTAGCTGGTGTGGGTACGGATCTGCAACCGGTAGGGGCGAATGCCGTCGTGGCCGCCGGCTGGCGTGTCGTCGCGCAGCCAGCGCAGCGTCAGCTTGTCGGCGCGCGAATGGTAATAGGCGTGGCGGGTGCCGATGCGGTTTTTGCGGTTGAAAAAATTGAAGAAGAAACCGCTCGGCGCGCAGGTGTTCAGCGCGATGGCGTGGATCAGTGCGTAGCGCCCGGAGTGGCGGATGCCGACGCCCGCCACCACCTCAAAGGCCTGGCACCCTTCCAGTTTCGGCGTGAGGTCGTGCCATTCACCGTCGGCGGGCAGGCGGTCCGCCCATTGCGCGCCGGCGCGCCCCTGTGCGCCGATCACCCCGTTGACATCCAGCGCGTGGCGCGGCGTAGTGGTGTTGATGCCCGCCCGGCCGTCGGGGGTGAACGTCAGCAAAGGTTCGGCGTCGGCGACGGTGCCGTTCCCGTCGCCGGCGTGGCGGTTGACCCGCAGCAGGTCGCTGTCCGGTTGCAGGCTGACCGACCACAGCGGCCGGGTCGGGTCGCTGTCGCGGTAAAACGTCATCAGTCTGGCGTGGGTATCGAGCGCGGCGATCTTCAGCCCCTGTTCCGGCGTTTTATCGAACCCTTCCTCGATTTTGTTGACCGACGAATCGATCAGGTCGGAAAAATGTTCGGCGGACGGCATGGCGCCCTGACGGAAATAGTTTTTCAAGGTGCCGCGATTTCGTTTTGCCACTCACATACTCCTCATGTCGCGGTTATTCCTCATTTCTCCGTTCCCCTTATCTCGCCGTTCCTCTCATCTCGCCATGCCGGGCGCGTTGCAGCGACGGACTAACGGACGGTGATGAAGCTGTCGCCGATGGTCAGGTCGCCGATGCCGATGGCTTCCGGCGGGCGCGGCCTGAAGTCCGAAATGAGCCGCAGGTCATGCTGCTCGACCGGCAGGATAATATTCCAGGGATAGCGCGGAGTTAGCCCGGTCAGACTCGGGCTGTTTACGGCGGGATCGCCGGTTTGGTAGTGCGACGCCAGCGCGGCGCTGTCGGTCAGCCGCCAGCGTTGTGTTTGCCCGTCGCTTTGGTCGAGGCCGGCCTGCCGGATGGTGATCAGTGAAAAGCCGGTCACGAAACGCACGTAATCCAGATGCGCGATAAAGGCTTCTATTTGCCGCAGCGCCACGCTGGTGCCAAATCCCTGGCTGATGCTGTCTTCGCGCCACGGGCAGAGGTAAGCGGAGATATCCCGGTTCAACCGGCGCAGCGCCTGTCCCGGATGGTGCCCCGGCTGGAAGGCGACGCTACAGCGCACCTGAACCTTTTCGTACACCGGCGAGTGCACCGCGATGGCGGCGCCCGGCGGCGCGACCGTCTGCAACCAGGTTTGTATCCGGTGCAGCAGCGCGGCGCTGGCGTGCAGCGGTTCGCACGGCTGGTGCCGGCAGGCGGGGTGACGCTGGCGCACCAGCAGCAGCACCTGCCCCGGCTGGTGGCCCGGCACGCCGAAACGGGTATGCGGAAAACAGCGCGCCTGATCGATATCGGGAAAGTGTTGCAGCACCAGCCGTTCATAGTCCCAGCCGGTTAACGCCCGTCCTTTGTGGCGTAACTGTTCGCTCAGCCGTTGCCGGAACTGCCGGGTGGATTCCCGCGGCGCGCCGCCGGTCGATGGCATCATCAGGCTAATGGCACCCAGCCCGGCCGGTGGATTGAGCGCTCGCCAGCCCGACGCCGCGGCGGGTGGCGTCGGCTCGTCATCCGGTGGTTGCCCGTCGGGCCACTGGCGGACGGCTCGCACCACGTGGGTGGCGACGTGCAGGCAACCGGCGTACTCGCCGATACCCTGCCGGGTACTGACCCGCAGCCAGTAGAGCCTGTCCGGCATTACGGTGTGCCGGTCGTTGATCTCCGGTGGGATATCCAGCGTAACGATGCCGGAGGTGATAAAACCGTGGGTGGTGTCGGCGATCACCTGATGCGGCGGCAGCACGCGCCAGTCGTTGTCGACCAGATAACGCCACTGGAACGCCTGACGGTGGCGGATAGCGGTGGGCGCGGCCCGATCGTCGAGCTGGAAAAACAGGTTCAGCGGGCCGCCGAGCGACGACGCCTGTAGCCCGATAAACAGGTTACCGTCGTCGTCGTAGCGCGGCAAAAAGGCCACCGGACGGGTATCCCCGCCGCTTTCGGCCGCCGGGTACAGCACCTCATGGCCGAACGGGTGCAGATGCAGGAGATGGCTGTCCGGCGACGGTTCATGGCCGGCGTGACCCGGATGGATCCGGGTACTGGCTCGATAGCCGAGCGTCAGCCGGTCGATCGCCGGGGTATAGGGCGGCTGGGGAAGCGGTAGCGGTTTGCGGCGCCGGGCGTTGTGCATCAGCGTCTGGCTAAGCAGCGAGCCGTACTGATGATGGCCGAAGCCCTGTTCCGGCTCGTACAGCGACAGGCGGATCAGACCGTTGCGGCTGGCGCGATCGAAATGGAACGCCTCTGCGTCGGCCGCGGGGCGGACGGGCTGAAAATCCTGCTTCAGGTCGGCCTGAATCTGTACGTCGGGGCGCAGCCGATCGCTGCCCGGTTCGCAGGCGAACAGCGCAAACGGCTTGCCGACCGCCTTCCACTCGCCTTCGCGCAACACGGCCAGCTGTGCCCGGAAACGATGGTTAGCGTAGTCGCCGGGGTAGCCCTGATAATGCTGGCGAAAGCCGTCGCTGCCGCCCGGCAGATTTGCCCAGTCGATCGTCAGCGTGACGTCCTGCACCGGCTTTTGGGCCAGCTCGTAACTGGCGAGGGTCAGCGACGGCTGCCCGGTGGGTTGCGCGCCGAACGGATAAAAGGTTTTGCCGACGTCGACGGGGCCGTCGCCGGTGTCTGCCTGGAACGTCCGCACGCCGGATACCCGCGTGGCGAGGAGCAACGGACCCAGCACGAAATCGCGGAACACCGAGTAGGGAAAAAGCGGCGTTTCCGGTTTCATCTCCAGTTGCAGCGCCGGCGCGCGGTAATGCCAGTGGTCGCCATGAAGGGTCGGGTCGCAGGGAATGACCGCCCCGAAGCCGGGCGACAGGGTGAAGGTGAGCCGAAAGCCGTAGGGGCCGTCGTCGTCCGCGCCCAACGGGTGGATACGGTAAGCGTCGAGGGTTTGCCAGCCGCTTTCGGTGCTGAGACGCAGCGTAAACAGCTCGCTGTAGAGGCGGTAAAAATTGACCTGCCGGTTACCGTTCAGCAGTTCCGCCAGCGTCGGCTGGCTGTCGTCGGGCAGCAACTGGCGGCTCTTGTCCAGAATCAACCGTCGTTCATTGTCATTCAACCAGTCGGTGCGGCTCAGGGTCTGGCGGCTGAACAGGTGCCCCAGCACTCGACAACCGCGCGTGGGATCGCTGGTCTGGCGCAGTACGCCAAGCAAAAAATACTTGTACAGCAGGCTGATGGCTTCGTCGTCCCGGCTGCGCCGCAACGCCTGTAACTGACGGGGCGTCAGCGCGTCGACCAGCGCGGCGATAACGACGGGCGCCTCGTCGTCGGGCAGCAGCGGCGTCAGCGTCTGCGCCAGCGTCAGCAGCAGGGTGGTCAGCCGATTTCGCAATACCGTCGGGTACGGGGCATCCCTGAGCAGGTGCAGCTGTTGCGCCAGATGCGGCCGCGCCGCGTCGTCCAGATTGACGGTCAGGCTGACCCGCCGCCGCCCTTCCGGCAGGTACAGCACCGGGTCGATGATGGCGAGGCCCGGCGCCGACGGCGACGGGTAGCGCTGCAAGGCCGGCGTTTCGCCAAACAGCGTCAGCAGCGTGCGAGAACGGGGCTGGTCGCTGCGCCACGGCCACAGGCTGTCGCTGTGGATGGCGGTGACGAAATCCAGCTCCCGTTCCGGCGACATCAACGGGTCCCGTTTGAGCAGCAGCGAATGCACCTGCTTGACCTCGGCGTCGCTAACCTGCAGCGATTGCTCGCTGCGATAGAGGATGTCGTGCAAGCGGGCATCCTGCCCGCCGCTGAAGACCACGCCGCGCTCCAGCGAGAGCGGCGTGGTTAGTCCGCTGTCCTGCGTCAGTTTCAGGAACACCGCATCGGCTGTGAGCGGTTGCGGTTGCTGCCGGAGCACCTGACGGTAGTAAAAGTCGAGGTGTCGTTCGGTGAAGCGGTTGAGCCGCGCCTGCGCTCGGGCGAATAGCTGCAGAAAGGTCAGGTACAGCGCGACTTCCGGGGCGTGATCGGCGTGAGACAGCGCCTGTTGCAGCCGTCGGCGGCCGTCTGTCTGTAGCTGGCTGACGGTGTTGACGGCGGCGGAAAAACAGAGCTGTAACTGCTCTTCCAGCAGTTGAATGCCCGGCAACTGCTGTTGCAGCAACTGTTGCTGCTCGCTGGCGA
Organism: Dickeya dadantii NCPPB 898; assembly: GCF_000406145.1. Classification (NCBI taxonomy): domain Bacteria; kingdom Pseudomonadati; phylum Pseudomonadota; class Gammaproteobacteria; order Enterobacterales; family Pectobacteriaceae; genus Dickeya; species Dickeya dadantii. Next base: position 3,937,640 of record NZ_CM001976.1, on the reverse strand, counting down.
TAAACCGGCCGTTGTCGTAGCGAATTCCCCACAGCGGGTCGAGGGTTTGCAGGCGCGGGTCGGCCAGCAGCGACGGGCGGTAGCTATCCAGCGCCTGCGCCAGAACCACCAGGTACTGGAACGGCCGCACCAGTTGTGCTTTCAGTACCGTCTGGATGGTCAGTTTGATGTGGTCGGCGCTGTCGGTCTGGACGGGAATAAAGGCGCGGTACCAGTGATCCAGATTGGCGTAGAGGGCGATCAGGTAGGCCAGCGTGTGATCCATGCCGCGCGACTGCGCCTGCCGAAACCGGTTTTGTTCCAGCGCGGCGTCGAACGACAGGATGATCGCCATACCGGTGACTTCGCTTTTGGCGAACAGCGCCTGCCAGTTGCCCTGCGGCGCTGCGCCGTTGCGATCACATGACAACGGCGCCTCGTCGCCGCCGTCAAATGACAGCTGCGCGGCGATATCGCTGGCCAGAACCAGCAGCGTTTCAAACGACATTTCATCCGCCAGGAACGCGCCGTCTTCCAGCGCCGGCGGCAGTCGCTGCCGCTGCGAGGTGGCCGGGGGCGGCAGCGGGGTGTTCCAGATGCGCGTCATGGGTTCGCCACCAGCGTGCCTTCGCGCAGATAGAACGGGTACACCATGTTGCTGCGGGTATTGGTGGCGATCAGGGTGTAGTCAATATGAATCAATAGTTTGCCGTCGATGGCCCGATCGTTGTCGATGACAATCGCCTGTAGCCGGATGCGCGGCTCGAAGAACAGGATAGCCTGTTCAATACGGGTCTTCATATCGGTGAGGGTGGAAAGGGTGAGGTCTTCAAACACCATGCCCTGAATATCGCAGCCGTATTCCGGCGCCATGATGCGTTCGCCGGGGCGGGTGGAGAGCAGCAACCCCAGGCTTTGCCGCACGTCTTCATCGCCGCTTACCATCCCGATGCTTTGTGCGGCGGCGTCAAACCGCGGCGGGAACCCCCAGCCGGTGCCGAGAAACGCATGATCGTTATCCACGGTTTATCCTCCTATCAATACGGTGAAGTCGCCGAGCGCGATATTGCCGCCGTGCGCGGTGGTATCGCCAAGTCGGGCGGCGGGCTTACCGCCGATCAGCACGGTGGCGGAGCCTTTGACGATGACGTCCGGCGGCCCGACGCACACACAGTTGTCGCCCAGCACCGCCGCCGGCAATTTGCCGATTAATACCGTTGGCACGCCGGGGCCGATCACCGGGCCACCGACATGGGGAATCGGCGGCAACCCCGGCGTCACCATCGGGCAGGCGTGTAAATCGGTTAGGCGGGCGGCGGGTGGCATAATTATTTCCCTCGTTGTTGGCTGCGGCAAGCAGCCTGGTTGCATTGATAATTCATGGGGTTATGGCAGAACCTGGCGCGGTTTCGTGCGGGGTAAGCCCTGTTTTTCCCTTGAAACGTTGTCGCACGCACGACAAGGAGAGGCTCAAACGCCGCCTCTCCTTGACCACTGGCTGGGAGGCTAAACTGTGCCGCTGGCGCGGTCCCTTCGGCATTCACCTTCGCTGTTCGGGCCGCCCGTGACGCGTTCCAGACGCGGCACGGGCTTTCGCCGCGTCCGTGCGGCTCACCCGGCGAAGTCGAACGCCTCAGCACAGTTTTGACGCCAGAAAAGGTCATGCTATTTCTGCATCTGTGTTGCTCACTTCTTTCAGGCATTCGATAACCACCGCTCTACTGATCTCAGTGAATCAACGCTAGTTGATCATCACGATGCCGCCTTTCACCACCGTTTGGCCGGAGGCCGACAGTTCGGCGGTGGCGGTTCCCTTGGCGGTCAGGCCGGTTTTGGCCGACAGGCTGACGTTCATCCCCTCGGCGGTGACGTTGGCTTTGGCGCTGATGTTGATGGCGCTGGCGGCGCTCAGCTCGATTTTCCCTTTGGCGTTGAGGGTGATGTTCTTCGGGCTGTCCAGCGTGATGCCGGAGGAATCCAGCGTGACGCTGTTGCCGTTTTGGTCCTGCAACGTCACCGTTTTGCCCTTGTCGCTCAGCACCGCCTGATTGCCGCCCGGGGTGGTCAGGGTGATCGACTTGTCCTCTTCGTTGAACTGCAACGTCAGCTGGCTGCGGGTCATCAGCGTTTTGAGGGTGTTTTTGGCTTCCGGCGCGACCGGCGGCGGGTTCTTGCTGCTGTAAAGGCTGCCGAGGATCACCGGGTCGGACGGGTTGTTGTTGAAGTAGCCCAGCACTACTTCGTCACCCACCTCCGGCATGAATTGCGCTCCGATGCCGGTCGAGGCGTAGTAACTGGCCAGCCGCGCCCAGACGCCGTCGTTTTCCGCCTGCATCACCGGCACCGATACCTGAACGCGGTGCTGCTGCTCCGGGTCGCCATCCAGTTTTTTGACGATGCCTATCTGTAATCCGTCCACGCCGGGCAGCAGGCCGGCGGCGGGCGGCGGCGTCAGATCCCGGTGCTCGGCCGACCACACCGGCGGCATACCGAAGTCGATGTGGGTCAGCCACTGGCCGTCCTGAATGTGATGGCGGACGCCGCTGACGTAGAGGTGGCCGTTAAAGCGCGCGCCGACCCCGGCCAGCTCGATCAGGGTGTTGATGCGCGCCCGGGCACTGCCCTGACAGGTCAGGGTGCCGCGCAGGCGGGAGAGGGCGGACTTCACCTGCTGGCCGCGCGCCCAGTCCCGTAGCGCGGTATTCACCAGCGGCGTGGCGCTTTGCAGCCGGTATTCCGCTAGCCCCAGCACTTTTGCCAGTTCGTCGGCGCTGAGGTTGCCCTGCTTGCTGACGGACTGGGCGGCGGCTTTTTCCTGTACCGGCTGCTGGTTTTTGATGTCCCAGCCGACGCCGGTCACCGAGGTAAACTGGTGGCGGGCGTCGATGTCGGCGGTGAGCGAAATCAGGTCGTCGCCGTAGGTGACGGTCAACACCGGCGAGGCGTTCAGTTTGGGGGCGGTAACGGCGACGGTGTTGTCGTCGTTACACACCACCAGCCCGTTGGCTTCCGCTCTGGCGAGCAGAAAGTCCCAGTCGGTGCAGTTGAACTGCACCAGTTCGTCGTGCTGGGTCGTCGTGGCGTCGACACGGGCGCTGAGTCCGGCGCAGCGGCCAATCAGCCGGCGTAAAATGTCGCTGTCTTTCTGTTTGAGGTAGTTGTCGTTGCGGCGGGCCACCGTCATGCCGATGGCTTTATCCCGACACTCGATCACCAGTCGTGAATGCCCTGCGCCGCCGATGCTGATGCCGTGGCGAATGATGATTCCCTCGAACAACAGCTGTTCCTGGCTGGCGTAACCGGCCGCGATGGTCAGGCTGTTGCCCGGCTTGAACAGATCGCCGCTGCTGAGCGGAAAACGGTTTTGCGGCATGTCGCCGTCCACCATCACCAGTTCCGCGCGGGCGATATGGTTCACCCGTTTACAGACGTGAAGCGATAACAGCGGGATATCGTTGCCGATCTCGGCGCCGTTACTCTTGATGGTGCAGGTCACCACGCCGTCGCTGTGTGTTGCCGGGGAGTCCGCCATGTCGTCATTCCGTTAGGCCAGTGGGGGAAAGTAGAGGCGGGTGCCGGGCACAATATGACGCACGCTGGTCAGATTGTTGTAACGGGCCACCGCCACGTAGTAGGCGCTGTCCTGATAGACAGCGTGGCAGAGCTGCGGCAGGGTATCGCCCTGTTTCACCACCACGCTGTGGGTGAGGTCAGGCGAGGAGCGGTTGGCGCGCAGCGCCTGCTCGCTGTTGTCCAGATAGTTGTCGAAACGCAGTTCGACGGTAGCGCGCAACGGCGCGCCGGCGGCGTCGAACAGCGAATAGCGGATGGCGAGGCGGGTCAGCCGCCCTTTGAACGACAGCGTGCCCCAGGTCAGCACCACTACGCAGGGCTCGTGCTTGTCGCCGACATAGCGGTACACCACGTTTTTGAGCTGGGCGATTTGACCGGCGACGTCCGGTTTTTGCGGCTGCTCCACCACACCGGTGCCGTCAATCATCATCTCGAAGCTGAGGCTTTCACTCTGATAGCTGGCGAAAGCGAGCCGCGGCGCCAGGCTGCCGAGCGCGCGATTGCCCGCGGCGGCGCGGTTGGTGTAATTGATGCCGTGCTCATGGCGGATGCCGGCGGGGTTGAGCATCACATCAAATTGCTGTTTTTTGTCGAGGGTGCGGATATTCAGCTTCTGCATGATGAACGGCTCCGGTTAACGTTCGCGCGGCTCGGTGTGCAGGTGATGAAATGCGATCGTTCCCGGCGTGGCGAGCGGGCTGGTCGACGGCCCGACGTCGCGGTTTTCCGCATCGCTTTCCGGCTGATGGGGTGAATCCGGCTCATTCGGTTGGATGACGCGGGAATAAATCGTCAGTTGTCGCACTTCTATTGCCATGATCGTGTTTCCTTCTGGGGTTACTGTTTGCGTTTGGAACGACTGAAACACAGCACGATCTCTTCAATCGCTACGTCATTACGGGCGGCGTGGAAGCGACCGATTTTCCAGCTGATCGGATAAGCGTTATAAAACAGCCAAATCCGCAGGGGATCGCCGCGTTCATCCAGCAAACTGACGCTTACCTCTTTGGTGACGATCGGTCGATTCAACTGCCCTTCGAAACAGCTTTTACACCAGCGCACCAGCGGCGAGTCGGCGGGGCTGAGGCCGCGGCGCAGCATCAGCGGCCCCTGTTTCACCGCGGTCGGCAGGTAATAGACGCTGTTATTGCCGCCTTCGGTGAACGCTTCGGTTTCCATGCGCGATTCGATGCCGGCCACTTCCTGAAAAGCCTGGTCGTCGCCGCTGTTGTCGATTTCCACGCTGAAATAAAACGCGGGTAGCGGCCAGTCGCCGCCGGGCGATTTTTTTTGCATCGGCATTACCGGGTCGGTTCATTGTTCTGTGATTAGCGCGGCGGTTGCCCGCCGCGTGAACGGGAAATCACACCGCAAGCGGGTGATTACACCGACACTTCCAGCCCTTCGTGTGCCAGCTCGATGGTTTCAATCGCCACTTCATTGCCGTCTGATTTCAAATCGGTACCGCTGACTTTGGTCGGCCAGGCATTTTTGAGCTTCCACGTCATGGCCGGGCTGCCGCTTTCATCCAGCAAATTGATGGTGACGGCGGTGCGGGCGATGGTGTTCATCTTTATTTTCGAGAACCAGTCGTAGAAGTTATTGTCTTTGACGAAAATGCCTTTTTTCAGCGTCACGTTGCCGGATTTGATAATGCCGGGCATTTTGATGGTGGAAAATACCGGGCTGTTGCCGGCGCGGTATTCGATGATCTGCGCTTCGATATCCAGGCCGGTAATTTCCTGAAACGACGCCACCATACTGGCGCCCGCGCCGCCGTCCCATTTCACTTCAAAGTGAAATTTGGGCATCGGCCATACGGTGTTCGACTGAGCGGAACCGTCATCTGCCATGAGTGTTCTCCTTAAATAGAGTGATAAAAAACATCAGGTCGTCAGCGGTCAGCATCAGGATTTCTGCATCTGCTGCTGGAAGGTAATTTCGATAAACTCGGCCGGGCGGCTAATCGCCACCAGCACGGTAATGCGCAGGATCCCTTCCAGAATGTCCTGTGGCGTCATGGTTTTGCCGAGCCCGACGTCCACGCTGTAGGCGTCTTCCGGCGAGGCGCCCGCCAGCCCGCCGCGTTTCCAGATCCCGAACAGGAAGTTTTCTATCATGCTCTCCATCGATACCCAGGTATTGGCGGTGTTGGGTTCGAACACGTAGGCTTTGGCGGCCTGTTTGATTGATTCTTCCAGCATGATCATGGTCCGGCGCACGTTGACGTAGCGCCAGTCGAGGCTGTTGCCGTCCAGCGTGCGGGCGCCCCACACCAGCGTGCCTTCGCCGGTGAAGGTGCGCAGCGCGTTGATCGATTTGCCCTGGGTGGTGACGTTCAGGTCTTCCTGTTCGTCGGCGCTGATGTTCACGCTGGGGGAAACCACCGCGTTCAGGCTGACGTTGGCCGGGGCTTTCCACACGCCGCGCGCGTTATCCACCATGGTGTAGATGCCCGCCATCGACGCGGCCGGCGGCAGTTGGTTCTGCTGGCGTCGGATGTTTTCCAGCACGCTTTTGTAGATGGGGCTGATGGAGAACAGGATCTTATGCAGCAGCGTTTTTTCCGCTTCGCTCTGCTCCACCGTCAGTTTGGCGACTTCGTCCAGCATCTGCTGCTTTTTGGCCGCTTTCAGCTTATTGCCGCCGCTGTTCAACTGCTCGGCGCTCAGCCCGTCCAGCTCTTTGAACGCCCCGGCGATCTCGGCGTTCAGCGCCGTGGTCAGGATGTCCGGGTTATTGACGTTGGCGAAGCTGATCTCGCTGTCCTGAATGATCGAGGTGTTCAGCCACGGGTAATACGCGGTGGCGTAATCCAGATAGTTGATGCCCAGTTTGGAACGGAAGTTGGCGATGCAGTCGCCGCTGGGGTCCTGTCTGTCTTTATAGCCTTCCCAAACGTCGAGAATGGCGACGCGGTTTTTCATGGTGCCGCCGCAGTGAGCCAGCACCGCCTGCTGTACGTTGATGCAGTCGTCTTCTTTCAGGCATACCGCTTCAGGCGTCAGCACCATAGTCGGTTCCGGCTCCTTGAGCAGCGGCGCGATGCCGTTTTTCAGGGTGTCGGCGTCGATCGCATCCTGATAGCCGCCCACTGAGATGATGTAGCAGGGGCCGCCGCCGTTCTGGAAAAAGAACAGCATGCTGTAATACAGCAGATAGCGGGTATTGGCCTGAGTGAGGGCATAGGTTTTGCCGGCCTGGCTGAACGCGGCGTCGCCCAATACCGTATCGGTTTTTTCGACGATATCGAATTTATGCAGCGGCGCGCCGCCGAAATAATGACGAAAATCCGACATAGACGTAATGCGCCAGGCTTTATTGCGTAGCGATACGCCGCCATTTTCTGCTTTTTCGGTATAGCCGATAAATGCCGGCACCGCGGTGGCGACTTCCACCACTGAATTGGGGAAGGCATTTTTTTCGACAATATAAACGCCCGGGGTTTTCATCACGCCCATAGTTTGATTCCTTCTGCTTGAGAGATATAACCACCCTCGGGCCTTGTGGTGCCGATAAATAGGATGGTGCCTGCTCCGGTTATTAATATGCTGGTTGATTATTTTTTCTTATTTTTCTCTATTACACTTTTTTAAGTCGGTATGTCAGTTAACAATAATTTCCGATACGATTTCCGATGTCTTTTCGGTTTTTAATCGACTCTGACTAAGTGGCGTCGCCACCGGTAATGGGTCAATTAATATTTTGTTTTCCTGATAAAGCTGAAAATGGTAATCAGATTTTTTCTGCATTTTTAATGGCTGACGGGAAATAAACGCCAGCGCGCCTTGGCCGTTAGCCAGTATTTCCATTCCCAGATAATCAAACTGATTATTCTGACGACTATCCTGAATACGCGATTGCGTATTCACATACGGCGCGGTGAACAGGTATTTCCAGCGCCGCCGTTGGCTGTGAAACGGCACAATCAATAACGGCGCTCCCCGCTGGCCGGCGAACGCAGTAATGGCGGCGGCGCTAATATCGATATCAACCCGCCAGAGCAGGCCCGCCGGCTGCGCGCGCGGGCTGAGGGATTTCTCTGGCGCAGTGCTATTGGCCGCTTCCAGACGCACCTCGCCGGGTTCTGATCCATTTAGCGTATAGCGAAAGTACGGCGTCTCCGGTTGCGCCAGCTCGGGCAGCGCAGTATAGCTGAGAAAACCGGGTTCCCGACTGTAAAACCACCACTGCAACGAGAGTGTTTCCGCCATAAGCAGGGCGTTCTGCGACCGATCCGCCAGCACCATCAGCCCGTCGACCAACGGTTTAATCAGCAGCCCGGTGCGAGTCGCCGCCGGCTGGCTGTGCGGCGCCAGTTCGCCATAAAACGGCAGGCTGGCGCAGCCGGCAAAAAATTCATGCTCGATGCGCAATTGAAACAGCTGGCCGTAATCGCTCATGGGTGATTAATCCTTGGTCACGTAATCCTTTGTCACGACAGTATGCAACTGCCTGACGCCTTCCGACTGAGACTGAATCGCCTGACTGTCGGCAATTTTTACCCGCAGGCGATATACCGCCGACGGTAAATAGCGGATTCCCAGCATCGTCCACATATTTCCCAGCTCATGACGCGGCAGGCTGTCCATTTCTAATAATATTTGCTCAATTGCCTCGTCCATATCTGGGGCGTTATAACGGTTAAGCTGGGCATTCTTATGAAGGAACGCCATCGCATGGGCGATCACCTGTAATCCTTCCGCGTATTGCGAGCCGGTAAAATTCGCCGCTACCACCATCGACACCCGCACAAATAACGGTGGCGTAGTCACCGCGAAGCGGTTGCCGGGGGGCGCGGCATTGCTCCGGTGGGGCAGCATTTCCCTTTCAATATTCGACAAAAATACCACCAGCTTATTTTTCGCCAGCGGAAACATCTTGCCATCGTCGTCGGCTGGGTTGGCTATCACCACGACATCGTCATGCAGATTCAGGGTATTTTTCAGGTATTGATTCAATTGCCTGGTGAGGTAATTGATGGAGGCGTGGATCATGGGGTTTCCTTTGTTAAATTCCCCCAATCTAAATAATGCCTATGATGAGGGGGACCGTTAATAAAAAGGAGTATTGCTGATGCAGTTCATGGCGAAAAGAGTATTCGATGGTTTGGCTGTATTAATCGTAAATTAAACAGGCAGGATGGGACTATTTCATCCTGCCTGTTTTATTAACGATCATTACCGATGTTTTTTCTGGATATTTTCTCTTTCTTGTTTTTATAGCCAGTAAGCGGATAGCTACTGTGAACGGTTATGGCTAGTGTTGGCTCACCGAGCTATCAATAGAAATTGCCATTGGCATCAATATCGACATTTCCGTCAATGCTCATATCGGTAAATGTTGCATTTTGGACGGTGAATTGAGCGTTGAGCCAGTTTCTAAATACTACCGGATCTGCGGTAATAAAAAGTGGCTGAAAATAAGGTATGAGCTCCAGGTCGGTAGGCTCCCTGTTGATATTTGGATTGGCATCTTTCCATTTCTGTATTGCCTCTGGAGCCAGTTCGAACTGGGATTGCAGGTTTTTTCCCCAACAGCCTCCATGGCCCTTGGCTTTAACAGCGACTACAATGTTGTTGCCGATCAACGCTTTCATCCGATTGATCAGCGTTATTCCACTGTCGCCAAATTGATAGGCATGGGCACCGACCTTACTGCCATTATTCAGGATGCAAGTGATCGACATACAACTGGACAAAGAGGGATAGTGTATTCCCTCTCCGGCGGCCGCAGCCCTTACCTCATTTTCTTGAATTTCTACAGCCATATACTTTCTCCTATGTGGTATTACTAAGAAGGTTTCGTCCCCATAAAGAGTACATAAAAAGCGGTAGTAAACTTGGTAAAAATCCCGGAATGTTCAGGTAAAGTGATGCAGGTAAAATTAAGTTCTCCATCTGTGCACCATAACGACAAATATATACCGCTAAATAGGAAGAATAAGTCATGAAATTATTACTAGCGGGAGTAACCGGGCTGGTCGGCCATCAGGTGTTATTAAAAGCGCTGGCAGAGTCGCGTATTAGCGTATTATCGGCCCATGACAAATTGATCGCGCCGCAGGTGAATTTTGAACAATTACCGGAAGACGCCGGCGGGTGGCAGGTGGATGCGTTGCTGGAGGCGGTGTTGAACCCCTGTGCCGGTGTGCGGAGGATTACCGCTGAGCATCTGGTGTAAAGTTAAGGGCAACATGCATAACGCAGGAGTCAATATGAATAGCGCGATTTCACCGGTTGAACTGGCAAAAGCCTATCGACTGGTTAACCACGGGCCGACGGTGCTGGTGTCGGCCTGTCATGACGGCGTGGAGGATGTGATGGCGGCGGCCTGGTGCTGTGCGCTGGATTTCGCACCGCCCAAGCTGACCGTGGTACTGGATAAGGCGACCAAAACACGTGAGCTGCTGGAAAACAGCGGCTATTTTGCCATTCAGGTGCCGACGGCGGCGCAACTGGAACTGACCAATCAGGTCGGCAGCATCAGCCTGCGGGATAATCCGGACAAGCTGGCACGCTGCCAGGTGGAACTGTTTCGCACCGGCGAATCGGATGTTCCGCTGGTTGCCGGTTGCGCCGCCTGGCTGCTGTGCAAACTGATTCCTGAATCCCACAACCAGCAAACTTACGACCTGTTTATCGGCGAGGTCATCGGCGCCTGGGCGGATTCTCACGTATTCCGCGACGGTCACTGGCATTTTGAAGACACCGACCCGCAATGGCGCAGCCTGCACCATGTGGCGGGCGGGCACTACTACGCCATCGGCGATGCGCTGGATGCGAAAGAATCGTGACTATAAAGCAACGCCCTGCTAGAGCAGGGCGTTGTGGGGAGGGGAAGGTGATGACGCTTATCAGAACGGAATGTCGTCATCAAAATCCATCGGCGGCTCGTTGCTCGGCATCGGCGCGCTTTGCTGCGGACGGGACTGACCGCCGCCGCTGAACTGGTTAGCTTGCTGCGGCTGTTGCGGCTGACCCCAACCGCCTTGCTGCGGATTGCCGCCCGCGTTGTTGCCCATGCCGCCGCCGGCCGGAGCGCCGCCGCCTGTGCGACCGCCCAGCATCTGCATGCTGCCGGAGATATCGACTACCACTTCGGTGGTGTAGCGATCCTGGCCGCCCTGATCCTGCCATTTGCGGGTGCGCAGCTGGCCTTCGATATATACCTGAGAGCCTTTGCGCAGGTATTCACCGGCGATTTCCGCCAGCTTGCCGTACAGCGCCACGCGGTGCCACTCGGTGCGTTCTTTCTGCTCGCCGGTCTGCTTGTCGCGCCAGCTGTCCGACGTGGCCAGAGTCAGGTTAGCGACTGCGCCGCCGTTCGGCATGTAACGGACTTCCGGGTCCTGACCCAGATTCCCGATAAGAATCACTTTATTAACGCCTCTGCTGGCCATGTTGGTGTCTCCTGATCAATCACTTTTTAAAGTTTAAGCGAAGAATTCTAGCATGTCAGTGCCACAGATTATACCGGTGTGAGAGTCGCGAGCCAGCTCCGGTCTTTTTTCCTGCGTTGCCGTTGTTGCAATCGGATACTGGATATCCATTCAGTTTATTTTGTGCCATAATCGGCCGTTTCTATTGGTTTCCTTTCATACGTGATGTCGTACGGAAAGGATGAAAGAACAGCGTCTATTGCGGGAAAAGTGTGCATGGATAAGATCGAAATTCGTGGTGCCCGTACCCATAACCTGAAGAATATCAACCTGATTATTCCACGCGATAAACTGATCGTCGTGACGGGGTTATCCGGTTCTGGCAAATCCTCGCTGGCGTTCGATACGCTGTATGCCGAAGGGCAGCGTCGTTATGTGGAGTCGCTGTCGGCCTACGCCCGCCAGTTCCTGTCGCTGATGGAAAAGCCGGATGTGGACCACATCGAAGGGTTGTCGCCCGCCATTTCCATCGAGCAGAAATCCACGTCGCACAACCCGCGTTCCACCGTCGGCACCATCACCGAAATCCACGATTACCTCCGTCTGCTGTTCGCCCGCGTCGGCGAGCCGCGCTGTCCGGAACACGATATTCCGCTTGATGCCCAGACCGTCAGCCAGATGGTGGACAACGTCTTGTCGCAGCCGGAAGGCAAGCGGCTGATGCTGCTGGCGCCGATCGTTAAAGAGCGCAAGGGCGAGCACACCAAAACGCTGGAAAACCTGGCGACGCAGGGCTACATCCGCGCCCGCATCGACGGTGAAGTGTGCGACCTGTCGGACCCGCCGAAGCTGGAGTTGCAGAAAAAACACACCATCGAAGTAGTGGTGGACCGGTTTAAAGTGCGCAACGATTTGGCGCAGCGTCTGGCCGAGTCGTTTGAAACCGCGCTGGAGCTGTCCGGCGGCACCGCCGTGGTGGCGGACATGGACGACCCGAACGCGCCTGAGCTGGTGTTCTCCGCCAACTTCGCCTGCCCGGTGTGCGGCTATAGCATGCATGAACTGGAGCCCCGGCTGTTTTCATTCAACAACCCGGCGGGCGCCTGCCCGACCTGCGACGGGCTTGGCGTGCAACAGTTTTTCGATCCGGCGCGCGTGGTGCAGAACGGCGAGCTGTCGCTGGCCGGCGGCGCTATTCGCGGCTGGGATCGCCGTAACTTCTATTATTTCCAGATGCTGCGCTCGCTGGCGGATCATTACCAATTCGACGTTGAAGCGCCGTTCGATAGCCTTAGCCCGGCGGTTCAGAAGGTCATTCTGTACGGCTCCGGCAAGGAAAATATCGAGTTCAAGTACATCAACGATCGCGGCGATACCTCGGTGCGCCGCCATCCGTTCGAAGGGGTGCTCAACAATATGGAGCGCCGCTACAAAGAAACCGAATCGACCGCGGTGCGCGAGGAACTGGCGAAGTTCATCAGCAACCGGCCGTGCGCCAGCTGTGGCGGCACCCGCCTGCGTGAAGAGGCGCGTCACGTCTATGTGGAACAGACTACGCTGCCGCAGATTGCCGACATGAGCATCGGCCACGCGATGGATTTTTTCCACAACATCAAGCTGAGCGGCCAGCGGGCGAAGATCGCCGAAAAAGTATTGAAGGAAATCGGCGACCGCCTGCGCTTTCTGGTTAACGTCGGCCTGAATTACCTGTCGCTGTCGCGCTCGGCGGAGACGTTGTCCGGCGGCGAGGCGCAGCGTATTCGTCTGGCCAGCCAGATCGGCGCCGGCCTGGTCGGCGTGATGTACGTGCTGGACGAACCGTCTATCGGCCTGCACCAGCGCGACAACGAGCGCCTGCTGGAGACGCTGATCCACCTGCGTAATCTCGGCAACACGGTGATTGTGGTGGAACACGATGAAGACGCCATCCGCGCCGCCGATCACATCATCGACATCGGCCCCGGCGCGGGCGTTCACGGCGGGCAGGTGATCGCCGAAGGGACCGCCGCGCAGATCATGGCGGAGCCGGAATCGCTGACCGGCCAGTTCCTGAGCGGCGCGCGCAAAATCGAGATCCCGGCGCAGCGCATACCGGCGGATCCGGGTAAAGTCCTCAAGCTGATTGGCGCACGCGGCAACAATCTGAAAGACGTCACCCTGACCCTGCCGGTCGGGTTGTTCACCTGCATTACCGGGGTGTCCGGTTCCGGCAAGTCGACGCTGATCAACGATACCCTGTTCCCGATAGCCCAGCGCCAGCTCAACGGCGGCGAGCTGAACGAACCGGCGCCGTACCGCGATATTCAGGGGCTGGAGCATTTCGACAAAGTGATCGATATCGATCAAAGCCCGATCGGCCGTACACCGCGCTCGAATCCGGCCACCTACACCGGCGTGTTCACGCCGATCCGCGAGTTGTTCGCCGGCGTGCCGGAAGCGCGCAGCCGCGGTTATAACCCCGGCCGTTTCAGCTTTAACGTGCGCGGCGGGCGTTGCGAAGCCTGTCAGGGCGATGGCGTGATCAAGGTGGAAATGCACTTCCTGCCGGATATTTACGTCCCCTGCGATCAGTGCAAAGGCAAACGCTATAACCGCGAGACGCTGGAGATCAAATACAAAGGCAAGAGCATCCACGAAGTGCTGGAGATGACTATCGAGGAAGCGCGCGAGTTCTTCGACGCCATTCCGGCGCTGGCGCGTAAACTGCAAACGCTGATCGATGTCGGTTTGTCCTACATCAGGTTGGGGCAATCGGCCACCACCTTGTCCGGCGGCGAGGCGCAGCGCGTGAAGCTGGCGCGTGAGCTGTCGAAACGCGGCACCGGGCAGACGCTCTATATTCTGGACGAACCCACCACCGGCCTGCACTTTGCCGATATCCAGCAACTGCTGGCGGTACTGCATCAGTTGCGCGATCAGGGCAACACCATTGTGGTGATCGAACACAATCTGGACGTGATCAAAACCGCGGACTGGATCGTGGATCTGGGGCCGGAGGGTGGCAGCGGCGGCGGCGAGATTCTGGTTTCCGGCACGCCGGAAACGGTAGCGCAGTGCGAGAAATCCCACACCGCCCGTTTCCTGAAGCCGATTCTGGAACGTGGTTAAGCCTTCCAAACCAAGGGTTTGTTGTTAAGCGCGGCTTGCCGCGCTTTTTTATCTGCAAATGAGCACCACCACAGGAGACGCAAAATGTGGAAACAATACGATATTCGGCTGAAACCCCGTTCCCGCGGCTTTCATTTGATTACCGATGAAGTGCTGGCGCAGGTGATGGATCTGTGTGAGGTCAGGGTGGGGTTGTTGCATGTGTTTATCTGCCACACCTCGGCCTCGCTGACGCTTAATGAAAACGCCGATCCGACGGTACGGCAGGATTTCGAAAGCGCCTTTAACCACCTGGTGCCGGAAGACGAGCCTTATTACCGCCATACCTACGAAGGCAGCGACGACATGCCGGCGCACCTGAAAAGCAGTCTGTTGGGTAGCAGCCTGATGCTGCCGGTGCGTAACGGCCGGCTGCATGTCGGCACCTGGCAGGGGATTTACCTGTGCGAACACCGCAATCATGGCGGCAGCCGTTCGCTGGTGGCGACGTTGCAGGGCGAGTAATTTTCCGTTATTACCGTTTCTCGTGTTCCGCCGATGGTAAGACCGGCGCGAATGATGCCGATACGTTAGCGTCCTGCGTCAGTGTGCGCAGGGTGGCTCTGTCTTTCCCCGCCTGCTTGGACTGATACAGTAATTTATCCGCCGTTTCGATCGCCATGACAAAATCCGGCGAGTGCTGATACTCGAAGTTACAACCGCCAATACTCACCGTAACGTGCCGGGCAATGTTGCCATCAAGCGTAATCTGCAACTGGCGGATGCTGTCCAGAATGCGCGCGCTAAGGGTGTCGAGATACTGCTCGTCCGGTGAGCGCGACAAAATCAGAAATTCTTCGCCACCCCAGCGCACGGCGAGATCGTGGGGCGAAATATGCGTTTTTATGGTGTGGGAGACGGCCTGAATAATTTTATCGCCATTGCCGTGCCCGTAGGTGTCATTAATGTGTTTGAAGTTATCAATATCGCAGATCAGCACCGACAGGGGAGTCTCTTTGGGTATTTCGCGGGCCTTTTTCCACAGGAATTTTCGGTTGTATAGCCCCGAGAGATAATCGGTATAAACTTTCCGCTTGATAATGTTGATGGCGAACCGTTTGGCATAATTCTTTTCACAAATCAGCATAATAACCAGACAGGAAATCAGGGTATTCAGGCGATAGGATATCAGGTTTTCAATATAGATAAGCGACGAGTCTTTCCAGTAATCGCCATAGTAGCGCGTGGAGATAAGGGTATAGACAATGGAGAGCGTCAGGCCCGACAGCAGGGCTGATGGATAGAAATTCAGTTTTATCGAGACTAGCGCCAGCGGAATGAGCAGCAGGATGGTTTGTTCCAGCGTGCTGCTTTGTATCAGTAGAATTTGCACCAGCACCGACGCAACGATCAGCACCGCGTCGGCTTTATACCGCTGAATCGTCTTGAATAATGGCGCACCGGTCCGTTTATAGTCCATGAATCCGGTAAGAATCAGGAACAGCAGGACGCCGGTGGCGATCTGTTCGGTTGCCCAGTCGAGCGACGCCACCACGTAATTACCGTTATCCAGCGAATACAACAGACCGGAATATACCAGCGACTGGAGAATACTGGTCGCCACTATTGGCGCGCACAAAATGACCGTTCTTCGAATGGGGTAGTACCGGTTTTTAAACCGGATGACGACCTGCAAAGTCAGGAAATACAGCGGCACAAACAGGCTGTCGATGATGCCCAGCAGCATCTGATTTTGCCGGGAAATATCCTGCGGGATGCTGAATGAGGCCGCCGTATGGCTAATAAAAAACAGCACAAAAAAAACGGAGTAATGGAGTTGTTTTCTGTTGGTTATCGCCATGAAAGCCATAAAGGCGTTAATCGGCCACAGCGGAGCAATTTTCGCATTCTGGATGTTAAACAAAAATAAATAAGATAAACAAAATGATACCAATAACCCGGTACAAAAAAGTTTGATTTTTTGACAGTCTGCCATTGTCGTTAAAAGTCCGGTTTTTTGTTCTGATACACGAATCTATAACATTAGGCAGGGTCTCACAATTCAGCGGATACGCCCGAACCGGGGGCACCGTCCGCCTTGCGGCTGACGAGGAGCCACGCCGCGACGCAGAGGTCGGGCGCGGTTAATGCTGTGCCAGAGAAATATCGTCAGAGAGGTATTCCACCACGACCTGATTACGGCCGCCATTTTTGGCTTTGTACAGCGCGTTATCCGCCGTTTTGATGGCGATATCCAGCGCCGACTTCTGTGGGTTAAACGTCGTCACGCCAATTGAAATGGTGACCTGATGGTGGCGGTAACCCGGCATATAGACGGTGTTGGCGACGTTATTGCGCAGCCGTTCGGCGATCACCGTCGCGACGTGAATATCCGCGCCCGGCAGCAGAATCAGGAATTCTTCGCCGCCAATGCGGCAGACCAGGTCGGTCTTGCGGAAGTTTTTACGGATCTGCTGGCTCAGTTTGCGGATCACCTCGTCACCGACGTCGTGCCCAAACGAGTCATTGATCACTTTGAAATGATCGATATCAATGGCGATCACCGAAATTTTCTTATATTCGCTGCGGATCTCTTCCATGCTTTCCTGCATGCCCCGTCGGTTCAGCATGCCGGAAAGCGGGTCGGTATGGGCTTCCGAGCTGAGGCGGCCAATGCGTTTGTGCAGCAATACGGTGCCCATCAGCAAGACTCGCTTTAACTGCTCGACTTCCAGATACCAGGCTTTGACGGCGCGGATTTTACTAATGACGTCAAGCTGATCCATGCTACTGGCCGATTTAGACAGCTGGCGTAGCGGCTTGGCGATGTAATAGGCCAGAATGCTGAGCGCCAGCAGGGTGAGGATGCCCAGCGGCGTGCCTTGTTTCAGAACGCTGATCATCACGTCGTTCAGCGCTTCCTCAAGAGAGTGGAACGACTGCTGGGTGATGATAATCCAGCCTGCCTTTTGTGTGCGGATAAACGATGCCGGTGACAAGATCCCTTGCTCGTCCGGCATCATAAAGCTGCCTTTATCCTGATTGGCGATTGAACTCAGAATATGCGAATCGTTGATTTTTTTGCCAATCTGGCCAGTGTCGCGGTGGTAAATAATGGTACCTTCTTTATCAATCACATAAGTATTAAAACTGTCATTACTGAATTGCGTATTCATGAATTCATTCAGAATACGTCGACTATTAAGATATAGAGAGCCGCCGATATAACCGAGATAATTACCGACATCATCGGCGATAGGGTAGGAAATAAAAATAATATAATTACCACTCAATGAGGTATAGGGTGCGCTGATAAAAAATCGCTTTTCTCTCAGTGTGGTGAGATGTCGATTAGAGGTCAGTGTGATACCAGTCAAATTTAGTGACGTCGGTGAGGCTGCAATGATCTGGCCATGTTCCGTCACGACCACCATTGAGTTGAATGCATGGCTTAACTGGTGAATGCGTTGCAGCTCGGCTTGTAATGGCCGTAAATTGCCGGACTGGATATGGCTGGCGATCAATTTGGCGCTGTAAGACAGTTGCTCTTCTGACATAGAGAAAAAATTATCCACGGTTACGGATAATTTGGATGAATAGCTTGAATTCACCTTAACTGCTTGCTCAATAAGTAATTTCTTTTGAACGTGATAAAAGGTTAAATAGCTATTCAAAAGCGTGACGAACATGCTGGCAAGAGAAATAAACAGGATTAAATGCAAAAGATTTATTTGTATCAGTTTTTTTATTCGCATTTAGTTATATTTACCGGATTATTACCATTTCTGGTTGCACAAAATGTGCAATTAATTCATTTCCCAATTAAGGTAGAGTGTCAGCCTTAATGATTAAGTATTAGTCAAGGTTCAAAATAGTGTCAACAGATGCTACGGGAAAATTTTATCCGGAGTAAGAATAGCGAAAGATACTGTGTTTTAATAAGATTTATTTCCTGAATGAGAATGTCAGATATAGGAATTGTTATCATGTCCGGCTAACTTTAATTAGCCTGGTATTAATTTCGTGTTTTTTCTTTTTTGCTCCATTTTGCTTACCGACAGGGAACAAGAAAGCCAGTCTGGCGGTTATCTTTTTCACTCAGGCGACCATATGCCGCGCTCGTCGTCCACCGCGTGTTTGCAACCGATTATTTTGGCTGATGAAAAACAGTTCGGTTGTTCTTCTTCCCCGCTCCCGATTTTTTAACCGGCGCTGTCGCCGCGCCTTGTTAACGCCTTGCTATTAATGCGATTTAACCTTGATGAAAGTATGTCTTTTTTGTTGTTATCTCCGATCGATATCGGAAAACCAATAGTTTTTTACTATCTATAGTTATTATTTAAATGTTTTTATCGATCGAATCGTAAAGGTTGATAGAATGAGGTGCCGATAGTAGGCCAGGGAGCAGGGCAGAGTGCATGTAATGGCGACTGGTGAAGACTATCCCGCGTCCGGTCTTAGTCTCGCACTATTTTTGAATCTCTTTTTTTATAATGTTTTTGTCTTACACACTGTGGAAAGGAAATGATTTTTGTCGCCTGAAAAGGGGATGAGAAGTATTTCATCGTGATGGCTGGCTGACGTATCAGTCTGGTTGTTGCTTTGCTTTTATCACGATTATTGACAGTAACGGATGCGATGCCTGTTTTAGCCGCGGCTCTGTGTTTTGCCCCTGAGGAAGTCATGTTTGTTTATGACATTGTGTTCTTAATAAGGAGTGAGGAGCTGAGTATGCGTTTATCTGATTGGCGAATCGGGTATCGTTTGGGGGCCGGTTTTGCTGTTCTGGCCGTCATGCTGGTCGTTGTAGGCATATTATCGATAACCAAGCTATCGAGTTTTCATGATAGCGCACGTGATATCGTGCAGGAGATTTACCCGCAAACCGTTGATGCCAACACCCTGATAGATAATGTGAATGAAGGCGTGCGGGTTTTTCAGCAACTGCTGTTGGTGTCGGGCGATGACCGTATCAAAGCGGTGTCTGACCAAATTCCCCCGATATCGAAGGAAATTACCCGGCTGATGGATGCGCTGGAAAAACATGCCAATGAATCCAACGATGCGAAGAACCAGCAGCTTATCGGCGATATTCGCCGTATTCGGGCCAAGTTTCTGGAGTCCGGGCAAAAAGTCATTGCGCTGGTGAAAGCCAACAATCGGGAAGAGGCGCTGAATGAATTTAATCAGCGTCTCAACCCGGCGCAGCGGGAATACCGCAATGCGGTGCGGCAACTGGTGGATTATCAGGACAACGCGATGATGAGCACGGTTGACGCCATGTCGGCCACTTATCACGATATTCGTCTGGTCCTGCTGGCGATTCTGGGTATCGGCGTGGTGCTCAGCGTTTGGGTGGCGATGGCGATCACCCGTAGCGTCACCCAGCCGATCCAGCAGGCGCTGGTCATGGCGGACCGCGTATCGCAAGGCGATCTTACCTCGCAGATTTCCTCCAACCGCAAGGATGAAGCCGGATTACTGTTGCAGGCGCTGGACCACATGAACGCCAGCCTGCGTCAGATTGTCGGCCAGGTGCGCGACGGCGCGGAAGCTATCTCCACCGCCGCCTCGCAAATCGCCGCGGGTAATCAGGATCTCTCATCCCGTACTGAAGAACAGGCCAGCTCGCTGGAGCAGACGGCGGCGTCGATGGAAGAGCTGGTATCGACCATCAAAAACACCGCTGAAAACACCCAGCAGGCTACGTCGATCGCCAATCAGGCGTCGTCGGCCGCGCACCGTAGCGGCGAAGTGATGCTGTCGGTCACCAGTAAGATGCGGGGGATTCGTGAAGCCTCAATGCGCATGGCTGAAATCATCGGCGTTATCGATGGCATCGCGTTTCAGACCAACATTCTGGCGTTGAACGCCGCGGTGGAAGCCGCGCGCGCCGGCGAGCAGGGGCGTGGTTTCGCGGTGGTGGCGGGCGAGGTGCGTTCGCTGGCGCAGCGCAGCGCCACGGCGGCCAAAGAGATCAAGGAACTGATCGACGATTCGGTGGACAAGATTCAGGAAGGGATGCAACTGGTGGATACCGCCGAATCCACCATGGATGGCTTAACCGGTCACGTTAAAGATGTGCATAGCATCATCAACGAGATCTCGCAGGCCAGCCATGAGCAGAGCGACGGCATCAGCCAGATCAACATCGCGGTCGGGCAAATCGACACTACCACCCAGCAGAACGCGGCGCTGGTGGAAGAGTCGGCGTCCGCCGCGCTGTCGCTGCAATCGCAGGCGTCGCTGCTGGCCGAAGCGGTCAGCGCCTTCCGCCTGACGCCGCAGGGCGGCAACGGCGCGCCGTCGCCGGTCCGCCAGCCGGCGGCGTTATCCCACGCCTTGCCTTCTGCCCGCCCGAACGTAACCGAAAAACGTGCCGCCGCCACCGCCGGCACCAATGACGACTGGACGTCGTTCTGACCGATGTATCCCTCCCCGGCCGGGGAGGGATACTGCCTGTGCGGCAGTGAACATTTTGCAGGTCACATAACTCGCTCAGTTGAGTTTCTAAGCTGCCTACTCGGCAGTGAACAGTGGTGAGTTTGACCTGCCCCCAGTATTAAACACAATAATCAGTTAGTAATGTCGGTTGATTTACTCCCGTATTCTCCGTTTCGCCATCCCGCTGCAAACTCTGAAGGGGTCTGATAATTCAACGAAGAATGAGGCCGACATTCGTTATAGTCCTGCCGCCATGCGCTTATAATTTCTTTTGCATGAACAACATCGTGGAACCAGTGCTCATTCAGGCATTCATCGCGAAAACGACCATTAAAACTCTCGATAAAGCCATTCTGTGTCGGCTTGCCCGGCTGAATAAGCCGCAGCTCAACATTATGTTCAAAGGCCCACTGATCCAGCGCACGGCAGGTAAACTCAGGTCCCTGATCTGTTCTTATCGTCGCCGGATAGCCACGAAACAGCGCAACGCTGTCCAGAATGCGTGATACCTGAACGCCTGTAATCCCGAAAGCAACGCTGATCGTTAGACACTCCTTCGTGAAATCATCAACGCAGGTCAGGCATTTAATCCGGCGACCACTGGCCAGCGCATCCATGACAAAATCCATTGACCACGTCAGGTTGGGACCTGCCGGACGCAACAGCGGAAGCCGCTCAGTTACCAGCCCCTTACGGCGCCGTCTGCGTTTTACGCCCAGGCCATTGAGATGATAAATGCGGTAGACCCGTTTGTGGTTAACGCAAAGACCTTCACGACGCAGAAGCTGCCAGATACGCCGGTAACCGAAGCGTCGGCGTTCCATTGCCAGTTCGGTGATACGTGCAGACAGATACGCATCAGTAGCCGGGCGGTGCGCATCATAACGGCAGGTCGACAGGGACAAACCTGTCAGCCTGCAGGCACGCCGTTGCGACAGACCTGTCGCTTTGCACATCACTGTCACGGCTTCCCGCTTCTGGTCTGTCGTCAGTACTTTCGGCCCAAAGCCACCTGTAGTGCCTCTTTATCCAGCATGGCTTCGGCGAGCAGCTTCTTAAGGCGGGCGTTCTCTTCTTCAAGTGACTTAAGCCTTTTTACTTCAGGTAATTCCATGCCACCAAACTTCTTACGCCACGTATAAAACGTGGCGTCGGAGATGGCGTACTTACGGCAAAGTTCGCGGGCGGAAACACCCGCCTCGGCTTCGCGAAGAATATTGATGATCTGTTCGTCGGAAAAACGGTTCTTCATGGGGATGTCCTCATGTTGCTGATGAAGACATTACTAACATCGCGGTGTGTTAATCAACGGGGAGCAGGTCAAGTTTGCTGAATTCTTGAAGAATGATTTCTAAGCTGCCTACTCGGCAGTGAACAGTAGCGAGGAAGCGTGGATCATTGACTGTCATTTCTAAGCTGCCTACTCGGCAGTGAACTGATGAACATGGCCCCGTCTGCCGATGCCATCTTTCTAAGCTGCCTACTCGGCAGTGAACCTCTGATTTTGCTGTGATTGTCACGGCCTGCTTTTCTAAGCTGCCTACTCGGCAGTGAACGGGAACCCCGCCACACGTCAGAACTCGACACCTTTCTAAGCTGCCTACTCGGCAGTGAACCAATGCAGGCGCTATCATGATTGCGCTCAACTTTTCTAAGCTGCCTACTCGGCAGTGAACGTTTACCGCCCAGCACCGGGATCATCACGCGCTTTCTAAGCTGCCTACTCGGCAGTGAACATTCAGATTCCGGCGGTAGAAACGCCGTCAGAATTTCTAAGCTGCCTACTCGGCAGTGAACTCACCGGGGCGAAGGTTTCACAGGTCGTTTATTGTTTCTAAGCTGCCTACTCGGCAGTGAACGTTGCGCGTGGTTGGTGCATTACATGCGACATTTTCTAAGC